>NZ_JBIWFQ010000002.1:83663-318888 GCF_044763105.1 Lysinibacillus sp. NPDC096212 | reverse complement strand
CGACTATCTCCTATAGGAAATCCAACAGATTCCCCAGTTGTCCGGATCAACTGGAAATTCTATCGGAAAGAGCTCTTACTACTAATATACGAGGGGTTATGCAAATGAAAAATATTCATTCAATCTACCAAAACGACATTTACTTGCTTCAAGCTTTACGGTCATGTGGTGTGCTGCTAAAAGAGCATATTCTTCAGTACATCTCAAATCACCGGTTACTAACCTTCATTAAAAATGGCTATATAAATAAGACAGCTACATTTGTAAAAAAAGATATGTCTACTTTTTTCTATGCATTAACGCAGAGAGGACAAAGATTAGCAAAACAATTTGATATTACAAACTTTTATCGTTCCTCGTCTGTAATACATGATTTAGCTGTTGCAGAAAAATATATGAATTTGCCATTAGGAGTGCGTCTGACTTGGCAAACAGAAAAGGAACTTCAAAATGTTTTGTACCAAACGTTAAAGATTTATGAAGAAACACAACAATATGCAAGAGCTGATGAAATCGAGGACTTAATCCGAAGAAAGCAGATTAGCCCAACAGATGGAGGATATATATTGGATGGTAGGCTTTGTCTTTACGAGGTTATTACGTCAAATTATTCAGTGGAGGACATTAAAGCCAAAAAGATATTTGCAGAGATGGTTAACTGTCCAATCGATTTTTACTACTTAAATAGAAAGGAGGAATCTGTATGATAACAATACAAAAGAAAGAGAAAGTCGCTAAACAATACAGTGTCATTTTAAAAATCATTTATCATCTGGGAAAAGGCATCATGTGGCGTACACAATTAAAACAATACCTACAGCAATTTTTTGCAATATCTGAAAAAGCATTCATTCTTGCTCTAAAGGATTTAAAAGATGCAGATATTATTCATATTCATCGTTACTGTAATCGTCATATCATTCGTTTAAAAAAATTTGCTATTTACTATTTAACATGTAAAGAAAGAGCGTCTGTAGCCAGTATTACTTTTACTACATCAAAAGCGGTTAAAAGTGCCTATATCAATGCAGTATTATTGTACAATCTTATGCAACTAGAAGTTGTAGAATCGTTAGACCTGTATATTGAGGAGATTGCTAAAAGAACTACTCTTTTAGCTAAAGATAAATCAAACCATCATATTTTGACTAATCTGTTAAGCATACAATCATATAAGCATAGCTGGGAGAAAATTAGATTTGAAATTGAGGAGTTAGAGCGAATACGCCTGACAAATATACAAAAATTGCAAAACGTTAAGGCAATCGAAAAGCCACTTTATTACTACAATTTCAATTTGAATGCTATGCAAGCGCGGGATATTTACCTCGGTGGTTGGGTCATTGAAAATAAAGTTGAATCTCGTGTTAGCTTTCATGGCCCCATCATCTATATTTTCAATATCAATCAAAAATATAACTACATTCCAAAGTTAGAAGAAAACATTAAACAAATCCGTGAATACTTTAGTTATATTTTAGACACACCTCAAGGATTTACGATTCAGTTCAAACTTATTGTTGAAGATATGCAATTGGAGAATAAATTGAGGAATACTCAAAAATATAAAAACTTTGTAGAGAACCTTGTTTTAGATGAAATAGAAATCCTGAATCTAAATATACTAAACGATGTATTTGGTGGCGTACATCTACTTAAATAGCAGTTATATTTAACTACTCATTTGTATACAATGTTGAAATCTTACAAAACAGGAGCTGTTTTTCACATGTTAAAAGGAAATGATATTACAATCACGCTTCGAAAGTCACATGTCACTAAATTAATGACAATCAAAAAACATTTAATTGGTGAGTTGTATTTAACCTTGCAAGATTACCATTCTGAAAAAATGATAGAAGAGATTCAAAAGAAACTAATGTATATTGAAGGATTAAATATCTCACAAATAGCAATGTTATGGTTCACCTCTTCCTTATCAAATGATGAGAATATAAGATATTTAAAACGTACAATTGACCTTCATACACTGTTAAACAATATTTCCACGTGAGAGGAAGCAGAATAGCAGAGAGGTTATCATCCTAAGGGGAATATTATTCGATTTAACAACCTTTTTTTAAAAGTTTTATTCATGTTCATACATTGTTACTTTACTTGCCATTAGAAGAAGGCAGTAATAGCAAAGAATAAACCCTTGTCATTACTGCCTTCCTTATGAAAAAACATAATTTAATTACGCTTTTCTGTCGTTCCAAAAACTGCATCTACCTCTTTAGAAAAGACTTGGAATATATAATCCTTCTCTTGTTCTTCTGAAGCAATACCTGTCGCTGCACCTTCTGGGAGTTTGCCCCCTTGCTTACGCATCAAAACATTATGGTGATCATCAACTGTTGAAAAATCACCCTTTTTCCAACGTTGTAATATATCAAGGTACGTTTCATAATTTTCATAGTTATCTTTGTTTGCTTCGACCATCTGTAATAGAATGTTGATTCTTTCTGGCGTAATCATAATAGAACCTTCTTTCAGTTCAGCGATAATCTTTTGATGCGCCATCTGTTGAAGCACTTCTGATACTAGATTGTCAACGAAGGGTTCATCTCCACTTTTCCATTCATCAATCCTTTTGGAATAAGTAGCATTTTCCCACCCCATACCGCTTGTATCCACTGTTGATACAAACTCTTTTTTAGCAGTGCCTTTTGAATTTGAGTGACCCCTATCTGATTCTCTCTCGGTTTTAGTAGTTTCGTTGTCAGAGTTCTTTTTCATAATCAAAAACGTACCACTTATACTCAATATTGCTGTTAAAATAACGATGCCTAAAACATGAATCCACTTCACTTTTTTACCACCTTTATCAATAATTACCTATAAATTACCATATAGACCCTACTATGTAAACATAAGCACAAAAACAGAAGCCCCCAACTACAGACCTTCCGCAAGGCAATTTAAATTAGAAAACAAATGGTTGCCATCATAGGTGGTAGATTTTGTATATAATTCTTTAGTAGCTCATAATTATTAATACATTAATTCCTATTAAAATCTTTAATAAGTACACTATCGTATAGCATTTAATACTTTTATAACAGTTTAATAAATCTTCAATAATTCTTTTATACATAGGAATAATTATTTTCACTTTTATCTATAATGAAAAATCTTTCGAGAAAAAAGGGGTTCTCTAACCGAGACATTATTGGAGGTAATATCTATGTCAAAAGAAATTGGAAAACTTAGCTGTGGTAACATCATACGAATTTTACGTTCAGACCGTGGATTATCTTTAAGAGAGTTAGCAAACAAAACTGGCGTCACCGCATCGTATTTATCTAAATTAGAAAATGAAATTCATACAAATATGAGTTTGGCAATCTTCTCATTAATCTGCAAAGCACTAAATGCAAATCCAAACCTATTTTTAGATGACCAGTTGCAATCAATGCTGGTTCAACCACTAGAGATACGAGATTTCTTTTTAATTCAGGAATTGTATTACGAAGGAAAAATTTTAACAGAAGAACAAAAAGAAATGATGATAAATGCAGCTATACTATCTGTTCATCAATAATAGTAGTCCACTTAAAGTAACCGGTATTCCTGGTTACTTTTTTTGTAGAATCAAAGTAGGCTATCGATTATCACGTTAATTCACATGTTGTTATAAATTACGCTGGGAAGTTAACTTTTTCCCCTATAACGCTATCAAAAAACTTGCTATGTTAGGCATCCTACTAATTGCAACCAAAAACGTTTGTCCAAACCCCTACCGTATCTTTAACTAGCATTATCATTGCACATTCTGCCCTATTTCAATATTGTACTGCCTAATTAAAATCTTTACATTCCATAAATATCAACTTTTCTATTTTGATATATTGAGTATATGAGAAATAATAGACTTTGTGGATGAAAAGTGGTCGAACCCCGAAGTCTATCGCTACACCTAATGAACTTTATATTTTGAAGGAGGAAATTAAATTGAAAAAGATAGCAATTATTGAAGAATTGGTTGAAGCAAAATTAACATCAACTTTTAATTTGTCCAAGGAATATACCCATATTCGAGGATATCACGGCTGTCGACCACTAGATGTTGAGACCTATTATTTAAATGGGATAAAACCGCTTACTAAGAATGATATGCTTTTAGAAACACTTCATCGCTTGAAATGTACCTACATTGACAATAAAAAAATAAGAAATGCTTTTGAAAAACGTTGGCAGTCGGAACTCTCTTCCGAAGAAGGTATTTGGTTCACTGTTTCCACCGAAGAATTGCTGTATTCTGGACACTATATGATTTATGGAAGTGAGTTTATACAAGCAGTAGCTGCTGATTTATTGAGCCATGACTTATTAAAGAATCATGGTATTCCTACTATTTTTTCTATTGATATTCCACTATCAAATATTTCTTTAGATTGGCTTCAATGTTTAGAAAGTAACATCATTCAAAAAAACACTAGCGGTGGGTATCATACCAATGCACCTATTCTTGCAACTAATGTCATATCGCATATTCACCCAAATAAAATTATTGATTGGCATAATGGAGGGGAAATCTATTTTAATAAAATATAAACATAATTTCTCTTTATCTGCTTCCTTAAATGTTTACTTTCGAACATTAAACAAAATAAAAACTGGTTTTTGTACGTTATCTTTCAAACACCAAAATACTCATATGTTCACTTCTGAACATATGAGTATTTTATACTATAAAATAGTTATTTTTTCTCATTACATATATGAAACACCATGTTACTATTACTCAACACAGGCTAGAACATGTTTTCGATTTTTCGAATCAAAATTTGCATTATACTATCTGTGGAATAAAAAACCTCTACGCGCCAACGTAGAGGTTCAATAAACTATAAGACTGTCATTCCCCAATGACAATCATTCAAAATGCGGTAGCTATGTGCTAACCATAAAAACTAACTCAATTATACCGATATTTTATATCAGAAGCCATAGCTACTCCATTTTTTTGAATCGTCTTATATGCAAAAAAAACATTCAATAATGGAGGACTAACCAATGAAAAAAGAAATTATCAAACAAACAGAATTAGAAAAGGGGAAAATCCCAACAAAACTAGCAGTAAAATGGATTACACGCAACGAAAGAATCCTTATTGATTCGCCCCCTAATTCTGGGAAAACTACTAGTATTCTAAATGCATTTGAAAAACTATCAGATGCAACAAAAGACGAATTCTTTATTCTCACGACCCCTACTCGCTTTATTGGCTCACAATCGTATCAAAAACATGCCAAGTCTTCTCTCTTAGTACAGGGTGGTAATAACCATTTAAAAATGGAGATTACTCATCATTTAGCGGAAGGAAATCGGATTTTTATCTGCACATATGACAAACTGCCATTTTTGATAGAGACCCTGAAAGCAGAGCGTCCTGAAATGATATATCATTTAGTAATTGATGAGTTCCACCGACTTATTCTGGATTATAAGACTGATTTTCGTTACCAAGCCATTTCAAATATGTATTCTATTCAAAAAACAGCAAAGTCTATGATAGCACTTAGTGGCACCACAAGTGAAATTCCTAAAGATGAATTTACAACAATCATCACCGTTGAAAAACCTGATTCACCACATTTCAATAATTTAGTTGCTGTATCCTATCCGCTTGAGTTAGATGCAGTTAACGCTATAGTAAATTATGTTTTAACACGTTTACCGCAGCATAAATTATTAATTTATTGCCAATCCATTGACGTAAATGAACAAGTAGCTTTATTGCTAAATAAACTCAATATAAAAACGGCAGTAATTGATTCAGAAAAAAAAGAAATGCCTGCCTATAAAACAATTGAAGACAAACGATTATATCCTGAAAATTATGAGGTAATACTTGCCACTTCAGTAATAGCAGAAGGTGTTAGCTTAGAAAATGTATCAAATGATTTGTTTGAAACAGTCGTAGTTGCTAACCATAATTCCCGATTATTCAATTTAACTACAGTTAAGCAAATGAGTCATCGCTTTCGTCAACAATTCGAACAATTTACTATTTTATATCAAAAATGTGAAGTAGATGAAGAAATTCATAATACGCAGAAAATCTATGATTTGTTACTAAACACAACCACTCATTTAGTAGCTCTATTAAACGAGGATATTGGATATTTCCACCTTGAAACGTTATCTATATTAGAACAAAACAATTTCCTTACGATTAAAAATAACCTGTTACAGGTAGATAAATTTGCCGTTTGTAATAAACTAATTACGGTAAAAGAATACGCATATGAACGCAAAAGAAATGCTTTTATTTGCGATGTTGCAAATCTATTCACTCACAACGAATTAACTTATTTGTCTTTTGATTGGACCGACACATACAATCACCTTTTAGAAGTTACAGAAGATGAATTAAAAATCATTCCTCTTCAACTAAGATTATCTCCAGAGAAATATAAAGAACTGACGACAAAAATCGAGAGCGGGGACAAAATCCGTACTCAAAGTATACTCACAAAACTTGAAGCAAAAGCATTGCATAGAATTGGCCCATATGTTATGTATGACGTATTTTTAAAAATTGTACCATCTTTAGATTCTACGCAGAAGGTTAATCAATTAGGAACAAAATTAGATGGTTTTGTTAAATTGTTGCTGTGGGACGTTAAAAAACAGGATGTACCAACAAATATTGCGGTACAAAAGTTACAACAATATTGTAATGTTTCATTATCTAAAGACAAGTATGTTGAGACACTTAATACAATTAGTTCCGAACTTAAATTTGCGAATTATAATGACCTCAATCAAACAGTGAAAAAATATTTCCACGTGGAATTTAAATCAAAGAAAATTGCTCGCTACCGCATTATAAAAAAATTAACACCTGCTAATTTAGCAACCTTCGGCAATTTAGAACTACATGAACTTTACGATTTATTGAAAGTGTTCATCCAAAAAAATTATACAAAAAATAAAACTGCTTTACTTTGTCAATTAGAAACTGTGTTCTTTACTTCAGCAGTATGATATTTAACGGCGAAATAAATTCCTTAATGGGCATATTATTTCGCCTTTTCCCATTTTGTTACTAAATTAAATGTAGAATGTTGTATCTTCTCATTTTGAATGCAAACAGAGGTCTCCTAACTTGTAAGTACAATATCGTAAATTATATCTATTCAATGGTTATTGCGTTTAAAAATTTACATTTACAGTAGACACTTTTATGTACTATTTATTTAATATATGCTTAAAAAAATGTCTACCTTCTCATTAAAATAGGTTGTTTTTTCTATGTTTTATATTGATAAGCCTTTAAATAAACTTAACTACCCTTGGCAGCCGTCTTATTGCTTCATACATAGGTTCATATTTTCCTTAATTGGGGACGGCACACTTTTCGAAAGCGTTTTTATCTTAAAGTGTCACTTCAGCAACACAGATGATTTTATAACAAAGAGCAGTTTAATATTGCTCCTTAAACTTAAAAAAGAAGCCAAAGTACTTCTTCTAAACTTTGACCCCTGCTTGTTCATAATACCTTTTATCATAAGACAAATCGCTGACGATTTTTAATTAAATTTATTCCATGTAACTCAGTAGAAGTTGTTTTAATTATATTTGATTTATCATATTTAGTAGCGTTACTTTGATGTGCAGGATTATAAAAAAGTATACTCATACTAGCATCACAGTTGAGTAGTACATTTATTAGAGCGCTACATAGTAACACGGATGGGGTAATATTGAATAAGTTCTCTCTTTTTGAAAGTATATTTTCGTAAATTTAATTATAAAGAACTCACAAAATCTGTGCGAATATGCTCAATTTTATCCTTCAAAGAATCTGAAATGCCCTTAGTATTCTAATGCCTTGAATAAAATCTTCGGTTGTTACAAGTTCTCTAGAGTCTATAGATTCTATTTGTTAATCCAATCTCCTAATTTCTTTTCCAAAAAGCTTTACTATGAAATTTTGTAATCAATTTATCATTCACACTAAGCTTTCTAGTATATACTATGCCTGTTTCTACTGTAGCTAGCTCATTTGTAACTTTAGATGCAACGTCTTTAGGAATAGCTAATGATTTTTCAATTCCTTGTATTGAATTATCTGATTTCATTAGAAAAATCCAATTTAGCATAGAACTATAATCAAACTGTTTTTGAACTAAATCATCAAATCCCTGTGATAGTAACACTACAGCAACACCTTTAGAACGTAACTCCCTTAACATTCTTTCAAGAATTCGATTATTTGCATCCAAATAGTTATGAGCTTCATCTATAACTACAAGTGTTCTCATTTCTCGCATACCCGTTTTTTCATTGATTTTACTATCTGGTAAGCGAATTGATTCCATATATATTTTATTTAATATTAAAAACGTAACTAATTCCTTCACCTTCATATGTGAATCAATATTATGCAAATCAAAAATTATGTTTTTATCAGATAGGGTTCTGAAAAGGTTCTGATTATTATAGTCTGGAAATATTCTTGGTATGTTCAACTTGTGAAATAGCTCAACTAACACATCTTTATTTTTCCCTTGCTCATCATATATCTGAATCATTAATTGATAAATTAAACTAAGGTCAGGTTCTTCATATTTTTCATATGCTTTTTGAAAAATGTCAAATAAATCCAAACTTTGCTTTGGACCAATTCTTTTTTGAATTGATGTGAATATTTCTTTTAACTCTTCAATTTTTTGGTCATTAACATCCTCCATAAAAAACGGATTATATGGAATCCCGTCATTTGCCAAATCAATTATATTAGCACCAATTAAACTTGAAAATTTCTTATTTGCTGCTACATCACCTTTGGCATAATCAAAAAATATTATATTCATACTTTCATTTTGTTCTTTAATTTGACTTATTATTTCTAAAGCAAATTGTGTTTTTCCAGCTCCAGTTTTCCCCGTTATGCCTATATGTTGACCAGTATGGTCCTTGTCGTTCCATGTAATTGAGATTGAATTTTCATTATACTCCCCTAATTCAAGTATTATATTAGAAATTGGGTTAAACCTTTTCTGAAACAATTTATCGCTTTTATTAAAGGTCATTAACACTTTGTTATTTTTATATTGCTCTATTATTAATTTCTCTTCATCACCTTCGTCTTCCTGCTCCAAGAGCAATGCACCATAATCAATTAATAGCTTATAGTAACGCCCCTTATTATTTAATGAAGCAACTTTAAATTTTTGTCTTATAGCGGCATCGAATATAATATTCTCTATAGAATCTATACGTATTTCACTTCCCTTAGAGTCGCTTTTAAAATCAACTAGTAAATTATTGTGAGATGACATTAATCCCTTTGCAAACGCTATTTTATATATTGAAGACTTTTCGCATTTAGATTGAACTCTAATATATAATCTATTTAAATATTCAGTCGCCTCACCACTCAAAGATATACGCCTACTTCCATTCATCTATCTAACCTCCAAGTTAAAATATCCTTTTTTAATTGAAGTTTTTTCTCCACAATCAGTAATTAAATACTCTTTAGCAATATTATTTTTAATCATTTCACGCCATTCATCAGCAACTTCTTCATCAGTTGATAGTATTATTACTTGTTGGCTAGCATAAGGAAAGTAATGAGTTAAAAGATTAGTGCGATGCACTTTATCTAATCTACCTAATGGTGTATCTATTACAATAGGTAAAGGCTTTTGAGAAGCTTTTGCTAACGCCCACACGAGTGAAATGGAGAAAATCTCTTTTTCACCTGCAGATAACCTTCTTTTTGGTAAGACTTCATTATGCATATTTTCAAAGGTAATATCAAATGTGTTGGGATTAATTTTAAACCTTTTTACTAAATAATCTTTTCTGGTTAATTTGTTGAACATTTCCGTCAATAATTGCTCAACATCGTGAGCCTTTTCTATAGTTAATTTATTAATAAACTCTAATAATGCCTTTCTAATTTTTTCCGATTCATTAATTTTAGTTTGAATTTCCTGAGTTACTTTTATTTGTTCAATAAGTTCTATTCTGCTATTTAGCAACGTTTTCTTTTTATTATTTTGCTCATCCAAGTTGTTTTGACAAATACGAATATTGTCTTCAAGAGATTTAATCGTAATCTCATACTCCTCTAATTGACTTTCTTTCTTCAGCACATTATCGCTAGTTGGGAGTTTCTTCAGCAGTTGAATTTTTTCATTTATATCCTTTGAAGTTTTTTCAAATAAAGAAAAAGTTTTCTCTAAATCAGAATTACCATTTGTTAAATATGACGTAATATAGGAAATATCATTATTTAGAACTTCTAAATCTGAAGGAGATAAATCATGAATAATCTCAACGTTTTCCCTTATAATAGGTTTGTTTATTCTCGCCCATATTAACTGCATTTCTTGAGCAAGAATATCCTTTTGCATAGGAGTCAGTGGAGGAATTATTTTATCCGAATTCAAACTTTCCAAAACCAAATAAAAGTTTTCATGATTTTGTCGAGACAACATCTTAGCTTTATTGTATTGGTTTTCTTTTTGAAGCTGTTCGCCAATGTCATTTATAACAGGGGAAAGTAAAACATATGGAAGCTCGTTATCGATAAACGAAAAAACTACATCTCTTATTTCTTCTCTACTGTGTTTTAGATGTTCAATCTCTTCTTGTATATCTGCCCGTTTGTTTATTGAACTTATTCCTTGTTCCCTCAACCACTTTTTTATTTCATTCATTTCAACACCTAATTTAACTTTACTCAATTGAGCATCATCCAGCTCTTTCTCTATTTCAGCTATTACTTCACTAGTCGCTTCAATTTCAGCTTCAACTTTTCTTATATCTGATAGCTTTATATTAGCTTGGCTTCTCTTTTGATTTATCTCATATGAATATAAATCCTCAACTAATTGGTGATATATATTAATATTTAAAATATCCCTTATTGACGAACTTAACGAATCTGAACTATCAAAATCATTATCCTCAGCCATATACTGAATTTTCTCTCCATCGAAAAAGAAAAATTGAGAAACACCAAAAGGAATTATATTTTGAATAAATTGGGTTTTATCTAAGTCATCTTCAAATTGTTTTAATTCTTGACCATCTTCTGTTATTGAAAGATTTTCTATGCAATCATTTTCTCTTATTCTCCATTCTCTCTTTATTAATAGATTTTTTTCAGATTCATTATTACCTTCAAATTCTACTTCAATATAGAACTTTCTGTTACCCTTCCTGTAACTTTCAGTATTAATACAGTCCCTAATAAATTGGTCATATGTTTCACCTGATGTTAATTTTGCTTGACTACCATATAATGCAAGTAAAATTCCTTCTAAAATAGAGGTCTTTCCAGCACCATTCGGTGAACCTATTAGGATAATATTCTTACCACTAATTGTTAGGTCAATCTCATTAAAATCTTTGTACAGTCTAAAATCATTGAAGGTTACTCTTTTAAGTAACATTTTTACACCTCTTCTCCTTTAGACAAAATTGATGATTGAATCATTGCATCTATTTGATTCTGTAAACCTCTTCTTTTTATTTTCCCCCACATAGACATTTCCAAATTCATTAAGCGATTAACAATTTCAACATTAACATCATATTGCATACTTACCCTTTCTAAGAGTACATTTTCCTTTCGTTTATTACTCTCAAAAATGTAGTTATAAGACTTTTCATCCATCCCTTTTTGTTCCACTACATGATGACCTACTTTCCAGATAAATTAATTTCTGTTTCACTATTATTAATTCAAACAATCTTATAAAAAGTTATTTACAACTTTAAACAAATTTATACCTTTATAATCTAAAGTATAGATAGAAAATAGAAGATGATTACCTTTGCTAATATTCATAAATTCCTCTAATAAAAAAAGACGATATCCATAACAGATATCGTCCTAGTCCATAAAAGTTAAACTTACTCGAAAACATAAATTATAAAATAACAAAATAACAATAAGCATTTCTCTCTATCTATAAATACTCTTTTAGACTATTAGAAACCTCATCAACGTCTAAATCCAAATACTGTGTCGTTACCTCCAAATTGGAATGCCCTAAAGCTTTAGATATTAAAGCGATATTTGCACCCTTATTTAGTAAGTTTTTCGCAAAAGCACGTCTAAGAGCATGTGCATTAATATTCTTCAACCCGTATTTTTTACTATATTTAGTGAGTTGTTTGGAGATGGCATTATTCGTTGATTTTGTATTTATAGACGTACCTTTAAAAGAAATGAAGATATTTTGATTATCTTCATGATAATGATTGCGAATTTTATTGTTCTGTTGAATAAGCACTTTAAATAGCTGGATTAATTGAATATCGATAGGTAGTTTTAATAATTTATGATTTTTTAAAATGTCGCCATCAAGTTTCAGTACTCCCTCTCCAAAATCAATATGCTTTTCTTCTAACTGCCCTAATGTATTAATACGAATGCCTGTTTTATACATGGTCAAAATGGCAACTGCATCACGCAATCCCACAAATGTATTCACATCCAAAAGTGATATCAATAATTTCACATCACTCTCATTTGCACCACTCTTTACTTTCTTATCAACCTTTATATTAACTGTCTGCCAAAACTTTTTATCGAACCAACCATTGTTAAAGCATTTACTTAAAAACGATTTCAGAGCCTTCAATCGTGTTTGTTTTGTTTGATTGCATACCTGCATTTGTTCCAACCAGTTGTAGATAGTATTTAGTGTGATTTCTGATAAATACTCGATAGCTTGGTCTTTCTTAAAGTTTCCCACAATTGTTTCATAATCTATTATGGTACGAGGTCGATAGCCACTAGATTTCATTTGTTTAATCACAATTTCAACCGCATTATCAATCTTTTTTGATGCTTCTTTTTTAGATTCAACCGATATTTCAGGCTCAAGCTTTAATAAAGCTAAATCAATATCTACTTCAAACAACCCAGACTTTTTTGTCATAAAAAAATCCTCCATTCAAAATTTTGATTGGAAGATGATTTCGGAATCCCATAAATATTTGAGGAACGAAAAAAGGGATTCAATGCCCCGGACCGAAGCCCTGACCGAATCCCTAATTTCTCTCAAACCCTTATCCCTAAAGGCCTGAAACCTGCTTTTTAGACGTCCCAGGAGGGATTCGAACCCCCGACCGACGGCTTAGAAGGCTGTGGTTACAGATTTAAGAACTTTTATGCACTTCTATAAATTTTAGATATAAAGCTATTTAAACTATTTTTAATTAGAAACTTACTAGATTGTTTTTATCTATTTATCTAGTTTTATATTATTTTGGGCACCTCGTGGGCACCTTCTGAAAGTTAAAAAATTTGGAAAGATTCATAAAAAATAGCTATATGGAGACAACATAAAAAAATAGAGAAATTCGAATTTGAATGAATTCAAATTCGAATTTCTCACTAATTGGAAGCTATTTATGTCCCAGCCTTTTTAAATTATATTATCATTCGATAGATATCTTTATTGTTTAAAATAGTAACACAGCCATATCCCTCATTATTAACATGTGTTTGAATATCCTCTACCCTTGAATTTAAACATGTGAAGTATATTTTAGGTACAATACCAGCTTGGATACTTAATTGGTTATATATCTCTTTTGCATATTCCCATTTTTTTAACTTACTTTTCTTTAGTACATTCATTGGTTGTCCAACTTGCACCATGCCATCAATTGTAGCTTTACACTCAAAATAATCAGGTATTTCTGAAGTACTTCCATTATCTCCATGATAAGTAAAATCAAAATCACAATCATTCCCACCAAGAGTTTGTTCTTCAAATGAGATAATGGCCTCTACACATTTTATGGTATTTGGTAATAAAGGGATATTTTTCGGAGCGTATTTATAAATAACAGCTTCAAGAAATTTACCTCTTATATCCCCAACATCTTGACTAGTCTTCGAATAGAGAATATCTAATAAATCAGAAAGTGATTTTTTCTCTTCTTCATTGTCCTTTATTAGATATGCTTTAAAATAACTCATTAAATCTAAGTTTCTTAATTTTTTTGTTTGAGGATCATTATCTGGATTCTTATACTTTTCTAAAATATTTGCGATTACTAGAAAGTATAAGTTATTTTTTTCTATTAGATCAAGCAATCCTTGAATAAATGTATCTATTTCATAGTTGCCCCACTCAGTCCCATTTTTAGGGCTATATGATACACATTTCACCTGTGTTTTAGACATATATTATTAAACCCTTAATACAGGTAATATTAAAGCAGAGAGTCCCATCCTTAAAGTTAGGTTACTCACCAATTCTCTTGCATATGGCCAAGCATTTACAGGGACATTGTTTTTTGTAAAGAAATCGATATACTGTTCTTCAAAAGTTATACTAGCTTCTAATGAATAGCTTAACTCTAATATAAAGTAAATATTAAAAACTTTCTGTTCTTCTATTAATCCTTGTACTTCAAATTCTGTCAGAACAGAAAACTTGTCTTTTTCTCTTTCATACTTTATTACATCATGACTAACAGATATTTTGATATTTTCTTGTTCTATTTTATTAGAACTTTCTACAGATAAATTCTTCAAGTTAACTTGTCTAATATCAATATTTTTTATTAATTCTTGATAAATATCCTTATCTAGTTTCATTGTCTCCCTAAGCACAAATTAATTCTAAAGTTAATTCGGGCAAATCCTCTCCAATTTTATCTTCTGAAAAATGATTTACTTCCAGCAACTCTGGTAAATTAGCTTTATTAACCTCAAGATTAATCAAACCATTTAGTTCAAGAGTAAATTGTAAGTCATCCAATATTCCGTATACAGTAGTAGCTATCCTAGCAATTTGATTTAATTTATTATTTAAAGTCTCTTCAAATCCTCGGGTAACTATTTCAATATATGCTTCAAAAATTTCCTTATAGTTTCCATGATTCGCTTCAGTAAATTGCATACAAGAATGCATAGCCTTAGCTCTCTCGGAGAACATATTTTCCATAAACAAATGACAATTGTTTAGTTTATTTTCAACTTCTTCATAAAAATCTGTTTCATCTTCATTGGAAACATATTTAAATAAGTTTCTAGCGAATTCAAAAGCTTCTTTAGCCTTTATTAAAATATTTTCGAACATTAAATTTAATTCTATTTGCTTTTCTGTTATTTGAATAAGTTCTTCTAAATTTAAATTGGAAACATTTATACATTCATAATTAGTTGATTTAACATTGAAGCGATAACTCATTCTAATCACTCCTTTATTCATCTTTTTAATGTTCACCTCCTATTTTACCATATTTTTTTCTTTTATAGGAATCATTTAGTAATTTATTCTACATTAAGATTATATTTTGATTTCTTTATAATTATTACTTGAACTACTTCAATGTATTATGAAAGTAAGTAATTTAGAAACTCTCTATTTAATAGTATTTAATATCTTTAGAATTCAATCATTTTATTCAATTCTTTAATAAAACCAGGTTCTCATTCGAGCGCCTGGTTATTAGTTTATTGCTTTAGGAACTTTATCAAAACCTTTAAACGATGCAATAAGTAGCATTCCAGTATGAATTAACGTTTGTCAAATAAAAAAGACCAGGTTCACTAATTAAAAATGAGTACCTGGTTATTTTTCATGTTTGTTTTTCTGAATTTATCGATTGATTATAACACTGAAGTAGAAATATTAACTTGAGAAATATTTATAGTATACTTCTTCTCCAACCAAATTTAACATTTCACTTAATATACCTGTAGGAATTGTCTTCTTTTTAACATCCATTTCCGATAAAATACATGGAATAAATGTAAGCGAAATCTTATCATATACACTATATAATTTACTTAGATGTTTTTCGTTATTTTCTTCTCTAATAGAAACTAAATACTCTTTTTCAGATAGTTTGGTAAGGTTTTGACCGTGGACATCTTTCGAATAATTACCAAAATAATTACTTAGTTTTTTATGTAAATCTGGATATCTTTGCGAAAAACCTTTTTTAGCAAGACTATCCATTATAGAACTATATGACAAGGAAATAATATCTGTACATTTTTCATCAATAAATGATAGAACAATACGCAAAATATTTTCAGAAGTCGCTCTAACTATTATATTATTTATAAATTCATCATTCGAAGGTAAATGATAAAGCATTCTTAAACTTAATAAATGAAAATCATCATATAATCTTTGTCTTTCTGGATGTAAATCTGAATCGATTTTTTTAATTAATTTCATAAAATGGATATTTCTATTTACTATTTCATAAATCTTTATTAGATATGGGCTTCCACTTACACCCGAATTAGGAAAATATTCATTTATAAAAGTACTATATTTAGAAAAGTTCACATCGCTCATTTAGATGTTTCCTCCTCTCTTTTGAATCTCTCAAATAAAGTATCTGTGTAGTTGTTGTTTTTCTTACCCTTGTTATTTTTTACGCTTATTTGATTTGCATTCGAAATAGCATCTTCATTATTTTCTTTATCCATGCATCTGATTAGTTCTTCTTTAATATCTAAGGCAAAATGATATAAAAACTTTTTATCTTGTTCTTTCATCTCCCTAAGTATCTTTCCTAATAAGAGTGTCCTATTATCAAATAAGTAATCTCCATATGTTTTGAAAATAGGGTGACATTCATCCAAAAATTCTTTTATATTTATATTCCTATTAAATACTTCTTTGGATAAAATCAAACTTGTTACTATGCTGTACATTTCAAATCTTATTTTTTCTTCGCTATCAGCCTTCTTAATAGTTGAGACTCTTTCTTTTAGTGCTAATTCGGGTCTTAATTCCATGTTTATCACCCCTTATATTTGAGAAACAACATTAGCTTTTGTGATGACAGAATCAAATTCTATAATTATCTTTCTCAAATTACTGTATGAGTAATCACTGTTAGAATCAGCTATAAAGTAATCAATTTTTTTATTAAATTCCCTATTGGTTTGAAATACTTCTTTAAAAAAATTAACTTCCAATTCATCTAAAGTTTGACTACCCCTGATATCGCCCATCATCTTTCTCATTCCTGTTGAAATACTACCATCTCTAGGTATATTAGTGAAGATTACACCGAGATGGTCTAATGGTGTTGTTTTAAATCTATCGCGATATACTTTTTTTAGCCTTTCTACTACTTGGAATAACAAATCAATTCCGAGAACTGAATAAGAGTCAGGATGGATTGGGGAGATATAAAAATCACTAGCCAGCAAAGCAGCAGTAGTATAAAAGGAGAATGTAGGTGGGCAATCCATTAATATATAATCATACGACTCTCTGATTTTAAAATCTTCTATAAAATTCTTGATAGCATTCTCACTTTCTGACCCACCTCCAGATCGTTCAAAAAATACCGCATTCAAATCACCAGGTATAATTGATAAATAGTCATCTAACTTTAATATAAAATCTGACTCTTTAACACCTTCAACAACAGAAGTATAGTCAAAAACATTGCTAATTGTTGCTGTGCAAACTTGAAATTTTCTATTTCTTTCAGTCTCAGTTTCATAGTGATGTTTATAATTATACTTTTCGAAAATTGACTGTGTTAAGTTTCCTTGAGGATCTACATCAATTAATAATACTTTTTTACCGTTCCTAGATAAATAATATCCGATTTCTTTACATAAGGTAGTTTTCCCTACCCCACCTTTCATATTTAGAAATGAAATAACGTTTCTCATTTTGCCTACCCCTTTACTACATTAATGTTACAATTATAACTTACCTCTCGGAAAAAATGTTATAAATTTTAACATAATAACGCATAAATGGTTCTATTACCAATGTCCTCAAAAAGACCAAGCCATAGGAATCTTGTTCTTTATCAATTACAATGTTCGTTTTACAACAGAAATAACTAACCCTAACGCCTTTCCATTAGTCATTGAACCTACTTTTCGCCGTGATCAACCTTTAAAATACCTAATTTGTATTTTCTGCATCACTTGTATGGATCAAAATAGACCAAAATAATTAATTTAATCTTGGTCATTATAAGCTTCATTATCCAATGCCTTTTAACTTCAATAAATTTTTGTTTGATTGTATAATATTGTTTTCATCCAATTTAACCAAATCAGAAAAGCTTGGCATATTGTTAAATTTTATTTTCTCCATTGTTTCTATAATCACCAAATTTAACTCCTGCTCCAAATCCTCTCTATTATTAGCAGCTGTTTGATGTAATAATTTCTTTATTTTTGGCTGCATTAATTCAATTACTTCAAGTGAATTTAATTTATAGTCCATTATAAATACTCCTTACTTTGCATTTAAACTATTTTGGATTTCTATGATTGCTTTATTTTTCCCTTTGTTTACAGCTTGTTGGGAAATTCCCATAATACTTGCTGCTTCAATTTCAGTCATTTCTTTTATATGAAGCAAATATAAAATTTGTTTTTGTCTGTCAGTCAATTTATCTATAGCTTTAAAGATATTTTTATCTGCAAAGTAGTTTGCAATATTATTAGAATTATTGTCATTAATATTTTCTACATATAAAAAACTATCTTCGTTTTGTTCAAGTAACTCTTCTTTAAAGCTTTGATATCTTCTAATTTTCCGATCATACTTCTGTGCTGCGAAATACAATGATTTTGAAAAATAAGATACCAGCACTATCTTTGAATAATATATCTTAAACTCCTTCTCTAATAACTCCATATTCTTTTTATCTCTATTAACTTTGTACTCCTCAAACAATAACTTATTTTTCTCAATAGCTAAAAAATTATGTAGTACTAAGTTTAAGCATGTTTTGCTCAAAATACCCCTCCTAAAAAAGAACGTACGTTCTTAATATAAAGGTGTTTTTCTTTAACTAAAAAACAACCAAAAATTAAATTTCTTTTGGTTGTTTTTAGAAAAGAAAATGAGCCTTTCCTATATGTAAGTGTTAATTACACTTTCAATTTAAAATTATTAGGAGGCTATATTATGGCAAAGTTAGAAATTAAATTACGATCTTTTTTACCCCGAGATAAAGTTGTGTTCAAAGACAACTTGGAAGAACGTGTCACATTTGATGGTGATAAACGCAAAAAGGCAGACTATAATTCTAATGCTTATCGCACATCACAACGTTTTGTTATTGATACATCAAAAAAAGACTATGGTGTACAAGACTTTAAAGATGTTGGAATAACAACTTCTCATCATTACAACTCACGGGGGAAACTTCTTGAAGTACGAAAAAATCAAGCGCCCAATGGTAACTTAAAATTCACTAAACGTATTGAAAATGATGACTTGTATTTATCTTGTTCATGCGCTATCAATAACCCTTCAGTCTGGTATTCACCAGATATTAAATATAACCTTGAAATTAAAGTAACCCGTACAGGCAGTGTTCGACTTACTGGTAAACATGGTCAATTCCCTGCATTTGAATTCGGACGTCATCAGATTAGTGCTAAAAAAGCTCCAGAGAATATTTGGTCGTACATTCCTAAAGATAGTGCCGGTGTATTTGATTTGTATAAACCATCCGTAAGTGTAGATGTAGGTAGACCTTATAATAGTGACAAAAATAACTAATTAATAATAAAAGAAGCTACAAATCGTTTAAGATTGTAGCTTCTTTTTAATGCAATATATGAATGTTTATGAATTTCACCATTATCTATTAGTTTTAATGGAGTTCCTAAAAACGAAAAAAACTCCAATCAATGCGTAAATCAAGCTATTGAAAAAAATTATTTTAATAAAAAACATACTGATAAAAGTAACATCGTCACCAATACTAAAAATACTTGAAATTAATTTAACCAAAGATATAAAAACGACTGGTATCAAAATTGCACTAATTAATCCAATACGTAACAAAGAAATATTTTTAACTTTATATAAATATAAAAAAGCACTATTAATTAAAATAATTAAAAATACAAAAAATCCTGCTATAGACATATCCATAAAACAACCTCCAATTGTAAATTTGATTTATATCTCGTTTTCCCAATTCAAAAAACACAATGAAATACCCTTTATCTTTTGAACATCTTAATAAATTTTCATGAAATATCTTACCTTATAAAATCCACGTTTTACCGCTAAATACCATATAAATCCCCCACTAAAATACATAACTTTCCACATATAACTTTACATGCACATATTAACATAAAAAAACACAAAGCGCTTGATATTATTGAATCATTTTTCTCTCGCTTAAAGCAATGTGTTTATCTTTCTTATTCAGAAATGATATAAGTTTTCGTAGAATATATTTATCTTTACAACTATCATGTTTCCTAAAACGATTCAGCCACCACCGATTATATCGATGACAGAAGGCTATATAGTCCGTTTTAAATTGTCTCCTTGAAAGGTAAAGACCCATTTTGGGTCTTTACTATTATGCAGCTACAATATTTGTTACTTGCGCTAGTTTAGCTGTTTTAATTTTATTTGCTCCTGCTTTTGCAGCATCGGCACCTGTAAAGGTACCTGTTTTAACACGCCATAACTTGCCGTCAGGCTCAATGTATGCAACCCAACCGAAACGTTGCTTTAACACATCCAGTACATTTTCTGCAGCTTGAATTGTGCTATATGTGCCTGTTAAAACACGATATTTATTGTTATCCGTAATAGGATTTGGTTGTTGTACAGCACCACTTGCTGTTTTAACCATTGCGATAAATTGAGACCAACTCACCTTTCCAGCGCGCATTTTGCTAGGGCAGTTCTTGGCACTGAAATGATTATGTTGAACCACGTTACTGATTGGGATACCTTCATCTTTCATAATTTTAGCAACAAGTTCGGCGGTATTTTGTACAGCTTTTAAATAGTTACCGTCGTTGTTTACGCACGTTTCTACCTGTATTCCTTCTTTATTACCTTTATCGGAACCAGCTGCCCAACATGCCCAATTATGTTCAAATGATTGCACAGCTTCTTTATCATCTACTTGCCAATGCCAACTGGCTTGTCTGCTATTTCCATTCATCTGTAGACGAGCATGAGCATCCGCATCAGCGCCAGATCGTTCATTGTCTGTTTCATGTACAACTACATAATTCTTCTTATTAATCTTACCGTATGTGATTTTTGCTGCTAATGATTCTAAAACTAACTTTTTTCGAATAACTACCATTATTGATCACCATCCTTTTCTTTGCCATAATTCATAGCTCTGTCACTATCACTTACACCTGGTGTTGTAGGATCAATAACAAAACCTAGAAGAACTAAGATGCTCAGAACGGTATTAAAAATAGCTGTAGCTTGTTCCCCGAAGGTTTCAGGTAAACTAAATCCAAATGCTGTAGTAACTTGTTGAATTAGTAATAATAAAAATGCAAATAATGACACTAAAAATGGTTTATGTTGTAGACGTACTTTCCAATTAATTTTCATTTTGTACACTCTCCTTAGGCTGTTTTTGTATACCTGCTACTTTTTCTAATACAACAATACGTACCTCATGGTTATTGATACGTTTTGCTGATTCCTTTGAAGTCTCGTCAACTTCATTTAAATGTTGGTTTAATCTTTCAATGCCATTAGTTAAACTAAGTAGCGTTTTATTTAGATTGTTTGTAATGCGCCAAATGAATAAAAGGCCTCCAATAAGCGCTGATACAATTGGCAACCAATTATTGATTGTTTCCACCAATGTTCTCACCTTCTTTCCCAAAATAAAAAACCTTTCACAGTTATGAAAGGTAAATTTCCGAGTATAAAAACAACGCTAAGCTTCTGCTTACGTTTTAAAATCATGTCCTTGTGATTTTTTCATTCCGATTTCAAAAAATGTAAATTAGGCAAATACAGCTGTAGGTATTGCACCCATGCTCTCACCAATCCTTTGCCCTAAAATAAAGAGCCATGAGAAGCGTCGAGATTCAGTAACATGTATCGTTGCTCATCTCGATTGCTCTCATAGCATATAATAAAAGCCCTCCACATTTTTTCTGTGGAAGGCAATATAAAAAGCACACCATATACTGGACGTGCTTAATTTCAATACTAAATAATTTCTTTTATTCCTATAGCAATAAACGCTATAGCAAAAGCTATTGAGAATGTTATAAATAATATAGATAATGCTTTATTTTTTTCTCTGTAGAGCAATGTATTCATTAGATAAAATAAAACGACTAAACTAAAACATACAGAAAAGTTAACCACGATTACGTTTAATATGAAGTTATTTTCAATTTTAGGTATACTTGCAACATTAATACCTATAACCGCAAATATAGCTAACATTATAGAGAAAATAGTGAATATATTTTCATTAAACTTTTTGATAGTTTTTTCTGTACCTTTTATTTTTTCATCTATTTCTCCAATTGCCCTTAATCTTTCAGAATCTAATCGTTTTAATTCATCTAATTGTTCTCTATTTTGAACATTAAATTCCATTAGTTCTTTTTTTAATAATTGCATCTCTTTGACGGAATAGTCCATCATAGCTGAAAAACCATGTTCAGTTAATCTAAAACTATTAATTTCTTCTAGATTTTTTTCGAAAATTAAACCTCTTTTTAATAATTCTTTATCAATTTTTTCTTCCATATCTATTTGCAGTAATTTTTCAACTTTTTCTGTTATAGGGAGATTAAAATCTACATACCTCTTAATGAATAAAACTTTTATTTCTTCAATTATTTCATCTCTAGAAAAATTCAGTTTCCTTTGCATATCCACAAGAGTTACTTGAGGGAACTTATTAAAAGATGAATCTTCGGCTCTCGAGTACATTTTAAGCCCTTCATGACTGTTAAGTTCTTTCAATATTTTAAAACTTAATTCACTTAATTGTTTACTTTGTATCTCAATGGAGCTTTCAATTGTTCTTTTTATTGCTTCGAGTTCTTCTTGAAGATAAGTTAATGTGTCATTTTGCATATCGTTCATTCCTTTCATCTACTCAATTCGACAAAAGGAAGAGATTACCTCCAAAAACTTTTTGAGAAATAGCGTTAAATTTCTACTTGCGTTTCAAAATCCTGCTTTGTGATTTCTTTGTACTCCTCTGGTGTAATCTCGCCAAACGGATTAGCTTCGGTTTTTACTGCAATCCGTAATTGTGCTGCAGTTACCCATTTTGAAATAAATGCTATTTGCCAAAACCCCATCATTCTCCACCACCTTTCATTGAGATGACATCAAGTTTTAATTGTGAGAGCTCTGAACCAAGACTATTAATCAAGAGGTCTTTTTGAATGTTTTTCATTTTCTCTTGAGCCAGCTGTTCGCCTAAAGATAGTACTTGTTCTTCAGTTGTTGGTAACGAACCTAATTTTTCAAGTTCACCCCATGAGCCATTTGGCAATCTTCTACGTCTATACATTATTCAACAACCCCCATGATTAAATAAATTTTATGATCAATGTTATTGTTAGCTCTAGTTGTTGTTAATTTAAGAATAATATTATCCTTTGGTTCAACAGTTTCATGGTAGTATTCATCTTCAACAATCCCTTCCACAACTGGTAAGATATTTTTTGGGTCTAGTTTGAGTAATGTATATTGCTCCTGCTCACCTTTTAGAGTCATCGATAACTCAACAGTTAAATCAAGTTCCTCGTCTCGCTGAACCCACAATAAAACGCCTCTTGCTGAACCTTTAGGTGGCTCGATTTTGTAACGAGCTACAGATTGCAAAATAGGCGTGCTCACAGCGTTTTTATTAAGTTTTATTGTCTTGCTAGTCTTGGCACCGTAATTATCTACGACCTCAACAACAATCGTATTTTCACCAACATGAAGCTGTGCAAGAGCTATTTCAAATTCCCACTCTCCACCTGTGCCGCTATAAATCTCAATTGCGTTTCCTGAATTTATACGTCTTGTAACCTTAACTGTTGAATTGTCGTCTGGATCTGTTGCTGCACCACTGATTTTGAATTTGTCATTATCTACTACGCCACTTGGTACTACTGCATCTACCGATAAAAGTGGAGCTCGATTAGGTACGACATAGAATGATTTCTCAACAATTGCTGAAGATGCTTTTTCGCTATCCTCTGCCCACACTTTTAATTTATGTGCTACTCCATCAGCTAGATTGCCTGTTATAGCCGTATCGCCATCATATAACTTGCCACCTGTGAATTTGAGTTGCTTAGATAATGGAATTTGCGTTTGACTTAGATTAGTCGCTAATACCTTACGTTGCTCGCTGTTTATCTGATAGTAAACTGTAACCGATTGATCTGCATCAGCATCATAAGCAGTTCCAGCAATGTTTAAAATATCATTTTCGTACAGTGTTACATTTTCAGTTGGACTAGACAATGACACTGTAGGAGCCACGTTGTGTTCAATTGCAAAAGGCTCAGAATATACGTAGTCGGAATATACATTACTTGTATTTTTTGCACGTACTCGGAATTCGAGTGTTTTAAGCGCTTTGTCGGTTGTAATGGTCAAACTTCGAGTGAGCGTGTTGTTGTAAGCTAATTGTGACCATGTGCCGGTACTGTTGTATCTGAAATCTACTTCATAAAGTGATAAATTTGCAGCATTTGAAGCACCAAATGTAATATTAGCAGTTTCACCAGGCTTGAATTTTTTACCTGATACTGGCGCTGTAAATGGTGACGGTGGTGCGATTGATTGATTTACACGGCTACCTCTTACATACCAATATCCATCGCTGTTACGTGCATCATTAGCATATGAATCATAATCCGCTTGGATATTTGTTTGTACTAAAGTGCCTTTACTATAAGATTGAAGGTTTTCTTTACTTCTGATGAATGCAACTCTTACACGATGATGATCGGTACCATTACTAGCGAAAACAGGTTTAAATACTACCATTTGCCCTTTTGTAAATTGTCCGATGTAAGCGTGTGCTACTTGTCCGTATATAGTATTACCTGCATTAAAATCATCAAGATTGTAAGAACTTGTGGCTAGGTAATAATCTTTACCACCACCAAGTATAACACCGTCTTTTGTAGCTGTTGCTTTTGAATTGAAAGCATATAATTTATAGTTTATTTGCTGAGAATATGGATAATTAATCTTATCGAAGGAACCATACGTATTTCTATCCGTATATACATCCGCCAATTGATTTATCATATCAGCAAATTCAGTACCACTCTGTTTAGAGAGAGCAATTTCTTTTGGAGACGGATTATATTCTTCTAAAGCATATTCATACACTGGATCAGCATTATATTTGCTCCAATAATACTTTGGCTTTGTAACTGTGTATTGACTACTCTCACGATACGAACTTTCTAACCCTCCTGAATCGACAGCTTTAACGCGCATTTTTAAGCTTGTTGCTGTAGGAATTGTATAGGTAAAGTTAGGTGCCGTAGTTTCTCCAGCTTTTGAGTATGCAGCGTTATTAACAGAAACTTCCCAAATGTATTTAGATAGATTTCCATTTTCATCAGATGAAGCTCCTACAGAGAATACCTTAGGATCACCAATTTCTAATGAACCCGATGGCTGCGTAAATGCTCCTGGCTGTGTTGGTGCTACATTAATCTGTTCACCTCGAACATACCAATAACCGTCAGTATGGCGGCCGTCAGTCGGGTATGTGTTATTCTCTGCTTGAATATCACTTTGAATAAGTGATCCACGGGAGTAAGAACTACCAACTTTCCATTCATAGAGTGTGCACTCGTAATCAGTGGTTGGATAAATACTATAAAACTTCGGGTCATATCCTACCTCAAAGTAGTAATGTTCTCCTGGACCATAAGTTTCTAGAAGGTACTGTAGATGATATCCTAAGGTAAGTCCATTATAGTCACGTTCAATCCACAATCTTCGTTGTGATTCTACAACAGAAATCGATGTTTTATGCATTGGATGGTCAAGATTAATATTCATACCAAGCTTAATTAATTCAGAATCAATACGCCTATTACCACTTCCATCTGGATTAAAGCGAATAACTGATTGTGCGGTATACAATGGATATAATGATTCTACTGCACTATATTTACTGTAATAATATTTAACCAACCTAAACCACCTCCACTAAATCAACACTATAAGTCTGCCAATCACCGACACCCATTTCAGCATTTGTTGTATCAATAACAACATTACTACGAGCCACTTTAGCACCTTTTTTGTATGCATTTTTAAGAGCTTGCACTTTAATAAAGTCTGTACCTACCTCAGTGATCACAACGTCCTCGCTATGCATATCATCAAAAATAGTGACTTGCGTAAATGGTGTGAATCCATCAACACTATCCACTTTTAAAGTAGTTGTTCCAGCCACAACAGTCTCAATAATATCCGTTAAGGCTCTGTCTAACGTAATTTTATTAGAGCTACCGTCTAACACGTCAGCAAAAGTTCCGCTGTTTCCAGGTACACGGCCGTCCAATTCCAACTGTATACGCATACGTTCTTGTTGACGATATATCTCTATCATAAATCTGTAAGCATTATAGATTCCCCATTCGAAATTATTTGCGAATTCAGACATGAACGGCGTACCATCATCAATGACTTCGCCTGTCACAGGATCAGTAACATCGTCATGCCATTGTGTGCGTTCGTATGGATTTTCCTTAAAATTTAAAGGTATTTCACCATTCATTAATTTATTCACTTACTTTCACTTCCTTCTCCTCGAGTTGCAGAGGAAATGCAATTACATACCCCTGTGAACCTTTTTGATAGTTCATTGTTTTCACATATAATTCACGCCCATAACTATCGACTAAAGCAGCACGTGTTACTAAGCCTTTTTCCAACGACAATTTTACATACTTTCTTAGTCCATATTTAGTGCTAGTATGATAAATTTCTTTATCGTAAACGACACCATCAATAGTAACCTTGGCGCCTGCAACAATATTACTTAAAAATTGTTGGGTTAAATCTATCATCAATGGTTGTATCTCATTCAATCCTTACACCTCCTGCTTTAAATCGACCGCAAATGCGTGTATCCGTAATAAAACCATAAGGGTTACTTGCAACTTCAATTAATTCTTTCCCTAGTACGCCATGTGTTTGAGCTGTTTTAAAACGACCACAAATTTTATAATTAAGATGCCATGCATACGTACCTCCAATAATAAATAGACACTCTTTTAACGCAAGAATCGTAGTCATTAATTCAATATTCAAAGGAACGATACGTTCAACTATTCGAATTACTTCGTTATAGTAAATTATTTGCTCAACATCGACTGCGACTTCCATCTCAAAATTATCAACGTCTAGCAGAATTTGATGCTTATCTTTACCCAACAAGTCTGTAAGAATCTTAATTAAATACTCCAATACATACGGTGCATTTTCTTGCATCCTTGCTAATATCCTAAGTTTACGGAATTTCAGAGTTTCATTTTTGAGATCAGGGCGGATTCCGAAATCCTTTTCCCTAAGAGCAATAGCAGCCTCGCTAGAGGTCAATATAAACTGGTCATTTTCAATACCAAAAAGAGCTTCGTCAAGTTTACCCCAGTCAATTGCGACTGTTTCTGATAACTCGCGAAACTCTCTTATGTCTCTATAATAGGCGGGCAGTTCTGCTAAAAATGCATTTGTCATGTACTCACTTCCTTGATTGTCACATTTGTAAGTACAGGAATTTCCTCATTCAGAGTAATATTAGAAGCAATATTATTTAATATCGTCGATGCAATGTCTTCTATCCCATCGATTTCTAATAACCTTGACTCTATCCGAGTAATTCGAACAATGATGTCTAAATCCTTAAACCAATTCGCTCGAAGCTCAGCAAAGTAATCACTGAGTGTTTGATTTATTTGTTCTTCGACTTGTCCTAATGTTACACCGTTTAAGACTAGCTCTAGTTCAACTTCTACATCTGCAACATCAACACCTTCGATAGTAACCATATGACCTATTGGTGCTGTTCCATAGCCATCACCTTTGAACTCAATTGGGTCCATAAGCTCTTGTACATACGAAATAAATTCAGGTGTTGGTGCATTAAAATCAGAGTCAATAATGATGGCCTTTACCGTACCACCACCATTGGGTGCACGTCGCAACCGTACACCACCAACACCTTGGATTTCCATAAGCTTTTTCTTATAATCTGCACGATTACCGCCAAAAGCCTTCTCCCGAATATGCTCTGAATATTTTTGATAAAGAGATTCATCTGATTCTTCATCTTCCCCAGGAACGATTACATCAGCTAATACGATTTTACCCAATTCATTGTTAGGCTCTATAGGTAACATTTCTCCATAATCTTTATTACCGACTGATCCAACAGTCTTAGCTTCAGCTTTGTATTCACCTATATTTATACGTTCTATTACCTTATAAGTAATGGAATCCAAACGATACTGACTACCGATAGCTACATCGAGAGGTTGACCATCACCATCTGTAAATAATACACGCCGAATGGCCTTTCCAGCGGGTTTCCTCTCTACACCATGTTCATTCACGCGCTTCTCTAAATCGTCTCCATCTGCTGTAGCTGCGAAAGTTCTATGAAGCAGAATATCCATATCTGAATAGACCTCAGCAACTTTCATAGCTGTTGGAGCTAAAGCGTCATAGATAATTGAACCTTCTCTTTTATCAACATCATTTGGTACACGATCTAACAACTCCTGTAGAATGCTCTCGAAAGATTTATGTTCAAACAACTGGAATCGCCTCCCTTAGTACATCCACATCCCCATAGATTGTTATGGCAGTCAGGGACACGAAGGCCTCGTCTTTTTCAAAATCTAGTTTAAAATTTTCAATAGAAGTAATACGTTCATCTTGTAACAAAGCTTCTTTAATTCGTCTCGGTAGCTCCTCTCGAACAAATAAACGTTCTTCACCAATCATATTTTGAAAGCCATATTCATCCGAATAAATCAGATGTGCAAAACGTTTGGTTTGAAGTACTTTCCTAATGGCTTGTTCCATTGCTTCTCGACGATCAATGAAGCCTACGCATCTACCGCGTTCAAAATCTAATTTATAAGTTCTAGTAGTAAGTTGGGATTCACTTATCACTTCAAAGTCTTCTGTAACAGTAATATTACCTACTGGTAGGACCATACTTCTTCACCTCTCTTATATCTATCGATAACAAAAAAACGATGTCCTCCCTGTACTCGAAGCAGTGCCACTTTGTCACCTTTTTTCAGACCATTTTCAAAAATCATTTTGGCGTACTTCATATCAAATTTTGTGTAGCCTTCAGAAGAACTAGTGTCTTTCAACGAATCTCCTATAACTGATTCTGGCCATTTTTTTGGGTAGGAATAATCGATAGAAACAATCCTCTCATGCCGAGTTAAATGTTCGGCAACATCAAGAAATTCCTCTGTGAGCTTTAGTTTTTCATGTATTCTGATTTCCAAAGGCTTCGCTTTCTCAACCGTTCCGTAAAGGACATTGACGGGATTAGTTGCTTCAACTGCTTTCACAGCTACTTTCTTAATATTGTCGTACATTAAATCACCTTCACTTTTAACTCCATAGTATGAATACCTTCTTGCCATTTGTGAGTACACTCATCAACCATGAAATATTCTTTAATTCCAAGCTTTT
The DNA here is from genome assembly GCF_044763105.1 of Lysinibacillus sp. NPDC096212. NCBI lineage: Bacteria > Bacillati > Bacillota > Bacilli > Caryophanales > Bacillaceae > Lysinibacillus > Lysinibacillus sp. NPDC096212. The sequence continues at coordinate 289,435 of NZ_JBIWFQ010000002.1, read as the reverse complement.
CGATGTATAGATAAATCATACGACCAGCTCTAACTTTCCAATTACCCAAACATGAAAGCTCAAGTGTTTTGGTCTCTTTATTGAGCACTTTAATCGATCGCTCTACTAAGTCTTTAATTTGAGCATTGGTCATATTTTCGTCTACTTTTCGGAATTGTTGGAGAAGCCCCCATTTCGCAATATTTGCTGAATCCTGTGCGATAAACGTTTCGCGTTTACCTGTATCTTTGTTATCGCGAACAAACTTTACGCGGTTATAAGTTTCTTTATCTATTGATTTTGTGTAATCATAATCAAAAAGCAGACTGTCCTCCCCAATGTAGAAGTCGTCTGCTGGTATTACTAAGTTATAAATATTTTTTAATTCAAGTGTTCCAAAGTTATCAAACAGTATATAATTTCGGTTCGTTGCAATCAAAGTAGCATCAAGAAACTTTGATACGACATCGAATGCCTCTTTATCATCCTCAACGATTCCCGGTACTACATAACCCGTCTCTTCAAAGGTACCAACTTTTAAGTTAAGCATATTGGAAATTCTTTTAATAGCTGCTGTTGCTGTTAGCGATGGAATAACGTATGTGTCCTGATTCTTCATGTACCGGAGTTGATCATAAGCTTTAAACGACATATCTCCGCTTTTCTTGACTCCGTCCTCGAATGCAAAACCATAGAAAATTTTAATGTTGCCTTCAGTAGCACGAATGACCGCCCCACTTTCTATGGGAAATTCTAAAGGTTTGTCGTTATACAGCTGTGCTTCAAAGACACTTGCCTTTCCAATTCTTTCTGACTTCCAATCAAAACTTTTAACAGGCATCTCAAATACTTCACCTTTACGATTATCAATTAATATTTCCACAGAATCGCCTCACTTGACCCATGAAGGTGGTATTTTTAATTTTAGCCCGATCGGAAGTTTCCGGTATTGACTTGGCTTAATCCCATTGAGTTTGGCAAGCTCAAGATAGTTGTTCCCATTGCCCGTGTATTTTTGAGCTACCTTCCATAAACTATCACCTTTTACAAGTGTATAAGTCTGTGGTACAGTTTTCTGATTTTGAGGTGGTGGAACATCTTTTTTAACTGCCTGCTTAGGATTATCTGTTGAAGCATTCGTTGCAGGTTTGGGTTGTGCTACTTTTAATTTTTTAGGGGCAAAAGGTACATATTTTTTTAAAGCCAATGTGTAGTCTACATCTGAACTCCCGTACGATTCTTTATATGGAAATGACTCGATAGTAACAAGTTCGTTAATTGAAAAAGAGCCATCAGCATAGATATACCGAACAGGCTCCTTTTCTCTCATCCATTTTTCAAGTTTTTCTATATAAAAAGATGGCTCTCTAAAACTCGTTTCAAGAAAATGATAATTTTGTCCAGGAAAAAAACATTCAAAATCAAACTCTTTCAATTCAACGTCTTTCGGGACATTGACAGAACCAAGCTTTGATATTTTGAAGGTTTCACCGTCTCCTGCATTTTTCACGTTCACATCTGCAGGGTTGACCGGGAGGCGGAACCCCTCCGAGTCATTTTTTGCACTGAAATAAATTCCCCTCACGTCACCACTCCTTCTATGCTTCTCGCCATATCATCTTCAAAATTTTTATTGATTTTAGCAATAACCTTATCTACATCAGCCTCTTCTCGAACCGTCACATCTTTAAACGTAACCGAAGGGCTTAATGTTATATTTACTTCCTTAATAGAATTTCTATCAGCAAGCTCTAATAAAAGTTTCAAATCTTCATCTGCTATATTAATATCTTCATTAATTTTGCCGATTGAGTCTAGTTTACCACCTGTAGGGTTTTTACTTTTTCCACTACCACCTTTTGGACCTTTGGCATCTTTTCCTCCTGCTGCTCCAGGTGCATTTGCTCCGCCAAGCGTTGGGTCATATGCTCCTGTAGGAACTTCTCCTTGTGTCATTAAACTAGCAGCATCTTTACCAGACATCAAACCAGTAGCTTTATCAATTACACCTGATAATTTGTCGCTCGCCTTCATCGACAAATTATATCCTGTCTCTTGTCCTTTACTAAACGCTTCCCCTAAATTCTGATACTCTAATCTATTGAAAGATACCTGCTGTGGCGCTGTAGGCATTTCTACACTTTTCATGTAGGCTCCTGCTGTATTAAAGGATCCAAGATTCACAGGAGCAGCTTTAGTCGGCTTTGCAAGATCAGCTTTTATACTATTCAACTTATCAACAGCAGCTGTACTTGCTTTTAGATCAACATTATCAATACTGCCGATATTTACACCAGGAATATTATTAATAAGTCCAATAAGTGCATTAATTCCGCTAACTGCACCGTTTATTAGTGTGGACAATGCACTAAGTGCATGATTAACCGCCCCGACTACACCAGAAGCTACACCACTCATAATCGTTAGAATACCCTTTTGCATCATGTAGAACGCCATTTGCACTCCGTAAACACCGTTATTCCAAATATTTAAGAAAAATTCAGCTGTCCGAAGTGCTCCATTACCTATAGCATCAAAAATAATCCGGACCAGTAAATTGAATGCAATCCATGCAAGTTGAACCATAAAAATCCCTTGATTCCATGTGTTTACAAACCATTCGGCAACCATGATCCCGAAATTCCCAATTCCCATAAGAACGTTGTAAATCACTGCACCAAGCCAGTAAACAGAACCGACAATAGCGCCTACTACCATGGCTGTTTGTTCGGCCCAAGCTACCATTGCGTAGATGACAAGCGCGATAATCGCTACAATAATAAGCAATACAATACCAATAGGGTTTGCAAGATAAGCCGCATTGACCGCCCACTGAGCAGCAGCCCAGGCAAGAGTTGCAAGTCGAATAAGACCAAGAATGGTGTATTTGGTTATTAGAATAGCCACAATTACAGCAAGAACAGCTCCAAGGACAGTAACTATTGGCGCAATCCAAGACCAGTTATCTGCAAATATTTGAGCTACCCATAATGCAGCTTGCCCTACCCACGATATAATGTTAGCAATAAATGTAAGAGAGGCACCAATAGCAGCGAAAATGCCATTAAAGCGATCACCACTAAATGTATCGTTGAACATATTGATTAATGGGAGAAAAGCTGAAACCGCTGGACCAATATATTGAGGTATTTTTTTTATCATATCTGTAACGACTTTAATGCCTGCTGTTAAAGGTTCGATGTACGGATCCACCATTTTATCACCAGCATTTCTTATAGCGGAACCTAAAGAATCGTATGCTCCTAGAATAGTACCTTTAACCCCAGCCATACCACCTTTGAATTTTTTGTTCATCCCATCTACTAAAGCCCCAATAGCTTGATCTGCTCCTACAGTACCCTTAGAAATTTGATTTTTCATCTCATCAGCAGATACACCAGCTGCTTCTCCTAACATTTTATATGCGTTTACCCCAAAGCGAGTTAGTCGATCTACTTCTACTCCTGTTATTTTCCCTTGCGCTTGGATTGTTCCGAATATACTTGTTGCATCTGCTATATCAGCACTACTTCCACCTACGGATGCAACGGCATCACCAACTGCCTGCAGAATCGGGAATGTATTTTTAGCTTCAACTCCAAATGCTATTAGATTTCTACTGGACGTCAATAAATCTGGATATTTAAAAGGTGTTTTTAAAGCAAAAGCATACATATCATCCATGTATTTTTGTGCTTTTTCAGCATCACCTAAAAACGTTGTAAACGCAGCTTGTGAAGATTGTTTTAAAGCTTGGAACTGTATACCTTCTGAGAACATATTTCCAAGAAAACTTTTTGCTGTACTAAAAGCTTTATAAGCTCCAACAGCTACCAACAGTCCATTGGCATAGCTTTTGATAATGGAAAGCCCGTCACCAAGAGAGTGGTTAAATTTCTCCTGTTGACGAGCTGCTGATTCTGCACCATTACCTGCTGACGTCATAGAACTTCTTAAACGTTCTAGATCAGCTGAAGCATTGGAAATATTTTTTCTTGCATTTGCTAGACTTCTTTGGTCTAATTGCTGAGTAGCCGAGTCCATTTTCTCCATTACTTTAATTGTACTATCCATAGCCTTAATTATTTTCATAAGTGGGCCAGTTAGCTTGTCTTGGAGAGAAAGTGTTGTTTGTGCTCCTGCCAAATTCTCACCGCCTTTCGGGTAAAATAAAAAGCACTCACTAGGAGCGCTTAAAACATTTTTTGCATGAGCAGCTTATAAATTTTTTCATTGATTTCAATTAAACTTCTTTTGCCATCTTCGAACTCAATAACTAAAGTATGAGTACCTTTATTTTTAGCAGATAATCCAGCTAATAATCCCACTGGTCCTAGTAAAGCGCCACCAACTAATCCTCTTCCTACACCGCTAACTGCACTTTTCCTATGTTCTTCAGTTACCAATTCATAAGAAGATACTGTTTCTTTATTTAAAGGAAACTTTTTAGTAAATCCAGTGAATAAATAAACTTCATTCTTGCTAAATAAAGATTGCTGACTAATCATTATGTTTTTTCCTTCATAATCTCCAGCAATCACCTTATTTTGAGCCATTATAATCCCTCCTCATACACAAATATACATAATGTGGAGAGATTTAACTATACTTTTTACATTTTCCTCACCCCTTTCAATGAAAAAACACCCTCGAATGAGAGTGTCTTAAACAATACATTGCGTTTCATTTTTAATGAGTAAATCACTTTTTTCTAGTTCATTGATCATCATTGTTGAAATTTCACCTTTGACTATACCATTCCCTATAGCTCTTTTTAGAGCTATGTAATAAAGTTGAATTTCCCATCGTTCTAATTGAATAATAACGTTTTTCCACCAAGTTTCTAGATTTCCTGTTAAAGGTGTCGTAACATTATAAGTTTCGGAAAAGTTAAAAACTGCTTTCAAACAACTTTCATTGGAAATTTCCATTCATATGCTCCTCCTATTGGGAGTAACATCCACTTCAAATTGTAACAATTTTATGTTATAATTTGTTCTGTCGAAACAAATATGAGTGGATGTCGCTCAAATTTATGTCATGTTTTAAGTTGCCGCTTAAAGCATGATTTTTTTATTTTCAGTTCCCATATCTCTAAACAACGTCTCCTTGTACAATTTCCTGTATCTTCTTTCGCCCTTTCTCAAAATAACGGAATGACTCAACTTGTTTATTACTATAAGGTGACTTGTCCAACGCAAAATAACCATACTCGTTCGTTTTAAGGTTATGTTTATTTGCGATACTACCAACCCTTTGTGGCGAGATTCCTAACTCTGTTCCTATGTCAGTTGCTGTATAGGATTTCTTCACTTCTGGGCGGTGTTCAATTACTTGTTCTGTTAATACTTCTAGTGCGTTGATATTTAATAGTTCAACTGCAACAGGTGATAGTATTTTGTTTTTTTGCATATCTAGAATTAATTTAGCCTGTTTAGTACGACTGTTATTTAACATTGCCTCAGCTCGCATACGTTTAATTTCTAGTTCAGCATCTATAGTTTGTGGTTGCACCAAAACAATTTCACCTTTACGTAAAGCTTTAAGGGTTTTACGGACAAATGAACGAAAATCTTTAGCAACCTTAGTTCTTGCTAGCATAGATACTTCATAAATGCCGTCTTCTGAAAAAATACGTGTTTCGTATTGCTTACCATCAGGTGCGGACAATTTGTCCGTAGCTGAAAACTCCACTTCCTTTAGATACTCATTACGTTGGACTATTTTCTCAATACCGCTTTTATCAGCGTATCCTAATGCACTTGCTAATTGGATAACTGTCATAAACACTTCACCATTTTCATTTTGCCAAAAATCACATGACACTTCATTAAACATTTCGCTTTTTATAATCTGTAATTGCCCCATTATACTGCCTCCTTTTCAATTTCAAATAAATCACCGACTTCACAATCTAAAAAAATACATAAAGCTTCTAACGTTTGAAACTGGATGCCCTTAGCAGTTTCGTAAAACAAAGCTCTAACAGTTGTTTTCGATAAACCTGTTCCGTTGACAACATCAGACATTTTCAACTTCTTTTTAGCTAAAATAACACGAAGATTATTTTGCATTCTACCTCCCACCTCCTAAAAAGCATTTTTACAAATCTAAAGGTACTTTATACAAAACCTTTATCAACTTGTATGTTACTTACAAAAGGTCCTATTGTCAATACTTTTTGTATTTTTTATAAATCTAAAGGCGTTTAAAACATTACCGATCTGTGAATATTGAGTTATAATTAATAAAATACATAAAATAAATAAGGAGCTAACAAAATGATTAAATGCAACTTAGCCGTATTACTTGCTGAGAGAGGTTTAAAAATGGCTGATGTTATTAATGATACCTCTCTCTCAAAAACTGCCGTTAGGGGTCTATATTACAATCAATCTAAAGGGATACAATTTGAAACCCTCCAAATTCTTTGCGATTATTTAAATGTTGGACCAGAGGATATTATAAAAAACATTAACTTTGAATATGTTGTTAAAAACAAATATATTGAAGAGCAAGAATTTATCACACGTTATGAAATTAATTTTAAACTTGATGATAAAGAATTAACTGATATTGTCCAAGTCTCTATTTCACCTTCAAACATCAGTGAATTGTTTGAAGACAAATCTATTCCTCAAGAGATTGATCCTGATACTGATATTGTTCTTGTTATTTTCTATACAAAAAAATTAAAACAAACTATTCTATCTCAAATAACAGAATTTGAATCAAATAAAATAGAAGAATTTTTAATCTTTGATTTTATTGAAACCTTCAACTTACATGATTTTAATGTTTTTATTACTGTAGATTGGGAAGAATAATAACTCCAAAAATCAATAAGTATCAATCACCTATAAGAAACAATTCTTTGTTGTAAACAAACAATCTTTTGTTAACTGCTTCCTGAATGGAGGCAGTTTTTAAGTACAAAAAAAACACCCCAAAGACTCTGATTATAAACTAATAAATAATCAGTAAGCCGCTGGAGTGTTTCCAATCTTTGTTATGTATTTAAATACATAATACACAACAGCAAGCTAATTATCAACATTTTTTTGTAAAGACTTATTTTTATAACAAAAAAGAACCCACCAATATAAATGATTAAATAAAGATAATCAGTTACATTCGCGGGTTCTTCCCTCTGAATTTTATTATTTGATTTATAGTTAATTAGACTATAACAAATAATAATTTGATTATCAATATTTTTTTGAATAAGGTACCCACCAAAGATGGGTACCTTTACGATTATTCCTTTTTTTCAAATTTCTTATCATAACGCCTAAGGACTCGATGAATTGTCGACCCCATCTAAATCACTGTGATGAAGATGGGGTCGTGTTTCACGATGTCATCTATTAGAGGACGTCACGGACCATGACCTCCTGCTCCGTTAGGTCATAATCATCTCACTCCTTCTATGTGAAGACACGTATTGTTATACGCTGTACTCTCACCAGCTACACTATAATATATAAGAAGATCCTCTTTATTTTTAAGTAGTCTCATAAAATAATGTCCTTCTTTCTCTCCCAACATCTGCTAAACTAGTAGTTGATTGGAGGTGAAATACATATGAAATGGGAAAATCGAGCAAAGCATTTTGAAAATTTAATGGATCGTTTATCTGTTCATCAATACAAAAAAGACTATAAAATTGATTTCGAACAAAAAAGCATCGGTCTTGAAATGGTACAAGGCTTAGATGCTTTTATTCAACAATTTAAAAAGGTTTTGTTAACCACAAAAACACCTAAAACGTATTATGGATTAGCAGATTTACTTCCAAACTCTCTTAATCAAGAAAAATTTAACGAACAAAGCGAAAAGTTAGCTTATGAAATTCTTAACCACCAATTCTCTGATTCTACATCTTTTGATCCTCATGGCTTGGGTCATACAGTAACTAAAGTGTACTCTATTGAATTTAATGAAGATAATCAGACATACACATTTGTTTTAGGTGCGGAGGGTGAATTTGAATGTCCTAAGATAACGTTTCAAGCACCAACTGTAGTTTCGAAGTAATTTCTTTTAGCGCACTATCTGTAACAGAACATTCAGATGTGTCAAGTAACTCATCATCGGAGTTATTATCAACACAATTCAAATTCTTAATGCCTAGAAGAGTTTCTTTAAGTTCATTTGTTAGAGCATTAGCTCTATTAAGGGACTGGAGAAGCTCTTCAGCATTTTTCAATGGAACTTTATATATCATATTTATCACCTCTCACCTTATTTTCTTTTCGCACGTTCAGCTTCTTTCTTTTCTTCCTCAACTCGAATATCAATACTAGCTATGAGAAAAGCTTTTTCTTTTCTACACATTTCAAAAAAATCCTTTGGACGTATACGTAAACGTTGGAGGGCGTAATGAGCATAAATGGCTTCAGGATCTTTTTCATCATGCCCTCCAGCAATTAGTTTTTTGCTTCTTCTATATCTTCGTTAATACTCCCACCAATTCCACTTATCTCCGTTACTTTTTCAAGAATTTGAGCAGCCTCGCCTAAAAGGAAAAGAGTAGAGTAAAGATTTTCAGCACCACGAACATTGTATGATTCCTGAAGTTCAGCGTCGTTTAAATCAGGGTAAACAACCGATGCTGTACTGATTCCTCGATTATATTTAACTACGTCAAAAACACGTTCCTGTCGTCCTTTGACTCCAGCTTTATTAACAAAGCAACGTTCATTGATTTGGTCAGCTTCTCCTGAGGTTAACGCACGGAGCTTAATAGGCTCGTCAAATCGTTCTAACTTTAACTCTACTGTCTCTGCTGCTTTAACTTTATCTTTCATGAATGCACTAAATTTACTCATTTAAAATTCCCCCTATTAATCTTTTAGTACTTTGAATTGTTCTAAGAAATCAAAGTCATCAAACGTGAAATCAGTACTGTCTTTTAACAAGTCGTCTGTATCTCCGTCAAGAGCTGCAATCAAAGCACCATCTGGTACAACGTTTTTGATTAGAGTTGTTTGTTTACCAGCTCTTGAAGTAATATCCGCATTGATAACTTGTACATCCATAATTGGCGATTTACCTGTTTTTACGTACTCAAGCGCCATCTGTCGCATCTCTGGACGATGGTAGTAAATTTCCATGGAACCTGTACCCTCAGCCCCTACAATTTTCCCACCTTTCATCCGTTTGCCAACTGACTTAACGTCAGCTTTTGTATAATCAATACGAGCTTCAAACTTGATAAGCTCTGCATATTCATGGACTTCACCTTCAATTGTGATATATACGATACCTTCTTTTGCTGAGATGGCATCATTGTTTTGCATCATTCGTGGCATGCATTCCCACCTCCATTATTTACACAATATTGTCATGTATAATTTCTCCATAGCATCAACAAACTTAACGCCTGCTGACACGAGTACTGCATCCTTTAAATCACCTTGCTCAATCGTAATATCGTTCGGATTATATGGTTCAATGGCTTCTTGTTTGACCAATATATCCAACACATCTTTCATGATTGCTCCTTTGAACAAGTTACGGCCATCTTCATGGTTTTTAACCTTACCGATGAAGTATCGAGAATAGATATGTTTTACATTGTTCCCCACGATGTCCATCTGACGAATGATTGTTCCTTTACGGAAATCTTGGTTCTTTTTCGGTGTAAATGACCGGAAAGTGTTAATATCTGATTCAACAACAACCCGGTCAAGACCGTCTGCTCCTTCATCATAAATGAATACCACATGCCCTTCTTTTTTCGCTTTAATGACATCAGGACTTGATAATCGTTCGACATCAGTAGCACCAGGATACTCTGCATAAGTTAATGAGTTAGTACTAGCATTTGCATAAGCAGCTCCGTACCAATAAACTGCCTCTTGTGCTGAGATAAATTTATCGCCGATATATACACCGTTCTTGATTGATACGGTACCTTCATGATCTGCAACATTGTAGTCATTTGTGATAAGAGTTACATATTTCCCCTCATCTTCACGCCATTGTTTCACTTTGAGAGAAAGTAAAAGTTTGATAGATTCATCATTTGTACCAATAGCAATCGTTTTAAAAATTTGAGTATCTAAGGCTGTCGCAAATGTTGCATATGAATCATTAGTTGCTGATACCGTTGTTCCCTTAGAAAGCGTCAATGTGGCATCTCCTTCAGGTAGCTCTCCATTAAAGACTACATATGGGTTAGAAGTGAGTTCTGCTACGCTACTAACTACCTGAGAATCTACTCTTTCACCATCATAGAATGTACGAATCGTAGCTTCCCCATTTAATCCTTGGGCAACAGTAACAACAATATTGTTCCCGTCTAAACCGCCATGAACTGCCTTAACTTCAAAATTTCCACTTTTAGCTGCCGCTTTATTTCCTTCACCATTTAGGTTATAAACAATGACATTTCCAGTGCCTTTGAAGGCTTCGCTGATTGGTAACAAATCCTTTAGATCTTTACCAAAGAGCTCCATGAATTTTGTATTAGGGGTAACTTTTGTGAATACTCCACTATCACCCCAATCAAGCAAAATCGGGATTACTACAGCACCTTTTGAATCTAAACCTTGAACTACTAAATCATTTGTTTCAAAGTTGGTATATGCACCGGATAATTCTTTGTTTTGTTTTTCCCAGTTTCCTCCTGCCATTACTGCTTCACCTCCTTGTCTTTCCATGCTTTCACTAACTTAGCTACTTCTTCACGTGTATAGGATTTTCCATCTTCAAGAACAACTTGAAGAATAAACTGATCTTTATTATTTTCAGCAGCGTTTACGAAAGCTTCTTTTCCAAACTTTTGCTGCTTTGTTTCTCTAGTTGTCAATATGCACACCCCCAAATTCTAATGTCTGCATCAATGTTTCTTCTTCGATTTCTCTAACAAGTTTTTTAATACTAAACGTAATAACAAGCGTTCCATCATGTTTCGATGCTTCCATGCGATTCACATGGAATTGATTACCAATATAACGAAAGTTCTCTTTAAATATTTGAGATACGTCATCATTTTCCGTGTAGGCGTTTCTCTCATCTTTAGGGAAATAAGTTACATTGATTAAATACTCCCATTCAGAGAGCTTCCAAAGCTTCCTTTCTTGAGAATCGTTAATAATAAGCACCAAAAAAGCAGGTGTCTTGAGACCCTGCCGTACTGGTTCATCGTATACATCTAAATTTCCGAAAACTTGTTTTAATTGCTGGATAATGAGGGTTTTCAAATTAGTTACCAAAGATTCTTTTCATCTCCTTCGCTATTTCAATCTCCCACATATTCGGAGCTATATGTTGCATCTCATCCTCGGTGATTTTCAGCATAAAACGGCCTTCTACCCAGCCAACTGTTTTCCCAGCTATAACTATGCGGTGACCTAGCTCTACCCACGAGGCGTATTCCAATTGGTTATAGATGACGATGATATACGTTTCACCTTTTTTAATGACATCATATTTCCAGTTGTTGCGTAAATCACCCATATCTACAGGAGTCATTTTTTTAACCTTACGTATAGCTAATTGGGCTATACGCTGAGCTACTTTCAATTGCACACGGTGTGAGGCTTTGCTGAGTTCAACTAGATTCTCTTTGATACGAAACACTTCGCTAAATTCAAAACCCATCTAAGCATATCCCTTCCGTATCAATAACACTTCTTGGTGTGACACATATACAAAGGGCTCTTTAGCTGATTCATATTCAACGCCATCAACAATAACAATATCCCCAGCAAGTACATCAAAATTACTTGATAGAAACATCTTCACGTCATAGTTAATGACGTTCGCTCCACCTTGAACTGTATTGTCCAATTTTGTGGTAGACAGGCGACATGGTACGTCCAAATGTTTTGGTACCCACCCCATCCCATTAGCACCGTTAGGCTTAACGATTTTCTCATTTCGTTTTATCTCAGCTTTTTTGTCATACATAAATTCAACAGCTGATATAGCTTTCGCCATGATGTCCTGTATATTCACAACTACCACCTCAATCTGCGGAAATGTTTCAATTGATCTTTGTAGTTAAACAGAAGACCCTCCATAGCTCTCTCATTCGAAGGAATAACAGAACCACCAAATTGAACAGTAACATCTCCTTCTTTTATAGAGGTAACTGTTTTTTGTTCATCTTCTGATTCTGCTTGTGTACGGTGTTCATAATTAAATAGGTCTACAACCATATTGGCATGAACGTAAACAAGCTGTTTAGGTACTTTCCTAATGTTGCAGAAATTAAGTATGGTTTGTTCAACCTCATTTATTAGAGCAGTTAACTTTTCATCAGTTGGTAACGGCTCTGATAGCTTGGATTTAACAATTTCTATCATTTCCATAGCCGTCACTCCGATTCCCTAATCACATGTGCTTCTTGTAGCTCTGTAAACTCTGTTTCCAATACTTCTAAGTCTTCACCAACCCGGTACAGATTCTCGCCGTACTTTGTATTAGTGATAAACGTAACTTTTTTCTTTTTAGCAACAGTTTTACGAGACGTTGTATTGGCGCTCTTTTCAGTCAAAAAAATTCACTCCTTTCGTTTTTACACAAAACAAAAATGAGCGTATTAGGCTCCTTAGTTTACTTTAGTTATAAAAATATTATCGATTGTTTCAAAGCTTGGTAGTACGATTTCTGAAACGATCGTTTCTACATTTACTGGGTGTGGTTCTTTAACAGTTGTGATTGCTACTCCAGTATTAACAATTTGAACATCCGCATTGACGCTACCTGACATTAAATCAGACTCTTCCGGTGTAGTACCGTAATATGTGTTCCCTAAAGAACCACTTGGCAGAAGTGTAAAATGGTCATCCGGATAGAAGTTCTGTGTTGTTTTATCCTCTGCAATATATTTCTTATCATAAACAGCAACTGATAAATCCAGCTTTGTACTCAAGTATTGTTTAACCATAGCCTCGGTCATTATGATATTTTGTCCTCCAAGAGGATTCATATCTAATCGAATGCTAGGATGATTCCACAAATATCCAAACGTTTTTGTTGTCATGATGGCATTTGTAGGTTTTGTACCAGTATTCTCCGCCACAGTATTTTGCCAACGCATGATGTCTTGAATTGGTGTAGAATCAGGATTTGACCACTGAGCTCCACCAACGAGTGACTCTTTATGATCATCCTTCATTTTGTAATCATAATCATAGTCCTGGCGATTTGCTCGAATAGAAATTTTCCCTTTAGATAACAGTTGCATAATCATACGTTCAGGCTGCACTTCTGCACCACTGACAAGGTTTGTAACATCATCATAGATTTTAGTGATCAATGGCATTAAATAAGATTCATTCCCTGAAGCAATTAACTTATTTAATTCTTGACGATCTTTCTCTCCAATACGCATAGCTTCACGGAAGAATGGCATTTCAGTTTCAACCTTACTGAATCCAATTCGATCACGTAAAGTTGCTTTTGAATCAAATTCGGAAGGCATAAGAGCTACTGGCAAACCATTTGCACCCTTAATCCAACTTAGATCAAGTCCCAGCTGCTTTTTAGCAGGAAACAAAGTTTGTCCAAGTAGAGGAACTTTGTTGGAAGTCGACTCTGTGTAATATGTTGCAATGCTCTTTGCATTGACTAAATCAAAAATTGTTGACATTTAATACCCATCCTCTCTTATTTTAAAAATGTGATTTGTTTTAGCGCAGCTTTATCTTCTTTTGTAGGGGCTTTAGGTAACTTTTCTAAAGCTACAAAACCATGAATAAGAAGCGCACCTGATGCTGGCCCATATGTTACATCTACATCATTAAAAAGAACCCCTTCAGCATTTGAACCATTTTCATTTGAAGAGGCTTTTACAGCTTGTACGCTTTCATCCTCTAAAACTCCGCCACCTAAAATGGTACCGGCAGGAATAATCTTTTTCCCTTCAGCGTTTGCTGTAACCCCCTTATCACTTACTGTAATTGCTAGGTTTACATAGTGATCAGGAAACTTTAAGATTTCAGTTTTATTTCCATAATGTGTTTCTACAAATTTCATTGTGTCATCCTCCTATTATTTGAAATAAGAATCGCGAGCCTTATCCAAGTCATTGTTCTTAGAGGCAAATTGTGCAATACTTTTACCGAAGTCCTCATTCTTGGTGTTTGATGGATTGCCGTTGTTATGTGGTGACCCACCTGCTGGTGTAAATCCTCGATAACCGCCATTGCCATCATCTTTTTGGACAAACAAAAAAGACTTCGATTCTTGCAGTGTTTTAATCTGCTCATCAAGTCCTTTTGTGATGTTTCCATCTTCACCTAATTCAATTGTGTTTTTGTCGATAAGACCAGCTACTAAATTCACATCATGGACCTTTCCGTTTAGTGCCAACTTAAGCGCGCCGGATAGTTGAGTATCCTTAATTTTTGTTTCGTATGCTTTCTTATCTGTGTCATATTTCGTTTGAAGATCCGTAAGCTGAGTTTGCAAACCTTCACTGCCTTCTGCTTGATTCTTCAGTGTTTTTAAATCTTTATCGCGTTGAGTCAGCTGTCCAGTTAGATCATCGACACTTGATTGAAGATTTGTCAGCTTCGTTTTATGGGATTCAACTGTTTTCCCATGTTCAGCCATTATTTTATCGATGGCCTCTTTTTCAAGTCCTAAACCTTCTAAAAATTCACGTTTCATGTATATGTTCCTCCTTGGTTACGATTATTTTTACGTGGTTACGTCCACGGACCAGCTTTGTATCTTTTACGTCTGCAAATGCTAAAAAGACGAGTGAATGGTTAAATGATTTCCCAATCATCTGCAAGAATACTCTCACACGATAAATCACAAGGAAATTTATCGTTATCTTTATTCATGTAAATGTAAGGTTTGGTTATTTTACTATGTTTGTCTGGGATTTGTAATTCGAGTGAAATATGTCTTCCACTATTCCAGTCTCCCCTTGTTACTTTTTTACCTTATTTCAACGCCTCTAATGCTTGTCCGAAATTCATACTCATTTCCCTCTTTTTTTATCCATAATAAAAAGCACTCAACCATATTAAAATGATTAGGTGCTTCATAGTTCATTATATTTTTCTATTTGTTCCTCAATTAAATTTTGAGCTTCAGCTATCTCTTCTTCTGAAACACTGTTGTCTTCTATTGCTTCTTTTAGACTGTATTTCATGCTTTCAATGCCAATTAGTAGAGTGAATTTTTGATACATCACTTTTGTATATCCCAGGGGTTGTAAATCAATCCATTCAGGTACTCCATCAAGTGAGGGAGTGTACTTAAATAAGTTTTCTTTATATTTTTTCGGGAGTGTCAGATTAAACAATTGCTCTCTCATTTGAATCACTCAACTTTCTTAAATTTCATTCCATAGAAATTAGCAACCTCTTTGTTAACTTCAAATAAAAAGTCATCCCAAACATCAATACGTTTCAGTTCATCTTCTAAATCCGGGTATTTTTTAGCTATATTCCAGTATATTTTATCATAGTTGCTGTAAAATGATAACGACTTAAGAAAACTTGACTTAAATAAATCTCTCGACAACAAATATTTGCTTCCATCTGCACCTTCAAGCGTTAATTCACTTATTGATTTAAAATCAATCATCTTACGTATGTCTTCTTTTGAAAAAGGTGTTTTCGTTGGATGAACATGAGCTAATACTAAACTGTTTGATTTCGAGCTTTTTAAAGCTTGGATTAACTCTTTCGTAAATATGACTTGATCAATAGATTGACCACTTAGTTCAAATGCCACTGAATTAGTGCTCTTATCTATTAAAAACAGCTTTTCCAAACGTTTTGTATTCATAAATTCATTTAAGTTAGAGTGAACTTCATTAAGAACCTCACTTCCCTTTTTACCAATAGCAAAGTGATTATCCCATTTTACGTTTGATTTCTTAATAGGATATACTTTGTGATCTCCTATTGATTCCTGATTTCTAATTTGTTCATTCTCTACATAAGTAGCTTTCCACTCTTCATAAGACACAGAATCAATAAGTCCATCTGCAGATTGTCTTTTCTCACCTTCCATATACTCTGATTCATCAAAATACGGAATAGTAGTGGAGCGACAACGTACATGAAAAGGAGGAGCTGTTTCACCAGGCTTATAATCCTTTTCTTTATATATTTTGCCATCTTGTTCTCTGCAAATTTTTGATGTTCGATTATCCAATGTTGCTAATATTTCATAACGATCTATACCTGCATCCCCATAACTTTCTTGTGCTGCAGCATTATGAAAGAAATTCGCTTCCGTACGGACAAGTGCCTCAACTCGTGAACGGGAAACGTCTGTTACGTCCATGATAGCTTTTGTCGTCTTTTGGATGGAACGTCCTGAAGCAAAACTTCTTTCAAGCTCTTTACGGATCGTTTGTCTGGTCGATTCCTGCTGCCCCCAAATCCGTTGTGAAAATTCCTTACCACTCCAATTATAAGAAAGAATCTCTTTCATTGTATTATTTGATGTGGCTGCTACTGTCCCAGTAAATGCTCCCACCTTATGAAAATCAAACATTGTACGATAATACGTATTTTTGTAAACATCAGTTAAACCAGTATATGCGTATTCTTGTAACCCGTTTACGCCTCCGTATAATTGAGCCATTCTCATTTCTATTTGCATATTTAACGCCTCAAGACGCGTGATACGAGCTCGATAACTTGTCGCATTTAGAATCCGATCATATTCAGGATTTTTCAATAAAGACATTTCCCTAAATCTTTTTAAATCGATATCCTTGAAATCTCTTAATTCTTTTGCAGTTAGATACTTCCTCGCTTCTACAATAGAAACTTGATTTTCAACTGCATATCTGGAATAGAAGGATTCAATCTGTCTTAAAATATCCTGTTGAGCTTCACGGAGGCTTTCATCCATCTTTGCTAGGTATTTGCTTGCGATAAGCTGAGATTCCATTTCGCGCTGCGCTGAACGACTTTCCCAATATCCCTTACTCATTGCCCTTCACACCGTTACCGAAAGCACCTTGGTAATCACTATTCGCTCCGTACTGTTTCTTTAATCGCCCTAACTCCGTCTGTAAGTCTTTGACCCAAGGATGATTAGCGATAATAGTTTCATCAGA
This sequence comes from Lysinibacillus sp. NPDC096212, assembly GCF_044763105.1. Taxonomy (NCBI): domain Bacteria; kingdom Bacillati; phylum Bacillota; class Bacilli; order Caryophanales; family Bacillaceae; genus Lysinibacillus; species Lysinibacillus sp. NPDC096212. The sequence continues at coordinate 272,406 of NZ_JBIWFQ010000002.1, read as the reverse complement.
TATCTGCCCCGCACTCTTGTTAGCATTATCGATAACCTCAGACTCATTAATGATGATATCTCTATTAAAAATGAACTCTACCTCTTCATTTGAGAAATCTTGCCCAGTCTTAACAGCAATATCCTGGTCAATGAACCATTTCAATTGCTCTAATGCTGCTTGAAACTCGGTTTCAATGTTATTAGCATCCATATCCAAATCTGCATAAAGAAAACGAAGGGCAATCCCTGAACGATCATTCCCGAAACGGTCAGATTGAGTATCAACGCCTCGGCCTAATTCGTATAAATCTTTTCGCTGCATATCCATATGAGTCTTAAATGCCTCAGTATCAATTTGCAGATTCAACGAGTCAAGCCCACCTTCTTCGTCCACTTTTACTGCACGATATATAGTAAGGTTACGTCTAAACTCGCCCAAGTCGGTTCCGTCATAATTCTTAACGACATAGATACCCCCATTAGGTAGTTCTTCTAGGTTGTTAGAGTTATCTGACTTCTGCCTATCATAGTCATCTACAATAGACTTGACAAAGTTGATAATCGGCTGTTCTTCTTCGTTATACTTAAAGCAAACAAAAGGTATACGTAGCCAATTTAAGCCTTCAGCTTCATCCCCGTTTTCTTTAGTTAGATGCGGACTGTATTCTCCAATCTCGACATCCGGAATTAATTTTCCTTTATTAACAACATAGCGATACACACCTGTTGTATCCCATACTTCAACTTTATGGATTGTATCTTTCTTTTTGCCTGTCCATTGTTTAACTCGGTAAGAACGGATAACGTAATCTAGTTCAGTTCTTTCTGAATCCTTCCAAAATGGAATGATCTCTTCAGAAGGAATACGTTTTAAACTGAAGCTCCCTTGTTCGTCATAGTAGATATGAATCCAAGCTTTTCCTTTGTTAATTGCTTCCTTCCCAACGTTCTGGAACATTCGGTAAAACTTTTTAGTAAAGTATTCAGTGAGTAATTCTAGATAGCTTTCGTTTTTGGTTTGTACAGTAAATGGTAGACTGAGTAGGTACCCCACCTTTTGGTCAACCATCTTTCTTATGAAGCCATGGACGATTTTATTATTCGCTATGTTTTTTACTTCCTGAAGAATGCCGTCCTCGCCAACAGCCATTTTCTTTCGTTCTAAAATATCATGCTGGTTCTCATAGTATCTCTGGCCATCTAGCATCATTTCTCTTAAAGGAGACTTCTCCCATTCATTGACTTCATACATGATAATTTCTATATCACTTATAACGTTCTCGCTTCCTTCTTCAATGATTCTGCTAAACTTCTCTGTTAGTGTTTCGCTGAATGGATCCACTTAAAATCCCCCTTTCTGTTTTAATCAAATGAAACTCCAGATTTTTTTAAGACTACTGTATTTACAAAATATCGATCTCCGTCCATATGGTGATCGTTCTGTTTTACGGGTTTATCTTCTCCTCGCTCAGCAGCTTTTTCATCCCAGATATATGAACTGAACTCACGGAAAGTCTCATTACAACAATCATTAAAAAGAATTAACTTTTTAGTTAGCGCTGTTCCTACGTTCCTAATACCATCTAAAACCTCGTTTTTGGCTTTAATTACACGAAAGCCATTCCTTTTCAACAGTGCTATAAACGAAGCTGCAGAAGGGTCTACAATTATCCCTTGCAAATTATTGATACCTTCTAAGAACTTTTGTAAATCTTCTAGGTACTCTTGGTCAGTCTTTTGTTTACTGCTCTTACGACCCTCATAGTGATACTCCTTGACCTTATACCAAACTCCATTAAAATAACCCCACAAGCCAAACGTTGTAGGGTTCTGCGTGCCGTAGTCGACGCTGACATAATATTTTGTATATCTGCGTGGGACAGTTTTGACAACATGCTCTTTTTCAATAAACATGTCATAGATAATTCCTTCAGCAAGCACCCACAACCCAAGGATGAAACGTTGATAGAACACACCTTTGTACATACGCTTGTAACGGTCTTTAATACGTTGTGACAACGATAGGTTATCATCCATCGTAAAGTGTAAGTGCAACATGTTCTTATCTTCTAATTGATTCAGGTACTCTACTTTGAACCAATGATAAGGCCCGGCAGGGTTACAGTTAAACCAGAACTTAGCACCATCTACAGAACATCGAGCTGTTGCTTGGTTAACGAATGATTGAGGCATAAGTGCAACTTCGTCAAAGAACATTCCAGCAAGTGTAATACCCTGGATAAGGTCCTGCGAGGCCTCGTCTTTTCCTCCGAATATATAAAAATAGTTCACCTTACCATCTCTTGTGACAGTGAACATATTTTCAGAACGATATTCTTTTACTTTGTAGCCTCTCGATATCAGCATACGTTTCAACGGCTTAAAAACGTTACGTCTAAACGAACCAATTGTTTTCCCAGCCATGCCAAGGTTTTCATCCTCAAACGTCTCCATTGCCCACATAACGAACGATAGAGACATGACGACCGTTTTACCGGCACGAACAGAACCGTCGCAAATAAGACCATCCTTGTCCTTGTGAGGAGAATTTGATTGCCACCATTTGAGCACCTTGAGTTGTTTCTGACTAAAAGGTTTGAATTTGAATAGGGCCGGTTTCTTTCGTTTATTCATCCCAATTCACTTCCTTGCCTTCTATTGCCTCCATGAAGCCGTCATCCTCGTACTCATCATCGTCATCACCATTTTCTTTACTGATAGCAATTTTAGATAGCTCGATGTCTGTTTTTGTTTTCTCCATGTTGAGTTGCATCTGCTCGAGTTTAAGCCTACGCTCATCATCAGCATCAGCCATCTCAACAAACTGACGAATAGAAGAACGCAACTCCCCGATTGCTCTCGATTGAGCAGTGAGTAGTTGCGCCTGTCGTTCCCATGCGAATTGGAAGTTGTATTCGACTTCCTCTCCCCATTCGGTATCCTTATGCTTTTTAAGCTCCTTAATCATTTCGTCTTTCGATTCAACATGCATGATACGTTGAGCTCGAATGATTGCAGCGTACTGTATCTGTATTTGATCCCAGATTAAATCAGCTGGAGAACGCTCGTTCATAGCCTCCATGATTTCGCGTGTTTCTTCTGGTAGAAACTTTGAAAAGAAGCCGTGTTTCTCTGCGATTGAGTTGCGTTTTGCAAACTTAGGTGTCGGATTAGGATTACCTCTATTGCCCTTTGCATTCTCATTGCCTTTAGGAGCTCCCACTTTATTTGGAACGTTCCGTTCGTTTGATTGGAACGTTCCATTCAACGTTTCATTCCACTTATCTTTATTTTTCCACCCCCTGACTGTGCCCTCACCTTTACCAAGTTGTGCAGCTATATCTTTAAGCGGAATGTTGCCGTTATGTTCCTTGTAAATTTCAAATGCTTTATCTCGATTAGGATCTCTTTGTCTAGCCATATCTCATAAACACCACCTCCAGAATCATGTCTGGTACACGTTGTACTAGACCTATTTATGTATTTCACTCTCAAAAGTAAGTACCGTTGCCCTAGCAGTCAAAGGGGAGGAAACTGCTCGATACTCACTTTTCAGGGCAAAAGAAAAAGTCACATCAAAATTGATGTGACCTAATTACCTTGTATTGCATTAAGTATTTTTAATCTCATATTCTCCATTTCTAATTTAGCGATTTCTTTTACTCTACTCAAACTATCTTCTTTTACTTTATCGAAAGAACTCTTAAGAGAAGCGTCTATTAAACCACTCGCATTTTCCCACGCTTTTTGCTCGTTTTTTATGTTAATGTTTTTTATGTCATTTAAATATTGTTTATTTAATCTAGATATCGGATTTTCTTTAATACGTTGTAACAACCCGTTTACTAATTGATGATTCTTTTGTAAATTTTTATCTAATGCATGTCCTAACTCATGGCAAAATATGATTTTAAAATAATCTTCGAAATCTAGATTGAAATCAGAAGCACTATTTTTTATAATGTCTACATTATAGTAAATACAATGTTCTTCTATTTGATAGTACATTTTGTAATTTGGTTCTTTAGTTGATTTAACTTTAATTTCAGTTAACAATAAATTCTCTGACTAATTTTTCAACATCCAATGTTTCAGTCATAAATATCACCTCCCACCCAATCATAACCTAGCAGATGAAATATATGAATAACTTTTTACTCTCAAAACCACACCAAACTCAGCCCTATCGGTTACTAGTGCATGCCAGTCTCATTCGGTATCTAATGTTCCTGAGATACTTACTCACCCGTAACTAGTCCATTATTATTTGTATGGCTGTTTGATGCAGTTTTCAAAGCAAAAGAAAAAGCCTCCATCCTAAGATGAAAGCTTTGCTATTGTTTTTTGTCGAGTGCTCACTTTTGAAACCGCGGTAGAGCTGCACCACGTTATATCGTAAAGCAAATTGTGTTTTTATTTATAGTGCATTTCCGTGCACTTTGTTGCTCAGTAAGTTTTTTAGTAAGTTTAACTGAATCATGGAAAGTGGACGAAGTTCACATAAAAACCACTCCTTCAGCAATTTTTAGCCTTTTATATTAATTAAGATACCTAATCTCTTAAAAATATGGGCCGGCCATGTATGTCTTGCCTCGAACAAGTTTATGAGGCGCAGGTCGGTCGTCGGTCTGTCTTTCCCTAATATTTAGGATTTTATAAATACCAAGGGAGGAAAACAATTCCGCACCGACCTACCTCCGAGTTTACATCATTTTTTTTCGTTTACAAAACGTGCTACATGTTTTACATTTGTTCCTTTTGTTACGTCTGTTACATTTGTTCCTTTTTTATCTGAAAGTGTAAAATTCCGCTTTAATTCTTTATGTCCTAATATCAGTTTCAGATTATTATAATACATTCGGTAAACAGCACAAAAAAGCAACTATAGATTATAGTTGCTTTTCACCCTCATTTGAATGCTTTTCAATTGCCTTATTGATATCTAAAGGTCTACCTACATCATCTTGAGAAGTTATGTTTTTTATTGCTTCATTTAATCGTTCTAAAAGTTTTATAAAATATTTGTTGTCTTCATCTATTTCGTTTTCATTAAGATCTTTAAATACATTCTTGTCTAAATTATAGTTTAAATTCGCTACTACTAGTAAGTTACGCGTTTCAATGTCACTTTCTCCATCTTTGCAATCGATATTAAGTTCAATAAAGAAAGCCCTTTTAGAAGGATCTTCTCTTGATACTCCAAGCTTTGCTGTTAAACCAATAGCAGCTTTCTCAGTATTTGGATGTTCTTCAAATACATTATAAACTATTTTATTAATAGTGAATTTCATTATTCTCCTCTATTCTATCACCATATATTTTTTTCAGATAATTTACTTTTAGATGATTATATTTCTTCATTCTTATTGGCATTTCAACTTGAATATCTTCTATTTGGATATCATCTATGTATACTCTTCCTTCGTTGATAGCAAAAGAATCATATACCTTAGCTTCTGATTCAATCATATGCAATATTTTTTTTAAATTAATTTTGTTAGGCAATGTACAATCAAACCGAACACCATTCTCAGGTATTCTATTTTCAACCTCATCAATACTATATACATATTTCTTAGGGAATACTTTATTTCCTATTTTCCCAACTCTATACATATCATCACTAGAAAGAGCAGCCTTGATATCCATTTGTCCTTCAATTAACATCTTTATTTCAGAAACAGAAGTATTTACAATCAATAACTCAGTTATATCCGCTTTAGTACCATTGTTTAAAAGAGCAGTTCTGTTTTGTAATGTATACGCAAAATAATACTTATTTAATTCATTTAAAACAAACATCAATGGTTCACTGATATCAAGTAACGCTCGACAATTGTAGTTATTTAGTATCTCTAAATTATTCATGTTCCCATACATTTTATTAATTTTGTTTTCTATACTCACTCTACATTACCTCCTCATTGAAAGGAAATAGGGAAAATTCATTATATATTGTTGATAAATCCATGTTTCTTAATTTCCATAAGTTAAAATGATAATATAAAGGATCTTTATTAGTTTCATCTTTATCTCTCTCAAGAAGACCTACCTCTACATTAATATTACCGATAAAATAAAAATCCATACTTTCAACAAACTTCACTTTCAATTTATATTTGACCTCATTTATTTTCCTTTCTATTTCTTGGAAATCAACACATTCTTCGAACTGACTGCCTCGAAAAAATTTAAAAAATGATATTCCACGTCCCGGCCTATCATCATATTCTACTATTTCCTCTCCCTTTTCTGGTCTAAACGTCAATTCTAATTCATCTATAAAACTTTGAGGTAAAATACTTTTAATTCTATAGTCTATTTTTTTACGGTGATTACCACATGTAATTGCTTTAATTTTTTCTTCAATATGCCATGGAAGAAAATAAAGTGGAATCATTTCTTCTATGCTATCCCTTACATTTATCTCTGATGTTTCCATTTCATTTAACATTTCAAAAGCTTCATCTAAATCATCCAATCCAAAATCTTCAACTGATATGTGTGGTTTAGAGTGCTTGCTTAGGTTTACTTTTGGATTTAGAAACCTAACTAGGTTATTCAACTCCAAACACCTTAAATTTACATCATTAACTTTTATTTCTATTTTCTCGAAATCTGTTCTTAAAAATACAAAATCCTCTTTTGTATGTGGATCGCATTTTTGTTCATAAAACTGGATTAATTTTTCCAACTCTATTCTCCCTATTATTATAATTATTAGAATTATTGCTACAATATTCCTATAAACTTATAATATCACATTTATCTACAGTAATTAGATAAAAAAACTTATTGATGTAAAAAATAACAATTTTACCTTTTATGTCCCTCGTTGTATCACCAAAGCAACTAAGCTTATTCTCTATTTGTCTTACTCTGTCATTTGTCCTAATATATTATTCCTTATGCGAAAAATAGTTGTACTAGATAATCTCATATGTTTGCCAATCACTCGCATACTATCCCCATCAAGCAATCTATGAAGTATCTCAATTTCTCTGTCACCTTGTACTAACGGAATACGTTTTTGAACCTCAGCAATCTTTTGCTCATATTCCTTAATTCGATAGTTTAGCATATATACACGACGTTGTACTTCTGTAAATACTGGATCACTAGTTCCACCACTAGCCTTTGGCAATCCTGCCTCAATTCCGTACATTGCTGTTTTTGCGCCAATGTAACTATTATTATCGACCTTAGCTACTGGCTGTCTTGCTTCCTCAATAGTTTCAACCATCCAACGATAATTCTCAATCCACTGAAGTAAATTCTCTTTAGTTACTTTAATTTGCCCAATTTTACCCATTAGGTTTGCCCTCCTACGGTGTGTTATAATAATGTTGTTAAGCACCGTCAAAGGGCATAAACCAATTCTTAGCTGTAGCGTCTGAACACGCTGCGGCTTTTCTGTTTATCTGCAAATCCCCAAGGGTATAATGTGTAAAAAGGAGTGACATTTTGAAAATCTTATTAGTTACCTCTAGCATAGTTGTCCCTGTGGTTATGGTTTATCTACAACATAAAAGCGATAAATTCAAAATGATTTTTAATATAGTTGCTGTTATATCAACAATAATTTTTGGTAGTATTGCGTCCACAACCATTTACCAAATCATTGTCGATGATGCTGTGTTTATGACTACAATTCATGCAATCTTTTTAAATCCATTTTTCTTGGTGACTGGCGCTTACCTCGGGGTATTCATCATTTACAGATTAATGATTATGGCATTGGAAGAAAGATAACCTTTTGCTCATATTGTGCAGTAGAATTATTATTCTTCGCTGTCTCTTGCTTCGTGATTGCAACTTGCACATACGTTATCATCGTTTACTAACTCTGCTTGCTCGCACATTTTGCAAATTTTTAATTTGTTGTATTCGCTCATTTTCATTCACCTCGATTTCTGAACATTTTCTTTCTAGTAACCTTTACAAAAGTTTTCAGAAAAGTTATACTATTCATATCCTTAATAGTATTTATTTTTTCCTCGAGAAGGTCTGGTCGGGACTCCATTTCTCGAGGATTTTTATTTATTACTTATTCCATCTACGTAAACGACTAATTTGCTCAAGCTCTTTCCCAATGCTCCGTAGTTGCCTATAAGTCTTGCATCTTCTGCATTTCTTACTTGGATCATAAGCTTTGCGTTTCGGACACCCTCGGCACTGGAGAAAAGCTATGTGGTCCTGTTGATTGATTAGCCTTGCTCTACGCTGTTTAACTTCCTTGCGTACCGCGTTCATTCAGGCACCCCATTCAAGCGTTACTACAGCCCTTGGATTATCCGAATACAACTTACGAGCAACTAATTCTGTCACTTGGCTATCGTCATGCCATAAAACCTTACTCAGACCATCTTTAATACCCTTCACCAGATTGTCGATGTCTGGCTTAGTTGTTGGTCTTAAATCACCATCTACAGCTTGCTGATGCTTTTTCTTACTAAATGATTTAGGTATCTTACGATAGACAACGATGCTTAGTCTTATCTCCTCTGTAATAAGTTCATCAGGTGCTATTTGTGAAGCTACCAATCTCACGAATGATTTATAGTCTTTGGATTCTTTTGGATCGAATGTGCCATTTCGTGTTACTCGTGGTCTTTGTTGTGCCTGCACATCTCCTGGTATTTCAAATTTGAGTACGTTCATGTTTGCCCTCCTAAACAATTTCAAAAAGTGAACCCTGTATATACCCCATCTCAAGGATTTGAGGATTTAACCAAAGGCTTTCGCATTTCTCTTGTGCTGCCTCAGTAGTGGCCATCTTCGAAATCCTTGTCCATCCTTGCAAAATATCGTTATACATATCGTTGTTATAGCCACTAATCATGGCATAACCTTTGTGGTTCATTAGTGCGTTTAATAAAATTTCGTGCTGTCCATCTGTCATTTCATGTGCATAGTGTCGTTTAGTACGAGTTCTTAATAGATACGGTGGATCACTATAAATCAAGCAATCTTCTTTGTTGTATCGGCCTATCAATGTTGCAGCATCTTGATTTTCTATTTGGACATTCTGTAATCGCTCGGTAGCTTCTAAAACTACAGCTGGTAGCTTGCGCCAATCAGGTAAAGCGCTGAATGTTGTTGAGTCCACGTTATGTCGCCAACCTGTACGATCACTTGTTTTACCACCGCGAGCCATCCAACAACGAACAAGGAATACTCTAGCTCTCTCTAAATCACTTAAATAACCTTGCAATGTCTCAAAAGATTCGTTGTATTCTTGTCTCGAATATGGTGTTAGTTGTATATGTTTGGCCAGCTGCTCAGGCTTTTCTCGAATGACCTTGAATAGGTTCACGATGTTGCCATCAATGTCATTCACTGTCTCAATTTTTGATGGTTGTTTATTGAATAACACTGCACCACTACCAAAGTGTGTTTCGAGATATACGTTGTGATTAGGCATTTGACCAACAATCCAATCAGCCAAATTCCACTTGCTACCTACGTAATTTAAAATTCTTTTCATTCCTTCACATCCTTACTAGCACTCTTAGAAGTCTGCTGATAAAACAAGCTAACGCCGTTCTACCAGCAGCGTGTATTTAATCCTCAAGCTTAACGAGCTGTAATCTGTTATTTACTTCACTTTTGGAACGTCTTTGATAAGCTTTAGATTGATAAAACCTAATTGTTGATGGTTTAACACCACAATCTGTTGCTATCTCTTTCACTGTTCCTATAGCTACCATCTGCTCACCTTTATAAAGTGCGTATTCGTTCATGCTGCACCTCAATAACCGTTTGTTTGTCTAACGTGGTTAATCTTGTTCTTTTGAAAATAAGCAGCCTCTATTTGTTCCCATGTGAAACCGAAACCATTCATACCGATGTTTAAGAACAAAATCCAAGCAGTTCTAAAGCAATATTGATTGTTTAAAAATCCAAATGTATCTTTACACTTAGTTTCTTCTTCATTCGTGAACTTACGGATGTAGGCCAAGCTTAAGAAATAGTCCATTTCCAAGAACCAACTTGTTAAATCACCATCAAATTCATCTGGATCAAGTTGTTCTTCATAAGTCCAAAGTGCATCTTCCCAACCTTTTTGGTTAGCAATAGATACGAAGAAGTGAACAGCATCGACGTATTCTTCAAGCAACGGATTCCTTTCACCAGATTCACCCGTACCATTACATTCTTCACATTTCATGAATTTATGTTTAGTGCCCGATTCCGCATCTTCTTGGACCATTTCATAATTCTCATCACCTGTACCTTGGCACGTCACACAAAGACAAATGACTGCTGTTCTCGGCTCCTGATCATTACTCCAATGTTTAAACCAACGACCTTCGTTAGCAAATTCAGCTAATTCAGCTTTTAGAGCTAAAAACGTGTTGGCTACTAAATCCTTGCCCTCTAGCCCTTTATCTTTGATAATTCGAGCATCAAGCTCTTTTTGTGCATCGATAATATTTTGTAGACTCATAAACTCACCTGTTCCCTTTCAGTGTTGAATTTCAATAGTATTTGATATGGTCGTGGATCGTGAGAGATGTAGTTCATCCGACTCGCAACGTTCCAACCTCTCTCCGTATCATCAGCAACCAATCTTTCTAATTCTCTTTGTGTTCTAGCCTTGGTGATTTTCTTTAGTTGTGCCATTTTTATCACCTCGAATATTTAATTTTCCCAAACCCTTTTGTAGTCTCTATAAAGTTCTGTAGGTGTCATTTTCCGTTTAGTTTGCAAACAATCCATACATTTTTCGTAAGTGATGTATCCGTCTAAATCCTCGTACCACACGTAAATCAATTCTTCCTTTGACCTGTGTTCGAAAAGGCACTTGTAGACAATCTTTACTTGTTTAGAACGGGAGGTCATCGCTACTAACCTCAATTGGCCCTTTACTATTTGCAAACGGATCTTCATCGACCCTTGTATAACTTGGTTGATTATTACCGTAATTCTGCCCTTGTGGAGCCCCTGTATTAGCTCCATGATAATTTGTACTAGATTCGTAGTTTGAAGTGCTCTGTGAGCCTCCTGTGCTTTCAGAACGAGTGTCTAAGAACTCGATGCTATTAGCTATGACATCAGTAGTAAAAACTCTTTGCCCCTGTTGATTTTCATAACTACCTGTTTGAATGCGTCCAACAACACCTATTCTGCTGCCCTTCTTTTGATAGTTAGCTAGACTTTCAGCGACTTTATTAAAAGCAATGCAATTAATGAAATCTGCTTCATCCCTTTTCATCTCTCGATTAACTGCTAGTGTGAACCGTACAACTGGAACACCTGACGGGCTATACTTGAGCTCTGGATCTTTTGTTAAACGCCCAATTAGTTGAGTTTGATTCAAACTATTTCCCCCTCAATAAATTTCAATAAATCTTGTTTCATCACATCAAAAGCATTTGTGTGCCCAACTACTTGAAAAGCTGGTTCACCATTTAACATTGTGTTCATGGAACTTTTGTAGAACTGGAACTCTTTAATGTCTTTGCCTTTTTGCAGTGAAAGACCGTTTACATACCTACCAGAAACACCTAAGTAGATAAAATATTTGCTCGACGGATGCCCTGCATAACGATTGTGTATGATGTCGCCTTTACGAAACTTAATCATGCTGTTTCCTCCTCATATTCACCTTTGTTTAGAATTTCAAAAGCGTAACTTCCGTCGTCATTTTCCGTTTCTCCCAAAGGCTCTCCATCCAACATCGCATAATATCCAGTTGGATAAAGCTCTACGCAATCTTTGTGATATACTTCATCGTTCACAAGCACTACGTCGTCATTCCAACCGATAGTTTCTTTACACGCTTCACAACACTTTAATTTCCCACTCATGCAGCCATAGCCCCTTCCATTTTTGAAATAAGATAATCTGTAGCTTCCTCAGCATCTTTCAGCCCTTTTAACGTTCTCAGTTGCTCCAAACGCTTATAAGCCATGATTTCGTTGTGCTTACCGCCAAAACGCTGGAATGTACCTAAATACAAGATGATTTGATCGATTAGAAATTGTTCATTCATGAGCTTCACCACCTAATGCCTTACGAGCAATTTCGTAAACAGACGTTTCCCAACCTTCCATGATTGGTTCTTCAGCTTCCATAATTTCTTCCAGTGCTTCACGAAGCTTTTTATTTTCTTCTTCAGCTCGTTTCAACTCAATGAACCGTTCCATTTCTAATTGCATGTAAACTTGTCCCATCACTCATTCACTCCCCACTAATTTGTTAAAAGCCTCACGGTCGCCAGTAGCCAAAGCGACATCAATAGCAACCTCTTTGTAATTTCGATTGTTGAAGTCCTCTATCTCAGTCATGAGTTTGTTCAATTCCAACTCACGGTAGGCTTCGTTCATCTTCGCCACGAAATCAGCGACTTGTTGAAAAGGATTAGGATTAGGATTAGTCATTTTGATCACCAACTAATTCAACATCTTCTGGCAATACTTTGAATCGTCTACCGATACTTTTAGCAACGATGTAAACTTTGTGGCTTTTACTTTGATTGAACTGATAACCGTATTCTCCGTCATGCTCTGTAACACCCTCTTTAATCGCTGTGACACCAACGATATGAAATATGTCATCAGGCTTTTCATTCGCATAAGTGTATAATTTACGACCACCATACCGCGTGCCATAAACCTTCTTTGACTCAGCAAAATTCTTTACTTTAACTTGTTGCAGAAACATCCCTTCACCCTCCAATCAAGGGGCTGTGCGCCCCTCACTTTAATCTGTAATTCAGTGATAAATCCTTATCAATTGTTAAAAAATATCGTTTACACATTTGATACAGCCTTGTACCAAGTGCCTCATCTAGTAAAATCATTTCGTTGAAGTCAAGCTCGCTACTAAGAAAGATAGGCTTTTTGTTCATGTATCGATAGTTAATCACCGAATAAATCTGCTTTATCTCCCATGAACTCGCCTGCGGTACTTTTATAGGCATATTTTTTTTATCTAGCGAAACCTCACCGTTACGATCACGTTTATTCACCGGCTTAAATAAGTCATCAATAAATAAAATGTCTACTTCCTTCATGCGAATAAGTTTTGCCTGTAATTTTTCAAAGTCGTCTCGTAAATCATCAAATCCTTCGACATAAGGGAAATACAAGACTGACTTTAGTTTCGTTTGCATCATGTTGTTGCTAAGTGCTGATAACAAATGTGTTTTACCAAAACCGGGTTGTCCAAGTACTGCAATGCCTACAGCCATTTCCTCAGCCTCAGTAAGTTCTTTAGTTGGCTTCTCAAATTCCTTGAAATACTTCATTGCTAAATCTTTCGCTTCAAATACTAGACTTGATTGCCCATCAGTGTAGTAATTTGCAAATGTCATAGCTTTAAAGTTATCTGTGATTTCACTGGCTTTGATTAGCTTGTTAGCAATCTTTTGCTTTTCACACGAACAGTCCACCCATACTTCAAATGATTTACCGTAAGTAATTTTTCTTTCATCCTCATCAACCTTCATTTCAAAGAAACCACCAACATCTTTGCATTTAGGACAGGCAAACTCTTTTTGTTCATTCATTGCTACTTCTTCTGGTGATAGCTTGAGGTACTTCTCTTGTATTTTTTGAATTACTTGCTGCATTGGATCCATCAATCTTCACCTGCCAATCTGCGTATGATTTAACTCCTTTTTCAGTGGACCAATTATGAAGAATACCTCTTACATACTCGATACTTGATTTACCTAGGTCTGCAGTAAGCTTGATAGCTTCGATAATGAGTAAGTAGTCAGGATACAGTTCTAGGAGCATGTCCATCTTTCGATGATCCGTAAAGTTACTGATTCGAATTGTTGAATCGTAGCAATTTTTAATCTCTAAGAAAGGATTGACCGACTGACTCTCTTCTCTCTCTGTCAGTACTTGGTTATTATCAGTATTTGGTTTATTCAATACTTGGTTATTATCAATACTTAGTAGTGTTCGATTTTCTACTTCTTGAAAACCTACTTCTTGGTTTTCTACTTCTTGCTTTTCTACTTCTTGAAAATCGGTAAGTAGAGAATTTATAGGTACTTCATGAACGATTGTTTCCCATTCTTTAATTCTTTGCCCTTCACGAATAGGTTTTCGTTCGATGTAGCCGCATGTCTTTAACTCATTGAAACCAGCTCTAAATGACGCTTTGCCGTCTGTCGAGTGAGTCATTAACTCGTCAATATAAAACACCCAATCATCTGGCATTGAAAGCATGTATGCCATTATGCCTTTAGCTTTCCAAGATAGCCGGTTGTCGTTCAATGCCGTTCGATTCATCACTACATAGTTGCTGTTCTTAGCCACTCGGATGATGCCCATTTGCCCTCACCTCTCCTACAAAATCCAATCTATGCCGTAACGCTTTTTATCTCTGTCGAGAGTTGCTATCCTACGCAACATGCGTTCCGGAATATCTTCTTTCGCTTTAATAAAGCCTTTGAAGTCATACACTAAGTAATCCTCTGCACCACATTTAATACATTCATCGTGACTAGGTTCGCTACGATGTGCTTCACCTGGTATCGGTGCCCAACGTTCTTTCCAATCATGTTGGCAATTAATCAAAATTTCATAGCCTTTATCGATTAATTGAGGTGAGCTTTTGCAATACTCTTCTTCATGGATTTTGGCACCGTACTTAGTGAGTAATCGTTTACCGCAATGATCACATTGAAATAATATTTGGTTTTCCAAGACCTTCATGATTCAACCCTCCTAGTAAGTTTTCACTGGCTCCCAATCGTTCGTATAAGCAGCCTCATTGAACTTATCTACTGGCATATCAATGTTGACTGGCTCATATGTCTCGAGCCATTTCGCGACATCGTAACTGATGAAAGCTTTATCACCGTAATTTTCATACATGTACTTTTTATGTGCCTCTGAATGTGCCACCACCTCTTCGACATCTTCTGGACCTGGCTGTTGACGGTCATTACGAACAGTGATGAAAGCATCTTGGATATCATCCATCGTTACGTCTCCATCAGGGTCACTAAAGTCTGCTACCTCAATATCCGCCGCTAAGTAACGCCCTTCTTTCTTCTTGTTTTTTAGTACAATTACTGGAACTGATTGAATAACTTCATCCTCACCACCGAAGATGTTTTGTTGAAATACTTTCATGCTTCAGCCTCCGTATTTTCAATATTCAAATTTTTAATAACGGACTTATTCACAAAATCCACATTATTCGTATTCAGGATTTCCAAACTCTGTCTCATAGTCATCTAAGATTATTTTTATACCACGTGCATATGCCTTGAACAAAGTGCGGCCAAATCCACGTAACCCGCCCATGATTACACTGTTTTTAAACTCACGTCCGCCAATTTCAGCAGTGTTAATAATTCCATCTGCGTTAAGTGTTAATCGGTATTTACATTCGTACTGACGTTTATCAGGCTCTGGATCAAAGTAAATGAATGTTAAGCTACTATAACTATCATCTACATGAACTGAAATTTCTTTGCATTCGTCATAACCCAACTCCTCAAGCTCCATTTCATCCTTGACCATTTCTAGAAGTAACTCAGAAAACTTAATATCTGCACTATCACCAACTAGCATTTCATCCAATGCTTCTTTCATTTTGGTAACACCTTGTTCGTGCATAATTGCTTCTGCATGCTCCTCAATTGTGTTTTTAATAATTAAATTGTAATCAGGTAACTTAAAATTGTTTATGTTCAGTTTTACTTGTTCTTTTAAGTTTTCTTCTAAGTGTTTACTAAAGCTAGACCATGAACCCAACGTGTCCTTAACAACGCTTTCTACAGTACTTTCTACTTGCTTGCGAATGATTTCTTCAATCTTTCCTTCTTCCACCATTTGATTAAAAACATTGTTCATCGTTTGTTGCATATCCATTTTCTCGTCCTCCTAAAATAATTTTTGTTCACGCTCACAAACCGCGAAACTACCACTAACTTTTATAACTCGATAGTTAGGATACCTGGTCATGTATTGCAGCACCAGGCGCTTAATTTCATCGTTATTCCCTCTTGCCTGTTGGAATATCCAAGCAGGCAGAAGGACTTTGTGTGGTACGTTATTCATTTATACCGCCTGTTGTTGCATCTTTTGTTGTGCTTCTTGTTGAGCAGCTGCAACCTGCATCATTCCGATACCTTCACGAATAGCTGGATCAGTTTTTTCTCCATTTGCGAGCCACTGGATGTAAGATATGTCATCTTGCCATATTTGTTTAAGTGTTTTACCTTTGTGCTTAGTACCGAAGTTTATAACAATAGCACCAGCTTCTTTTGCATTTGAAGGCATTGGAATATTGTTTCGGTTTGATGATTGCTGTGATGAGTTACCTTGTTGTCGATTAGAGTAATCGTACGTGTTACCACTAGCACCATTCGCATCATCATCTTTCTCTGTTGCAATACCTAGCATTGCCGATAGACTATAACGCTTCATATAAGTTATTTGTCCTCCGAAATCTTGCATCCCTGTAGCAGCTGGGAATTTTAGAGGTAATGACTTTACCCATTCACCAGAACTATGCAAAAACATAGTTTCAACACACGCTAATGGTCCGCGTTCTGTTGACTCTGTGTAACTGTTTTGAATAACTGATATTCCATTTTCTTTAAAAACCTTTCGAGCAGCTTCAAAAATACCGTTCAAATCTGTGTAATCAAATGAATAACTACCACCGGATTTCAAAGAAACTTTTACAGTAGCGTTATGTTTAGGTGTCTCTAATTCACCCCAAGACTTTGCTAACGCAGTAGCTATATTTGTGTTTTCTTGTGAGAAAATCATTAGTCATCCACCTCCACTTTGAATGTTGTAGTTTGAGGCTTCACTGTTACACCTGGCACTGCTTGTCCATAAGTATCAACTACAATTTGTTCATTACCTTGTTGAACTACTTTTAATGTTTTTTTGAGTTCGCCCCACTGTAATTTTCGAATAGTGTCCACTTCCGCATAAGGTAATTGATTCGCCATAACATAATGGAGTATAGCTTCATCATCTAATCTTTCTGGTTGCGCTTCATTTGTAATAGATCTCACTCGACCATATGGAGTAACGATACTTTTTTGTTTAGGATCATTAGCAAGAACATGTGAATGATACTCAAACACTTTTTGTTCAAAGAATGTAATGTCATTTATCAATCCAGCACTTTCTTTTTTCTCCCAAGCATTAATTCGCTCTCGTTCCGCAACCGCCAGTGATTTTATTTCATTCAACTTTGCATTGGCAGCATTGATTTTTCGTAATACCCAATTCAGTCCATCCATATCTTTAATGATGAATATCTGTTTTTCTTGTGGTTGCATTGCATTAAGTTCGTGTAATTCGGTTTCCTGCAACAAATTCATTAAAATACCTCCTTCGTTTGTATTTATTAGGCCCATGCGTTATAATTTGAGAAATGATATTTGGCATGGGCCTTACTTAATCCTCTCCGGTGCAACGGACAGGATTATTTTTTTGTATGTGCATAGCCATAATTCACTTCTACATAAGCAATTACCTCTGAATCGGTCATGTCATAAGTTGATTCATCTCTATATCCAGTAGCTAAGTAATCACTGATATTATCGATGTGTACGATCGCATCACCGATTTCGAAATACACGTCACCACTAGCTATGAAACTACCAAAATCATCGTGCATTTCGAAGCTTACAACTGGCTCGTAAGGAGGCACTGGATACTCAATGCGACCAAGTACCATTGGATTTTCTAGTAAAAGATTCATATAATCACCTTCTAAAACGGCATAGCGTATGCTTCTACATATTCAGGTGCTATTGCTGGACCATTCGCCACGAACGATATGCCATGCTTTACTATGTGGTAAGAAGTCCAACTGTAATCATTTTCACCTTGTACAACCTCGCTATGAGGAATACCGATTTTACTTAATGATTCTGGATGCAATAAACAAACTCTAACGTTCACATTCTCGATAGTTGCATCATATTGAGCTGAGATTACTTCACTTGTAGGAATACCATAGTGCATTAATAAAGTTGGTAACTGACTAAGTGCTGATACAGCATGTTGTAATTTCATTACTATCAACCCTTTCGAAATTTTTGATGGTTTAACCACCAATCTACTTACAAAACTGTCATCGCATCTGGGGCCTATTGGCTGTCGCTCGCTAAAGGTCTTGGCGTACTGTGCTAGGCTTTATAAATAGATTGCTAGTCCCATCAAGCAGCTCATAATGTGTTTGGCTAACCAGACCAATTTGAGGAGGATTATGAACTGCTTGACGAGAGCGAGATAACTCGCAAACGTCTTATTTAAGGTCATGCACCGTTGTCATGGCTTGACCGTATGCTTTACGTTCCAAAATGTTTATTGCATCGATGATGCTGTGTATCGCTTGGGCTATACCGCCATCACGATCTACTGCGTATATTTCATACAAAGCTCTCGCTTCGTTTTTAAGATTGTTTATGATTTCGTCCACTTTATTACCTCCTTGTGGTATACTGGACTTGTATATGTTGTCCGCTGTTTAATCACGCCATTGATTAAGCAGCTTTTTTATTGCCAACATGTGATGATCACTGGTACTCCGATAACTAACATCGTTAACGCGGCACCGATACAAAACTTTTTGTGTGATTCAGGTACATCATCCTCAGGTAAGTAAAAATAGTTATCTAGCCATTTCCACAACCTTCTTCACCACCTCTACGTTAATTCCCTTATCTACAAACTTGAGTGCTGTTAAGTACAATTCTTTTTGTCCTTCTAATTGTTGAATACGAGATATTGAATTTTGCATATCACGACCACGTTCAGCGGCTAAACGATAACGACCATCTTGTGTGTGCATAGCTACTTCTTTCACCATGTCGTCGATACATGCTTTCTCTTTAATAATTTGGTTGTTGATTTGTTTTAAAGCATCCAACTTATAAACCCTCCTACTATTGATGGAACTGTTTGTGATAAGTGTGTAAGAGCATTCGCAACTTCCATTCCGAACATCATTGCTGTTCCGGCAAATTCCGATTCGGTAATTTTCAACCATGAAGCGAATGTGAAAATATCTATTGTCTTTCTGCCACTTTCTAATTTACTGATAGCTGATTGTGTACTATCTAATCGCTCCGCCATTTCTTCCTGAGTAATATTTGCATCGATGCGGAATTTCTTTAGCATCTTTCCGACTTTTGCAAAATCTGCAACCATATCTTTTTGCCCCTTTATTCCAATTTCGAATATATTCCTTAATCGAATACCAATTTCGACCAAGTTAACTTAATATAAAGATAAGAGGTTGTTGCCCCAACCTCTTACTAGATTGGTAGTTTGACTTGAGGCCATTTGCCCTGGCCTCTCCTATGCTCTTAATAATCTGAGGCTTTCCTCTTCACTCACATAAATACCTAATCGTGAGTTCATGTACATCACATTTTTGTCTCGCCATTCAAACACTTTATCCCTTGGATAACGAGCCGTTAGTGCATGACATTTAGGAAAACCGTCCATACGAATGATCTTTTCTACAGTCTTTAACTCACACTGGAATATTTTAGCTACATGTTCTTTTTTTAAGTTTGGAGGTAGAGAATTTTCGAATTTTGCTTTCTCTAACTCTCGTCCATCCTCAACGCCCTGTTTATAAGCTTTTTGAAGAAAGTCAACTAATTCCGCGTTGAGTAAGGCATCTTTTAGTTGGTCTATAGTTAGATTCATTTTTGAAGACCTCCTTACAACCGATTTTCTGATCGTTTAAGAGCGTTACTGGCTTCTTGTAAAATGAAGATGATTTCATCTAATTCTTTATAGTCAAGACTTAAAGTAATACCTGTGTTTTCTGTAAAACCATCAGTTTCATTACCTTCTACTGGATTAATAGAAATAACAGATAAAGCGTGATCAACGTTTGTATCAGTTTCAATTGCAAATTGATCTGTGAGTAAAGTGTTTTTTCTGATTAGTTCTAACACTAGGCTCCCAACCCTTCTACTTTAATTTTGTGTGTTATAGCCATTTCTTTCACGATAGCTAAGTAGATTTCAACTAGTTTAGGATCATCAGCAATTACATCAATCTTTTTAAACTTTTCAATTTTTGCTTTAGAAATGATTCCGTTTGATAGAGCTTCTTTCTTTCGATTTTCCAAGCGAATATTTAAACGACAATGGCCACGTCTTTCTAACAACTCATAGCTTTCATTTCTCACTAGGCGATATTGTTCACCGCCTCCACGAGCTAAAGCGATTTTGTTTAGAATGACATTAACCTTGTCCTTCCATTCATTAGGATTAAGAGAAACAATTTGTGTGATGTTTTCTTGTTGAGCTTCTAGTTGAGCTGTTCGTTTTTCTACTACATTCAAACGACGTTCTTGTTCAACACCTTGTTGAGCAATCATAGCGATAATTTCTGCTTGAGTTGGTTGCGGCATAGTGAAATTCACTTTCTGCTTCTCTTCCATTTCGTTAAACCGTTCGATGTATGCTATGGCAAATTGAGTACCCTTTTCACCAGTCATACGTGTGCCATAAAGTTCGCAACCTTTTTTTGTAAGTAAGTAACATGGTTGCTGTTTGTTTTGAGAATTTGTGTATTCACTTTCAATGAAATAGGACTCCACAAAAGTGTGGTCACCTAATTGCTCGATGATATTGCGAATGTCTCGTGTAACTTGGTCATGACGACGACCAACCATTTCTGCCACTTCCGTACTTTGGATATTTCTTGTTAATTGATTCATGATAAAACCTCCTGTGTTTTAATATTTTCCAATCTGCTAAACTATTGGTAGATTGGAGGTGATTGATTTGATAACTCATGCAGATGTAAAATGTTATAACTGTGACAATACCTTCCCGATTTACTGGCATAATTGGGAAAAGCAACTTCCTATTAGTTGTCCTTATTGCGTAGCTAAATTTACTGAGCGAGCAGAAGAAATGTTAAAAAACGCTTTAGGTGCTGCTGCTGATTTAAATAAAGAACTACGTAGTGACCATATGGATGGCACTAATCCTGATTTATTTCAAGTTAATTTCAAACATGTATACGTTCCACTCGAAAAATATCGCTTAGATGATTAAGTAACTGAAATGAATTGAACTCATTAAGTCCGTTGCGAACTAGAACTTCTCTTATTTCATTTACAACTGTTTCGTAGCGGTCTTTACCAAGTTGGATTTGTAACTCTCGCATCTCGAATTTATTTTTATTGAGTAATTTTTCAATTTCAGAACCTGTTTTCTGATTCACATTTGCACCCCCCTTTCGAGTTATATACAGATTAACTGGTGATGTGTGGACAATTAGATGACCGTCTTTTAATATTCACCCTACACAACAAAATGTTGTGTTGTTATTTAAAAAAATTTTTGATGGTTCCATATCAAATAATGCTGAAATAGCTAATGCAACCTCTAACGATGGTGTTCTTACACCTTGCTCAATCATTCCATAATAGCTTTCAGTAATCGATATACCATAATCATTTGACAGTTTTTCTACTACATCTTTTTGTAGCCAGCCTTTTTGTTTTCTTGCATTTACAAGACTAGTACGGCGGTTTGTGATTTTCAAAATCGCACCTCCCAACTTTTTGTTGTTTTTATCTTACCCAACAAAAAGTTGTTTGTCAACACAAAACTAGACTTTTTGTTGTTTTTGTTTTTTATTTAACTATTTACCCAACAAATAGTTGTATAATGATATTACATTTTTAAATGAGGTGTGATTATGTCTAATGTACCGCAAAGGCTAAGAGAATTAAGGAAAGAAGCTAAGTTAACACAATCAGATGTTGCAAAGTTTTTAAATATTTCCGAAAGTGCATATGGGTACTACGAACAAGGACGTAACGAAATATCTATAGGTAGCGTTCAGAAGTTAGCAGAAAAATATAACGTAAGTGTCGGTTATATTCTTTGTGAAACAGATGAAAAACAACCTTATGATAGCGAAGCTGCATTTCTAGCATTTGCTAATGATCCTGAGTTACAGGTCTTTTATAAAGAACTTCCTGAGTCGGATGAAGAAGCAGTTCGTCGATTACGTGATATTTGGGAAATTATAAAACATGAAAAGAAGTAAAAATTTACTAAAGCCCTTCTTCCCAGAAGTGGGGTTTTATTGTAAACTAAAATAGAACATATGTTCTAATAGATTTAGTTTGGGGCTGATTTGAATTTCTTATAAAACGCATACAGAAGATTTTATTGAAAATCTATACACTCGATTAGGTATCTTTTCACCATATCAATTAGATTTTAGAGAGATAGCCTATAGATTAGACATTCAATTATATTATTGGAAAAATCCTAGTCAGGCTTTATTCCTTAAAGGCAAAGTTTATATTTTTTTAAATGAGGATTTGAATGAGCAGGAAATGTGGCAAGATTTTTGTCATGAACTTTGTCATGCGCTCTGGCATAGTGGAAGTCAAAAAAAGATGCCGTATTCATGGATAGAGTATCAAGAGTGGAAGGCAGATAATTTCATGCTACATGCATGTGTTCCTACTTTTATGCTAAATAAGTTGGAGCTGCCTTTTAATGAAGAAAAAGCAATTCATCTTATATGCGAACAATTTAAAGTAGAAGAAGATGTAGCTTATAAGAGATTGCACCATTATTCTTATAATCATTTTTATAATAGAGACTTTCGTGAAGAAAGGAGTAATTTTAGTGGGATATGTTAAAAATATAGGAAAAAATAAATTCAAACTTATAGCTGATTTAGGATATCGAGGTAATCGACGCATTCGGAAAACTAAAAATGTAGAAGCTAAGAATGAAAAAGAAGCGATCCGCCTATTAGTTTTATTTGAAGAAGAGATGAAACAGAATAAAGATGTTTATTTTAGTGATATTGATTCGATAACATTAAACAATCTTTATCCTCGTTGGAAAGAAAACTATGCAAAACAACATTATAGCGCTAGATCTTTTAAAGATAACTGCACACATTTAGAAAAACGCATTCTCCCTATTTTTGGTGATATGAAATTAAAAGATATTAAAAAAGTTGATGTGGTGTTCTTTGTTGGAGATTTACAGAAGAAAAAACGTAGGTTAGATGAACAAGAAGGTGAATTGGCACCTTCGACTGTCCATAATATTTATAAAGCATTCGCGAGTATTATGAACGTAGCTGTCCAATGGAACTTGATTGAAGAAAGTCCATGTAAAAATGTAAAGCTACCGAAACTTAAATACGAAGAAGGCACAGCGTATAACGCTGAACAAGTTAAATTGTTGTTTGAACGACTAAACAATCGTGAAACTGCCGAAAAAAGATTATTGGTTGAACTTGCTGTTGTAAGTGCTGCACGCCAGGGTGAATTAGTAGCGATAGAAGGAAAACACTTAAACACTGAAAACAATACTCTTTTAATAGAACAAGCTTTAGTTAATTTAACTGGAGATGGGATCATTGTAAAAGAGACAAAAGGTAAAAGAAAACGTGTAGTAACTATTCCATCGAATATAATGAATGATTTAGTTACACTTGCTGCAGTTAAAAAATATCAATTAGAAGAGGCTGGCACCGAGCGAGAATGGAATGAACACTTTTTTCTTTTCTCAAATGAATTCGGTAAACCATATCGCCCAGATTCAATAAGTCAATGGTGGGACCGATTTATGAAAAGGAATCCTGATTTACCTAGAATACGTTTCCACGATCTACGTCACACTTCGGCTACTTTATTAATTCATGCCGGAGAACACCCAAAAGTTATTCAATCAAGATTAGGTCATTCTAATATTACAACAACAATGAATACTTATGGACATCTTTTACAAGAAACCGATCAACGAGCTAGTTCTCATTTTGATAAACTTTTTGATGAAAAAGATTGATTTGGGCACCTCTTGGGCACCAAATAATAAAATATACATTTATGCATAAATATAAAAAGCCTTACAACCGTTATGGCTGTAAGGCTTAAGTTAGCGTCCCAGGAGGGATTCGAACCCCCGACCGACGGCTTAGAAGGCCGTTGCTCTATCCTGCTGAGCTACTGAGACATGATGTTATTTTTTTATGTAGTCCATATCAAGGACAATATTTATTATATGTGCTTTATATCAAAATGTCAACATTAATTTTACTATGAAGGCAAGGTTTGCCTCATATTAATATTATATGATTTCCTGTACCCCATTATGCCCTCCTCATCTCTACTTTTGCTAAAATAATGAAAAGCAAAAAAACTGAAGGTCGGACGAATGGAACGATATGATCCAAACTAATTTGACGAGTGTCTTTTTGTGTTCGAGAGAGGCTGCAAAAGTTATGCTAGCTAATGTCCAATGGTGGCTCAATCGTTTCTATAGCCTCTACACGTGCTGAGATGTCTGAGCCCCACACCGAAGCCTATGCAGCAACAAAAGGCGGTATCGTTGCATTTACACATGCTTTAGCGCGTTCTTTAGGTCCAGATCATATTACGGTTAATTGTATTTCACCTGGTTGGATTGAAACAGGTGATTATAAACAGCTCCGTATGATTGATCACGAGCAGCATTTATCGGGGCGTGTAGGCGTACCTGAAGACATTGCACAGGCTTGCTTATATTTAACTAGCCCCACAAATAATTTCGTCACAGGCATTAATCTAACTGTTGATGGTGGGATGACAAAGAAAATGATGTATGAAGAATAAGTCAAACTACTACTAATCAACAAACAAAAGCAAACCAGATTCACTAAGCATTTTTGAATCCGGATTCTATTTTTGGTGAATAAATTCTAGCTTGCTTACTCTTCGAATAATGAGCAATCGGTTGAATGCCTTGGACAGATTCCCTCACAAATGGAGCTAGTGTGTTGCTCTCAATGTTGATATGGACTCGTTGTAGCTGCCATGGCATATGATCTATATCTATGCGAAATAGGGAATTCTTCCACTTTGACCAAGAATGATAACGTTCTACTAACCATTTATCAAAGGTAGAACTACTTGTTTCACTGGCAATCGGTTGATATGAAATTTCCAACCTTTCATCGAGTGCACCTTGATATAAACTTGTAAAAGAGAAATTGTTCCCTATTTGTTTTAAAGCTATTTTTGAATGGCGATATGATAAACTGCCCTTTGTAGCTATTTGTACAATAAAACGATTCGTAACATCTAAGTTAAAGAAATAGATACCCTTCATGCCGTTATATGTAACATATGTCCGCACATTAAGCTGCAAATGAGTACCTACTCCTGGGAATGGTGGTAGAAATCTCAGTCGTTGTCCTTTTACTTTAAAAAGGACAGCACTAAGCCAAGCGTTATTTTCATAGAGATCCAGCTGCAACTCTTGCGGAATGTACTGTTCTAAATCCTTAGGTGATACTGGCCAATGTAGAAACAACACATCTTGCCATATTTGCGTTAAAATCCACGGTTTACTCCACATAAAATAACTCCTTTCTGTAGTTAGATTCTTTCCTACAAAGGAGTTATTCAAACGAAAATGATTATTTTTGTTCTGAATCTAATGTTTCTGTTTCAACATATCGGTAATATAAGTTGCGCAGTTCGGATTCTTTATAACTGCCTAAATGACTTTTATATTGTGGATGCACCAAAATACCATGATCTCGAAGTTGCTTCACAAACCAACCTTTTGAATACTTATGCACTTTACACATTCCCTTCACTACTATTCATAACATAGCGTATGCTCAGGAATTTATGTAGTGACATTTTTTCAAAATAAAAAAACAAAATGGGTCAAGGTAATTTTGGTGAATGTTGTTGCTATTTAAATAAGGATGATTCCGTTCCAGGCCACTCGCTTTCATACATAAGATACATACTATGTGAGTTGGTTGATTGGAGTGGAGACTGGGCGACTCCTTGGGGATTAGCAAATTGAGGAACGAAGGCTAAAACCATCACGTCCTGTAATAACGCCTTCGTGACCAACATCATGTTGGCCCGAGACCCCGGAGCCAGCAAATAGAGGAACGAAGGCTAAGAGCATCACGTCCTGTGATAACGCCTTCGTGACCAACATCGTGTTGGCCCAAGCGGCTCATCGGACGCCCCCAGGAAGCTTTGCTCTGTGCGAAAGCAAAGCGACAGCAACAAATGTTTTCTGTAGCGAAAGCAAAGCGGCAGCTACAAAGCGCCCAGTCGGAACGGAAATCAACCCCTCTTTTTGCCAAGAGGCATACTTTATTTAATATGGCTCTATTCCCTCGTTTTTCAACTTATGTGCCACAAAACGTTCGATATGGTTGGTTAGATGGCGTTGGTAATGTCGCATATTCCTGCTGCTCCACACAATGTGCAAAAGGTTGAGCAAGCGCATCCAATAATCGCTCCATAACGCTATAGTCACCCTGCTCAACAGCAGCCTCTAATGCTTCTTCTACACGGTGATTTCGTGGAATAACTGCTGGATTATAATCGCGCATTAATTGTTGAGACATATCTTTAGTTTCTTGCTGTCTTTCTATCCTTGCGAGCCAATTCTTATGCCATTCTTTAAATTCATTTGTATTAAATAACGGTGAGTCATCAAATTTATCGAAGGTTAATGCGATAAATGTATTCGTATAGTCAGCTTGATGTTGCTGCATTAACTTTAGAAACTCTTCAATGAGTGCCCCGTCCTGATCTTCTTCGTTAAATATCCCAAGCTTTGCCCGCATACCTGTTAGCCAGTTTGCATAATACAGCTGAGGATATTGCTTTAAAGTCTCTTGAGCTAAGTGTATAGCCTCTTCCTGATTTTCATGGATTAACGGTATTAATGATTCTGCCAGTCGTGTTAAATTCCATCCACCGATATTAGGCTGGTTCCCGTAAGCATAACGTCCCTGTCGATCAATAGAGCTAAATACTGTCGCTGGATCATACGTATCCATGAAAGCACAAGGACCATAATCAATCGTCTCTCCACTAATGGTCATATTATCTGTGTTCATGACGCCATGAATAAAACCAACTAGCTGCCATTTTGCAATGAGAGATGCTTGTTTCTTGATAACTTCCTGTAGTAGTGTTAAATAACGATTTTTAGTTTCATCAGCATTAGGAAAGTGACGTTCCAAAGCATAATCCGCCAAAGCTTTTAGCTCATCCTCAGTTCCAAAGTTCGCTGCATATTGGAAAGTTCCTACTCGCAAATGACTGCTTGCAATACGGGTTAAAACTGCACCTGGAAGTTCTGTTTCACGGATGATCGATTCTCCAGTAGTCACGACAGCTAAACTTCGAGTAGTTGGAATACCAAGTGCATGCATGGCTTCACTAATAATATATTCACGTAGCATTGGACCAAGTGCTGCTCTACCATCTCCGCCACGGGAATAAGGAGTTCTTCCTGAGCCTTTTAATGCGATATCAAAGCGTTCATGAGCTGGTGTTAGTTGTTCCCCTAATAACAGTGCTCTTCCGTCTCCGAGCATATTAAAGTGACCAAATTGATGACCTGCATAAGCTTGTGCAATGGGCATGCCACCAGTTGGATTGTTGTTACCTACAAAAACCGCTACTGCTTCCTCGCTTTGCAAAGCATCGACGTTTAATCCAAGTGAATTGGCAACTGATTCATTTACCATTATTAACTTTGGTGAACGAACTGGATTTAAATTAATTAATGAATAAAAAATGCTTGGTAGGCGAGTATAGCTATTATCAAAATTCCATCCTATTGTATTTTCCATGTTTTCTCCTTCGTTACGTTTATCTTTATTTTTTCTACTTCGTCATAAACAATTCATAGCCATTTTTACCATTTTGTCTTACCAATCGGGCCGAGATAAAACAAAAAACGCTTAGAGTTTCTAAAACTTAAGCGTTTTTGTTACATCATTTTCGCATAAACTTGTGGCTGGAAATACAGCTATTATCATCCGTAAAGAACTTTACTTCAAAATACGTAGCTTCAACCTCTACAAGAGCAAAGCTTTTTTCTTTACGACCACGTGGTTTTAATAAGCTCCCAGGATTTAAAAATAACACATCATCAATCATTTCCGCCCCAAGAATATGAGAGTGACCAAAGCACGCAATTTGTGCATCTACCTCTTTGGCACGATATGATAACGATAAGATTGAAGTTTTAACATTGAATAAATGTCCATGTGCTACAAAGACTGTGACGTCCTCTAAACCGAATACTTCCTCATTAGGGAAGGCTTGATCGATGTCACAATTTCCGCGTACTTTCTTCATGCCATCCAATGCTTTATGAGAGAAAGGAAGCTCACTATCTCCACAATGAATGAAAGCATCAGCATTTGGGTAAAAGCTACGCACTTTTTCAATCACATTACTATCACCATGTGTATCACTCATGACCAGTATTTGCATGGATATCACCTCTTATTTTATAAGATTAGGTAATTGTTCCTTCAACTTTCGAATAGCATTCCCACGGTGGGAAATTGCTCCTTTTTCATCGGCTGTTAGCTCTGCCATCATACGGTTTAAGCTTGGGACAAAGAAGACTGGATCGTAACCAAATCCGTTTGTACCACGTTTTTCGTGTGCAATGATACCTTCACAAGTACCAAAAACTGTTGTCGTTTCAAAATCAGGTCCTGCAATAGCGATGCAACAGCAGAAGCGTGCTGTACGCTTTTCATCTTCGACATTTTTTAGGTTTTCTAACAACTTAACCATGTTTGCTTCATCATCATGATCACCCGCATAGCGTGCAGAATAAACACCAGGTTCACCATTTAATGCATCCACAGCTAAGCCACTATCATCAGCAATAACAATTGTGTTTAGCTCTTTTGCCAATGCTTCTGCCTTTAAGATTGCATTTTCCTCAAAAGTAGTGCCTGTTTCTTCTATTTCCATCTCTGGGGCAACATCAAACATCGTTACTACTTCATAGCCAAGTGGACCAAATAACGCTTCGAAATCTTTTGCTTTTCCTTTATTTTTAGTTGCAATGACTACTTGTTTCATGTTATTCATTTCCTCCCACTTTGTTAGCCAATTCACCTAGTGTCTCTTTTTGAAGTGCAATCAATTGTTGAATGCCTGCTTCACCTAACGCCAGCAGTTCATTTAACTCTTCACGTGAAAAGGTTGCTTCTTCACCTGTCCCTTGAAGCTCAACAAAGCGTCCTGCACCTGTCATGACGATATTCATATCTACAGCAGCAGCAACATCTTCAACGTAGTTTAAGTCTAAAATTGCTCCGTGATCCTCTACAATACCAACACTTGTTGCAGCTAAATAGTCTGTGATTGGGAATTTTGCTAATTGTTTTTCTTCTACAAACTTAGCAATTGCTTGTGTCATCGCTACAAATGCTCCTGTAATTGAAGCTGTACGCGTCCCTCCATCTGCTTGAATCACGTCACAGTCAATCCACACCGTACGCTCACCAAGTGCTTCTAAATCAACGACCGCACGTAATGAACGACCGATTAATCGTTGAATCTCCATTGTGCGGCCATTGACTTTGCCGCGAGATGATTCACGTGCTGTACGCTGTGCTGTTGCACGAGGTAGCATCGAGTATTCTGCAGTAATCCACCCTTTGCCTTGTCCACGTAAAAATCCAGGAACCTTATCCTCAATCGTTGCTGTGCAAATTACTTTTGTATTGCCTACTTGAATTAACACTGAGCCTTCTGGGTGCAATAAATACTCACTATCTATTTTCACAGGACGCAGCGCATCTACATTTCTTCCATCAAATCTTGTCATAATTTTCGTTCCTCCTAAAATCTTTCGCGCACTCATCTTAACATAATTTTCACCTTCAAAAAAGTGCTCGGTCCCCTTATGTACAATGCTAAAAACGGCAAAAATCAGCCTAGCCCCTAGCTAAGCTGATTTTTTATTTTAATGTCATACGTTTTATACGGAGAGTACCTTGCTCAAGCCAGCTTTCAGCAATTGAACGGAAAATCGGTACTGAACCAGTTGCATAAAATTTATGGGCAGGCACAGCGTCTGGATCAGCCAAAGTGCCATTATATTCAAGCATTTCTTGAA
Organism: Lysinibacillus sp. NPDC096212; assembly: GCF_044763105.1. Classification (NCBI taxonomy): domain Bacteria; kingdom Bacillati; phylum Bacillota; class Bacilli; order Caryophanales; family Bacillaceae; genus Lysinibacillus; species Lysinibacillus sp. NPDC096212. The sequence continues at coordinate 242,517 of NZ_JBIWFQ010000002.1, read as the reverse complement.
CATCCTTTGCTGTTTCCTCAGCAGAAGAAAGCACAAAAACTTCTTCTCCTACAACAGCTTCAATTTGTTTTTGCAGAATTGGATAGTGCGTGCATCCTAGTATGACCGTATCAAATTGTTCATTTTTCAACGGCTTTAAGCCTTCCGCAATTAAATTATTTGCAAATTCGCCTTTATATTCGCCACTTTCTACAAGTGGTACGAATGTTGGACAAGCAAGCGGAATAATATGAGTCGACGTATTCAGTGATAATAAGGCTTCCTCATACGCCCCGCTTTTAATTGTTCCTTCTGTTGCAAGCACAACGACTTCATGTCGCTTCGTTTTCTTTACAGCTGCACGTGCGCCAGCATTAATAACGCCTAGTACCGGAAAAGGCATATTTCTTTGTAAACTTTCGAGTGCTACTGCAGTCGCTGTATTACAAGCAATGACGAGCATTTTGATATTCATTTTTTCTAGTGCTTTTGCCATTTGCCAAGTGAAGTTTCGTACTTCCTGACGACTTCTTGGACCATACGGACATCTTGCTGTATCACCAATATAATAGATCGTTTCGTTTGGTAACAGCTTCATTATTTCTTTTGCTACGGTTAAACCGCCTACTCCTGAGTCAATAACGCCTATCGGGGCATTCATACTTTCCGCCTCAATCCTGTTTCATGTGTACATGTAGTTTTTCTAAATAGCTTGATAATTGCGCGACTTCTTGTTCATTAAAACCAACAAGTTTCTCTTGCAAATATTGCTGTCTTTTTTCAATAACCTCTTGAATAATACGTTCGCCCTTCTCGAGAAGATGAACAACAACGACACGACGATCATTTTCGTCACGCATTCGCTTGACTAATTCATTTTTCTCCATTCGGTCCACTAGATCTGTTGTTGTACTAAAAGCTAAGTATAATCGATTTGACAGGTCGCCAATTGTTATATCTCCAAGCTCTTCTAACCACTGTAATGCAACAAATTGTGGCGGCGTAATCGCATATTGTGAAACAATCTCTCTTCCTTTTTGCTTCACAATCGCCGCTATATAGCGTAATTCCTTTTCAACCGTTGCAACGGTTTCAGGTGAGTGCTTTGTTACTTCATCCGACATATAACTATTTCACTCCTAAAAATACGTTGAATAGTTCTATTTTGTCGTTTTTTTTCTGAAATAGCAAGTGTCCAATTAGTCTAATTTAAATTCTTCTAAGCGTAACAGCTCAATTAACGCCTGAGATCGATTCGTTACACCTAACTTTTGAATTGTATTGGAAATGTGATTTCGCACTGTTTTTTCACTAATACCAAGTTGCTCTGCAATATCCCTCGTTGTTTTTTCAGCTAATAAAAGCGCAAATATTTCACGTTCTCGGTTCGTTAAAAGAGAACGATGATGAGAGCCATTCATTTTCAGTTACACCCTCCTCCCCCGCACGTATTGTAACTTATGTTAAGGAATGAGGAGCGGTGACGGCTATTTTCATTAATATCTCGTGTTTCCTAAAAAAAATCGGAAATTACTTCCACCGATTAATGAATTTATTTAAAAATGGATCATCACCATAACAAGTGGTTGTTTTCCGTTCCGACTGGGCGCTTTCACGGGGCGTATAATGAGCCGCTGATTCTCAAGGAGTCGCCCAGTCTTTACTTCAATCAACTTATATATATGGTGTCATCCACAACTTTTTGTAATGAGTCGTAAAAGTGCAATTTCAATCGTCGAAATCATTATTTATACTTATTTCCTCGAGAAAACTTTTTGCAATGTTGAAAAATATAACTCTCACTATTTTTGTCTATGGACAATTAACTTTCGTAATCCGTTTCCAATACTATAGGAACACCAAGCTTGCTAAGTGAGTTTTTTCTTCCTCAGATAGTGGTACACTCTTACCAGTTCGAGGGTTCATTTGCACTACCGTACCACGACCCGTAAAGCAAACTTCATCATGCTGGTTTTTCGCTAAGTAATGAATATCCAATGATGAGTTCCCTACTGTCGCTACCTTCGTATAAATTCTTAGCACATCATCAAAGAAAACTTGCTTCACGTAATCACACTGTAAGTCGGCTACAATCGGAATACCCTCTACATGTTCATCAATTGCTGATGGCATTAGAACACCTAAATGACGGAAATAATCGATTCGTGCTTGTTCAAAATATGTAAAGCTAACTGTATTGTTCATATGACCGTACATATCCGTTTCTGAAAAACGTACACGAACCTCAATAAAAAATGCAAAATCCTTTGTCCATTCCTGAAAATCTCCGATATAATTTGCTTTCATCTTAGCCATCCCCCTAATTTTTATTCGCTTCTTCCAAAACAACAAATGGAATTCGCAAGTCATAAATGAATATACATTCATTATAAAGGAAAACACTATATTATCATAGAAAATTCACATTTTTACTCGGTAAAACTCATTTTCTGTACACCCCAATGATACCTATCCTATTTTTGCGTAATTCGATCTTTTTATGCTGTAATGAAGACATCATATTTAGTTTATTACTCTTTCTTGAAAATGCCCCTATCTGAACTCCCTATAGTACGAAACTTTAATGGTGAGTAGGATCAATCAAGCATTTACGAGTTTTATTCTACAAAATTATTTAATATTTTTCATAGAAAAAAACTCCCTTACACATTTAGTGTAAGGGAGTTTGGGAGTAAAGCTTGTACTATTAGTCAACGTAGTGGTCAGAACCGAAGAAGTTACGGAACATTTGCACTGTAGTTGCACGGTTTAATGATGCGATAGATGTTGTTAAAGGAATACCTTTTGGACAAGCAGCTACACAGTTTTGTGAGTTACCGCAGTTTGCAAGGCCTCCATCACCCATGATTGCATTTAAACGTTCGTCTTTAATCATTGCACCAGTTGGGTGAGTGTTGAATAGACGTACTTGTGATAATGGTGCTGGTCCGATGAATGAAGCTTTTTCAGACACGTTTGGACACGCTTCCATACATACACCACAAGTCATACATTTAGATAATTCATAAGCCCATTGACGTTTACCTTCTGGCATACGTGGACCTTCACCTAAATCATAAGTACCATCAATTGGAACCCATGCTTTAACTTTTTTAAGTGCATTGAACATGCGTTCACGGTCAACTTGTAAGTCACGAATAACTGGAAAAGTTTTCATAGGCTCAAGTTTAATTGGCTCAGTCAATTGGTCAACAAGAGTTGAACAAGATTGACGTGGGCGGCCATTGATAACCATTGAACATGCACCACAAACTTCTTCAAGACAGTTCATATCCCATGCAACTGGTGTAGTTTTTTCACCATTTGACAAAACTGGATTCTTTTGAATTTCCATTAATACAGAAATGACGTTCATACCATGGCGATAAGGAACTTCGAATTTCTGCCAGTAGCCATTGCCACCTTTTGTATCTTGACGTAAAATTTCAACTTTTACCATTCTTCCAGTATTAGCTGCGATATTCATAATTCTTAGTCTCCTTTCGCAGAGTAATCACGTTTACGTGGTGGAATTAATGAAACGTCGACTTCTTGGTAAGTAATGATTGGGTTACCAGTAGTTGGATCAAACTTCGCCATTGTTGTTTTTAAGAAGTTCTCATCATCACGGTTCGGGAAGTCTGGCTTATAATGTGCACCACGAGATTCATTACGTAATAATGCACCTTTTGTCATTACTTTCGCAAGGTAAATCATATTTTTTAACTGACGCGTAAAGTGAGCACCTTGGTTACTCCACTTTTGTGTATCGTTGATGTTAATGTTTTCCCAACGTTTTTGGAATTCATCAAGTTTATTCAATGTATCTTGAAGTTGGTCATTGTAACGTACTACTGTCATAGTAGCTGTCATCATTTCACCAAGCTCTTTATGAAGCAAGTAAGCGTTTTCTGTGCCGTCCATTTTCATGACAGCATCCCACTTAGCTTGTTCTTCTTTAACGCGAGCATCGAATACTTCTTGTGGAATATCTTCAGCATGCTTTTTAAGATGTTTAACATAATCTACTGCGTTTGGTCCAGCAACCATACCGCCATAGATAGCAGATAATAATGAGTTCGCACCAAGACGGTTTGCACCATGTTGAGAATAATCACATTCACCTGCTGCAAATAGACCAGGAATTTCAGTCATTTGGTTGTAGTCAACCCATAATCCACCCATTGAGTAGTGAACTGCTGGGAAAATTTTCATTGGTAATTTACGTGGATCATCACCTACGAATTTTTCGTAGATTTCAATAATACCACCTAGTTTTACATCTAATTCATGTGGATCTTTATGAGAAAGATCTAGGTATACCATGTTTTCGCCGTTGATACCAAGTTTTTGGTTTACACAAACGTCGAAAATTTCACGTGTTGCAATATCACGTGGTACTAAGTTACCATATGCAGGATATTTTTCTTCCAGGAAGTACCAAGGTTTACCGTCTTTATAAGTCCAAATACGGCCACCTTCTCCACGAGCTGACTCTGACATTAGACGGTTTTTGTCATCTCCAGGAATCGCTGTTGGGTGAATTTGGATGAACTCACCATTCGCGTATGAAGCACCTTGTTGGTAAACGATAGAAGCAGCAGAACCTGTATTAATAACAGAGTTTGTTGTTTTACCGAAGATAATACCAGGGCCACCAGTCGCCATAATAACAGCGTCTGCACGGAATGATTTGATTTCTTCTGTACGCATATCTTGCGCTACGATACCACGACAAACGCCGTCAGGATCGACTACTGCACCAAGGAATTCCCAATGCTCATATTTGTTCACTAAACCAGCTACTTCGTGAGAGCGAACTTGCTCGTCTAGTGCGTATAGTAATTGCTGACCAGTTGTTGCACCAGAGAAGGCTGTACGGTGCATTAAAGTACCACCGAAACGACGGAAGTCAAGAAGACCTTCTGGTGTACGGTTGAACATTACACCCATACGGTCCATTAAGTGAATAATACCAGGGGCTGCATCACACATACCCTTAACAGGTGGTTGGTTCGCTAAGAAGTCCCCACCATAAACTGTATCATCAAAGTGGATCCAAGGAGAATCCCCTTCACCTTTTGTATTTACCGCACCATTAATTCCGCCCTGCGCACATACAGAGTGTGAGCGTTTTACAGGAACTAATGAGAATAAATCAACTTCAGTACCAACTTCAGCTGCTTTAATCGTTGCCATCAGACCAGCTAGACCGCCGCCGACAACAATTATTTTGCTTTTCGCCATGATTATTTCTCACTCCTCTTAAAAAATTGCAATGATTGCATGTACTCTATAGTAGCTTCTATTAAATTAAACAAAAGCTAAAATAGCAGCCACACCAACTACACTTAGAATTACGAAAATAATGTTTGTTACATAAGTAGCAATCTTTTGAGACTGAGGAGATTGTACAATACCCCAGCTAACTAGGAATGCCCATAAACCGTTAGATAAGTGGAAAGTTGCTGATATAATACCAACGATGTAGAATCCAAGCATGAATGGATTAGAAACGATATCCGCCATCATGTCGTAATCAACTTCTGTACCAAGTGCTTTTTGAATACGAGTTTGGAAAATATGCCATGCAATGAAGATCACTAAGAATACACCAGTGAAACGTTGTAATGAGTACATCCAGTTACGGTATGTGCTGAAACGTCCTGTATTTGGTGTAGCAGTGAATGCAATGTAGACACCATAGAATGCGTGGAACATTAATGGAATATAAATGACAATCCATTCAACTAGGATAAGGAATGGAATCTTTTCCATTACTGCGGTAGCATCGTTGTAACTTTCTGCTCCGCCTGTTGCTGTAAAGTTAATGAACAGGTGCATCGTTAAAAACAGACCTACTGGAATGATACCAAGTAGAGAATGTAAGCGACGCCATAAAAACTCTCGATCTTTCGACAAGACTGTTACCCCCCTTAGTACTTAAAATAGCACAACTAAAGAAGTCATCATTTTGTAACTGATACTTCATTGACTGTGTATTTCATCATGGTACAATATTATGACATGTTTATTGTACTCTCAAGAGCTACGAGCGTCAAGGCAACTTAAAGTTTTTCATATTCCTTATTAAATAAGTAATCTAGTACATGATGCATCGTTTTTTCTCGAAAAATCTATCTTTACTTTATCAGTGTCGAATTTTAAGAAAATTCTAAGAAAGAAGGCTTTCAATGTTAAACACTTCATCTCCTACAATCTCAGCATTTGGCTATGAGATAATTCGCGATTATATTTTATCTTCCATTCTTGGTAAACACGAAGATGATGTCCTTTACTGGGCAGGAAAAGATCTAGCTCGGAAGTTCCCATGTACAAGTCAAGATGAACTTATCGCATTTTTCGCAGATGCCTGTTGGGGTAATTTAGAGCTTGTCAAAGAATCGAAAGATGGACGTATATTCCAGTTGACAAATGATCCAGAACTGTTACAAATCGGTCTTCGAAGCTTTAGACTTGAAGCAGGATTTATAGCTGAGCAAATCCAGCAAGTAAAAGGTTATTTAACAGAATGCTATGATGAAAAACGTGAAAAGCAACAAAATGTAACGTTCACAGTAAAATGGGACGTTAAAGAAAGAATCATGAATACCGTTCCTACAGAATAAAACGAAAAGGATTGCCATCCCACATTTATGGATGACAATCCTTTTTATGTATACAATAGAAGTTAATTGTAGCGAAGATTGGGCAACTCCTTGGAGTAGCGTCATAAATGGACAAGCGAAGTAGCTCCATTGGACGCCCCCAGTAAAGCGTCGTGATGGAACAGAAATCACCCCCTCGTTATGATGATGAGTTTAGGGATGACATGTTGCTAAAGCGTATGTCATGTGAATTGGCTGATTGGAGTGGAGGCTGGGCGACTCCTTGGGGATCAGCAATAGAGGAACGAAGGCTAAGAACATCACGTCCTGTGATAACGCCTTCGTAACCAACATCGTGTTGGCCCGAGACCCTGGAGCGAGCATAGCAAGTGAAGCGGCTCATCGGACGCCCCCAGGAAGCTCTGCTCTGCGCGAAAGCGAAGCGTCAGCAACAAATGTTTTATCTGTGCGAAAGCGAAGCGTCAGCAACAAATGTTTTCTGTAGCGAAAAGCAAAGCGACAGCTACAAAGCGCCTAGCCAGAACGGAAATCACCCCCTCGTTTATGTTTACGAATCATTTTTCTAATTTATAGTTGTGCACGTCTTTCTTTTAAAAGTACATCTATTAACCCAATAAATGCCTCCAAAATATTAAGTGAGTGTTGAATCATTTCTTCTATGTTATTAATTGACAGTTCATTCACTAATTTTTGTGCGGCCATATGTACTAATTCATGTGGTTGTTCAATATGACGATATTCTGGTAAGTTCTGATATTCCTCAAAATGTCCGTAATACCATTTTCCAAACATACATTGATGATACGTTTTTATCGTTTCTTTCTGACCAGCCTTTTGAATAGCATTTCGTAAAAAGCTAGCATGATCCATTAACCTTGCTGCCAATTGGCTAACTACCGTTTGCTCTGATGGTTTTCTGATTGTCGGTGCAATAGCTTTTAACATTTCAGATACTTGATTTTGTATTATATCCGAGAAGTCACTAGAATGTGATAATTCCGTCGTCGTTTCCGCTAAACGACCTACAGCTATTACATTTTCTTCTGATGCAACTGTTATTTGATGAATACCATGTGCTGCTTCTTCAATATTTCTACTTGTTACAGTCAGATTAGCAATTTTGTCCTTCATGACACTTATAAAGTCAGTTAAATAATGTTCGACTTCTTTAATATTTGTTATTGTATTATGTAATTTCTTATCAATGACTGAGCGAATCTTTGTCATTTCTTGCAATGAACCTTTCGAGCTGTTGGCTAAATTCCCTACCTCCATCGCGACAACATTAAAGCCTTTTCCATGCTCACCAGCACGTGCGGCTTCAATAGAGGCATTTAAAGATAGTAGTTGCGTTTAATCGGCAATCCCGGTTACACCTTTACTGATATCATCCATTTTAGTCATTTCATCATTCAGTTGCTCTGTTGAATTTGCTCCTTTGGTCAACAGCTCCTGAACCATTTCACCTTTTGAAATGGATGATTCCATTTCTTCTACAAGTAGTAATGAATGCTGTTTTATTTCTTGAATGTTTGCATTAACATTTTGCTCAACCGCAAGCACCTCCTCTGTATTTGACGACATTTCTTCACTCATTGCTGAAATATCCCCTACACTCGTAGAGACATTTTGAACCTTTAAAGCCGTTTGAAAATTAATTAACTCCATATGCGCTAGTACAAAGTCTAAAATCGCATTTTTCACATCAATACTTTCCTGCTCAAGTTCCAATTCCAAAATTCGCTTTTTTAATATTTGTATTTCTAAATCGTTGTGCTTCTCAACGCTTTCATCCATTGACTTTTGAAATAAACCAAATAACCCCATACAAACTTCCACCTTCCCTTTGGTAAAAAATGTCATATTTTATTATATAACAATAGAATTAGATAAAGTATTAAATTGATGTGAACAAAAAAGGATGTGCCTTTTACTGACACATCCTCTTCAACATTATATGAAAAGCGCTTGTTCTAAAATCAATTATGCCCTTCTTTCCGTCGCTTTGGCTGTTCTATCCACGATTTTGGTGGCTCTATCCACGAATTTGACTTTGGGTGCTCTATCCATCTTTGACTCTTTTAAATTGCGTCCGAAGGCATTAGGCCAACAAATGTTTTTTGCGCGAAAGCGTAGCGTCAGCGGCACGAAGTTGATCACTCAGTTGTCGCTACGCTTTCTGTACAAAAGACATTTCCTGAAATAAATTAAATTCATCATGTAATGCATTTGCTGCACGAATCATTTCGTCCTGAGGTACAACGACAGACACTTTTATTTCAGAAGTACTTACCATTTTTACAGGGATATCTTCACGGCGTAGACGATCAAACATTCGGGCAGCCACCCCTGGATTAGATGCCATACCAGATCCAATAATGGAAACTTTCGCTAAACCAATTTCAAAATCAGCAAAACTAAATCCTAGTGATACTTTACTATCTTCTAGTACACGTAATGCTTCAGCGAACTCCTCTTTTAAAATGGTAAATGATACAGTCGGCTTTAAGCCATCAATTATTGCTTGTACGATTATATCGACGTTTATACGATTTTCCGCAAGTATTGTGAACATATCTGCTAACGAAGCATTAGAATAAGCATCATAACCAATCGTTAAGCGAATAACGTCTGACTCATAGGCAACACCTCGTACAATTAAATTTTTTTCCATTTCAACTTCCTCCTTCAATAAAGTACCTACTGTATCTATTTCGCTCGACCTAATGATAACCGGGATTTGAAACTTCTTTGCTAACTCTACAGCTCGCGGGTGTAAAATTTGTGACCCTAAGTTTGATAGCTCTAGCATCTCATCATAGGAAATTTCTTTTAGCTTTTGTGCCCCAGCAACATGACTTGGATCAGCTGTATAGACTCCATCCACATTCGTGTAAATATCTACCCGCTTCGCCTTCAATTTTGCTGCAATGGCTATAGCCGTCGTTTCCGCCCCACCTTTACCTAACGTCGTAATATTCCGTAAATTATCGATACCCTGTTCCCCAGCAACGACTACGATTTTCCCCTGTACAAAATGCTCTTCTATTCGTCTAGCATCCATCCCATCAATACGGGCATTGCTATACATAGCATCAGTTTCAATGCCTGCCTGCCAGCCCGTTAATGACACAGCATCATATCCTTCCTCCTGTAAAGCAATTGCCACTAATGTACTAGTAAGTTGTGAGCTTGTTGAAAGTAATGCGTCTAGTTCACGCTTAGATGCATTGTCTGATAAATCACGAACCATCTTTGTTAATTCTTTAGATATACTCCTCATAGCTGTAGTGACAACGACAACATCAAAACCTCTTTCCTTTTCTGCAATCGCCTTTTGCGCAACATTTTGAATGTGCTCTGTTGATGCTAATGCAGCACCACCAAATTTCATCACAACTCTCGCCATCTTTATCATTCTCCTTCGTATTCAATCATTTTACTGATTATAAAGTAGCTATGCTTTTGCAGCTTTTCACAAAATAACACCACAAAAGCAAATAGCACCCCTTCACCTCTTAGGTAAAAGTAACAGACTTGAAAAAATGTTGTTTCGGAAAACTAAAAAGGCAGCTCCTCACATAACGTGAAAGCTGCCTATAACATGTACAATAAAGTAACTTGCGCATGTGTGATAGCTCTCCGAAACGTTTAGAATCGACAGTCTTACATCTCTTAAATGTAAAACCAGCACAGCATCGGAAACAACGATGCTCCACTTCGGCAAGTTCCCCTTTCATACATTTTCACTGGACTTGTTCGTCCTCGCATGTACTACTCTTGAACCTTGCACCTCTATCATCACTAAATAGTGATCGTATTTAATTGAACCTTAGTGAAGAAATTTCCAATTCAATAAGTAGAAACTACTAAAAAAACTAAGGCGCCGTATATAACATCGCTTTATTGAAGAGCAATGTTATATACAACCTTAGCATACGTCTAATCCTTTGACAATGTGTCTTGTCGAAAATCAATTTCGCCTTGGCGTAATTGCCGCTGACGCTTCGCTTTCGCGCAGAAGACATTTGCCGCTGACGCTTCGCTTTCGCACAGATAAACAATGCGTCCGAAGGCTTTATTTTCATTCAGTAGGTGTTTGTACACCCACTGAAAAGGAATTCCATCTGCATTCATCTCACTACCTTTAGAGGTGAGAGTCTTCTGCTGAATGAAAATAAGCATGAATATTGCTAGCAAGATTAGCAGGCATCCCTGCTTCTTGTAATGCCTGCATACTTGCCTCACGAATTTTTTTGACAGAACCAAAATGCTTGAGTAATTGTTGTTTTCGCTTTGGACCAATTCCCTCTATATTATCGAGGACAGATTGTATAGCGTGTTTCTCATGCTGCTGTCGTAAGAAGGTTATAGCAAAGCGGTGTACTTCATCCTGAATTCGTTGTAATAAGTAGAATCCATCACTTGTACGTTTTAACGCAATAACTTCTGGTGGATCACCAAATAGAAGCTGTGAAGTATTATGCTTTTCATCTTTTGCTAATCCGGCAATTGGAATGACAAGGCCGAGCTCATCCTCTAATACTTCACGCGCGACTTCCATTTGTCCCTTCCCACCATCTATTAGTACTAAATCCGGTAAAGGTAGACCATCTTTTAATACACGTGTGTATCGACGACGTATTACTTCCTGCATTGCCCCGTAATCATCGTGCTTGGCGGCGGTACGTGTTTTGTATTTTCGATACTCCTTCTTCGCAGGTTTTCCATCGATAAATACAACCATTGCAGATACAGCATCTGTCCCATGCATATGACTATTATCGAAGGCTTCAATCCGTAACGGCGTAGAAATGCCCATCGCTTCACCGAGCGCCTCACATGCTCCTATTGTGCGCTCTTCCTGACGTTCAATAAGCTGGAACTTCGCTGCTACAGCAATTTCAGCATTTTTCGTCGCTAATTCAACTAGCTCTTTTTTTTGCCCACGTTTTGGTGTCAGTACCTTAACTTCTAGTAATTCCGTTAAAATATCTGCATCAATAGATTGTGGGATAAAAATCTCCTTAGGTTTAATGTGCTCTAGCTTCTCGTAAAATCGTCCAACAAACGTTAAAAATTCCTCTTCTGCCTCTTGATAAACCGGGAAAATCGAGACATCTCGCTCTATAAGCTTTCCTTGACGAACAAAGAAAACTTGAACACACATCCAACCCTTCTCGACGGCATAGCCAAATACATCACGATTCGTTGTATCACTTGATACGATTTTTTGCTTTTGCATGACTGTATCGATATGTGCAATTTGATCGCGAAATTCCTTTGCACGCTCAAACTCTAAATTTTCTGCGGCCGCTAGCATTTTTACTTCTAGCTCCTTTTTGACTTCCTCAACCCCACCATTTAAAAATTTTGTCATATCCTCAATCATATCGTGGTAAGTTTCAGCTTCAATATCCTTCACGCAAGGGGCTAGACATTGCCCCATGTGATAATACAAGCAAACCTTGGTAGGGAGTTGTACACATTTTCGCAGAGGATACAAACGATCTAGCAGCTTTTTTGTCTCACTTGCTGCATACGCATTCGGATATGGCCCAAAATATTTCGCCTTATCCTTTTTCACTTTTCGTGTTGTAATAAGACGTGGATGTTTCTCATTTGTAATTTTTAAATACGGATACGTTTTATCATCCGTTAGCATAATATTGTACTTCGGATCATGTAGTTTTATAAGATTAAGCTCTAAAATTAAAGCTTCAATATTGGAGGATGTCACAATGTACTCGAAGTCTTCTATTTCGCTTACAAGTCTCTGTGTTTTCCCTTCATGCGTACCAGTAAAATACGAGCGTACTCGATTTTTCAGCACTTTTGCTTTCCCGACATAAATAATAGTTCCTTGTCGATCTTTCATCAAATAGCAGCCAGGCTGATCTGGTAAAATTTCAAGCTTTCGTTTAATTAAATCATTCATCGCCTACCTGCCCCCTTTTTCTAAAAAAGCAAATAAAGATTTGTCTATTCTCAAATATAACGTTCGCTTTTCCTCTATATTATATAACGAAAAAAAGCCAAGCACATCATATTGATGGCTTGACTCTTTTTTTCTTACAAATTAAGCATGTTTTGCGATAAATGCTTCTAACGCTTCTTTTGGTTGGAAACCAACAGTTTTATCTACTAATTCACCGTCTTTGAATAAAAGTAATGATGGGATAGACATAATTTGGTATTGCGCTGCAGTACCTTGGTTGTTATCTACATCTACTTTTACAATTTTAGCCGCACTACCTGCAGCATCCATTTCTTCAAGAACTGGTCCAATCATTTTACATGGTCCGCACCAAGCAGCCCAAAAGTCTACTAGTACTAAACCTTCTTTAATATCGTCTTGGAAAGTTGCATCTGTTGCATGTACAATTGCCATTTGAAATCCTCCTTAAACTTACTATGTTTGTAGTATAGCATGGATAAATTCTCTTGAGCGAACAATCTGCCTAGTATGCAAAATTTATGAAAAATAAGATCGAAAAAGGCATTAGTTGATTTTGTTATTAAGCCTCATTCTCTTGAAAACGACCTTTAAAGACATACGTTAGCGTAATAAAGAGATAAATAGCTAATGTAATACCTGTTACGATAATAGATGTTGTGAAAATAATACCAATCAGAATTGCACTTAACGCAATAATAGCGATCCAAGTTGTATAAGGGAACAATTTTACTGCATAGGTACTTGTTTTTTCCGGCTGTTTTTTACGCGATTTCAGATGTGCAATCGCAATAATTAACCAAATAAATAACACGGTATATCCAAGCGAACCCATTAGGAAATCAAAAGTTTTGCTTCCCGCAAATAAAGAAAATATTACAGCCATATATAAAGCTAACGTACACGCTAATATGGCATATACCGGAACTTTTCTTTTTGATAAATGGGCAAAGATTTTAGGTACACGCCCGTCCACAGCTTGTGTATACAGAACACGTGATGAACCATAAAGTCCCGAGTTCATTGATGAAATAATAGCAAGTAGAACAACAGCGTTCATAATATGGTCAGCACCAGGAATCCCAATCATTTTAAAAACCATTACAAACGGACTTTCTGGCACCCCGTTTACTTCATTCCAAGGAATCAAACTAACGATAATAAAGAAAGGAATTAAATAAAAAGTCACGATACGTACTAATGTACTGCGAACAGCTTTTGGCACTACTTTCTCTGGATTTTTCGTTTCCGCTAATGTAATACCAATAATTTCAGTACCACCATAAGAGTAAATAACTACAAGCATTGCAGCAATCAACCCCATTGATCCGTTCGGGAAGAAACCACCATGCTCCGTTAAATTTGAAAAACCAACAGCTGTATGATTACCAAAAGTAACAAGCAATAAAATTAGTCCCGCTATGATGAACACCACAATAACGGTAATTTTTATTAACGCCAGCCAATATTCAGTTTCAGCAAAAACTTTCACCGATAACAAGTTAATGGCTGTAACTAACACCGAAACAGATAATGCAAGTATCCAAATTGGATAATCTGGCAACCAATACTGAATAAAAATGGCCGCCACTATAGATTCCGCCGCAATATTTAACACCCACATTTTCCAATAAATCCAATCTAGGAAATAAGCTGGATACTTTCCTAAAACGACTTGCACTAAATCTCTAAATGTTCTCGCTTCGCTATTGCGGACTGCCATTTCTGCTAAACCTTGCATAACAAATAGCAGAATAATCCCACCAATTAAGTACGCAATAAGTACTGATGGTCCTGCCATATCAATGGCTGTACTACTTCCCTTAAACAACCCTGCACCAATGGCACCACCTAAAGCCATCATCGTAATATGCCGTGAGGTCATCGTTCTCTGTAATTTCTGATTATCATTTTCCATTTCCTTACCTCCTAAAATCAACAAATGCGCTAAAGTGCTCGTTTACATCCGACAAGCGCTGGAGAGCCCGAAGCAAAAGTAAGTGCTCCTCCACTTTTGCCCGGGGATCGAAGCGACCTCGAGGATGTAGCACTTTAGCCTAGACGCAAAAAAGGCATATCGTCTGATCCTTCATTATCAAATGAAAGAAGAGACGATATGCCATAAGCAAACCGCGGTACCACTCTAATTGGTTCTATTAGAACCCAGCTTTAAAACCTAATAACGAAGGTTAACCGTCCAGCAAATAGAATATTCTGCGAATTCCATTTATCTTACCGCTCCTAGGCAAGTTCAAAGTCTTATTGGACTGCGTCGCACCAACCCGCAGCTCTCTTCACCAAATAATGAGCTTTTACTACTCCTAATCTTTGCGTTTCTTTATAAAAATCAATTATGCCTCGGCATAATTGCGTCTGGAATCGGCTTTGCGCTTGCACAAAGAACTCCTTCCCGATTCCATGACATCCGCCGGAGGCTTTAATTTCTTTCAGCGGATGTTTTTTGTACCGAAAGCGTAGCGACAGGTACAGATGTTTGATCCGCTGAAAGAAGTTAAATTAATATTCATCACTATACGTTCTAAAATTAATTATGTCAACATTTTATTTTGCAATAACTTTAAAAAATCAAAAAATTCGAACGCAAAAAAGCGGGGAAGACACATCCTCCCCGCTACAAAACAAATATTAATTTCGCCTTGGCGTAATTGTGTCCGGATTTCGAATTGTGCCTGCACAATTCAAAATCCGTGACATCCGCCGGAGGCTTTATCTTCATTCAGTAAATTTGCTGAATGAAGATAATTTAATTAGGCATTCACTTTTAACGCTTTAAATTCTTCGATTAAAAGAGGCACTACCTCAAATAAATCACCTACGATACCGTAGTCCGCAACTTTGAAAATATTTGCTTCTGGATCTTTATTAATCGCAACGATTACTTTTGAGTTTGACATACCAGCTAAGTGTTGAATCGCTCCAGAAATACCCGCTGCAATGTAAAGGTCTGGTGTTACTACCTTACCTGTTTGACCGATTTGAAGTGAGTAGTCACAATATTCAGCATCACATGCACCACGTGAAGCACCAACTGCACCACCAAGTAAATCTGCTAGCGCTTTTAATGGTTCAAAGCCTTCCTCAGATTTTACGCCACGACCACCTGCTACAACTACTTTTGCCTCAGAAAGATCAACACCCTCTGAAGATTTACGTACTACCTCTTTAATGATTGTACGAAGGTTTGTAATATCTACAGTAATAGAAGTGATGTCACCTGATTTACCGCTTACTTTTTCTAATGGTGCAATATTATTTGGACGAACTGAAGCTAAAACCAAACCGTCTTTTACTTTAACTTTTTCAAAAGCCTTACCAGAGTAAATTGGACGGATGAATGCAACATCATCGCCAGCACCCTCAATTGACGTTACATCAGATACAAGACCTGCTTGTAATTTACTTGCAATTTTCGGTGATAAATCTTTACCGTTTGCAGTATGACCAAATACGATACCAGTTGGCTTTTCTTCCTCAATTACTGCTAATAAAGCTTGACCATAGCCATCAGATGTATATTGTTTTAAATGTGGATGCTCCACTGTTACAACACGGTCTGCACCATATTCAAATAATGGACCAGTTAAGTTTGCTACGGCATCCCCTAAAAGAACACCAACAACCTCACCACCGTCTGCGATTTGCTTTGCAGCTGCGATTGCTTCGAAAGAAACATTACGTAAGCTTCCTTCACGAACTTCACCTAATACTAATACTTTTTTTGTCATAGTATATTCCCTCCGTTACCCTTTAAGATTCGATTTGTGTCATCAGATGACTTAAACTACTTTCGCCTCTGTATGAAGTAGGTTTACTAGCTCTTTTACTTGTGCAGAAAGTTCGCCTTCTAGAATACGGCCTGCTGCCTTTTGAGCCGGTAAGAAAATATCAACTGTTTCTACCTTAACCTCTACATCATCTTCATCAATATCTAAATCATCTAACTCAAGTTCTGCAAGCGGTTTCTTCTTCGCTTTCATGATCCCTGGTAAAGATGGGTAACGTGGCTCGTTTAAACCTTGTTGAGCTGTTATTAAAAGTGGTAAAGATGTCTCGATAACTTCTGAGTCACCTTCAATATCGCGTACAATTTTCGCAGATGTTCCGTCAATCTCAAGCTTTGTAATTGTTGTTACATAGTTAATACCTAGTAAATCTGCAACACGAGGTCCTACTTGGCCAGAGCCTCCGTCAATTGCAACGTTTCCTGTTAAAATTAAATCAGCATCTTTATCTTTTAAATATTCAGCTAAAATATATGCTGCTGCATTTTGATCCAGTTCATCTAGATCGTCTTCTGTATTAATAAGAACTGCTTCATCTGCTCCCATCGCAAGAGCTGTACGCAATTGCTTCTCTGTATCTTCGCCACCAATTGATACAACTGTTACTTTACCGCCAGCAGCGTCACGTACTTGGATTGCCTCTTCAATGGCATATTCATCGTAAGGATTGATGATGAACTCTGCGCCATCCTCTTGGATTTTACCACCCGACACAACAATTTTTTCTTCTGTATCAAACGTACGTTTAATTAATGCAAAAATATTCATATATCCATACCTCCTGCAACGTTTTTTATTTCTAAGTAAACTTATAAATATTATATATTTTCAGTGTCGATAACGTCGATATCACTCTTTCAAGTCGCTATCGACACTGATGGAATATTATTTACCAGTAAACACAGGCTCGCGTTTTTCAATAAATGCTTGAATTCCCTCTTTTGCATCTTCCGAAACGAATACTGTGCCAAAGGATTTTGCTTCTGCCTCAATACCTTCATAAAACGAAGCATGCTTAGCATATTGCAATGTTTGAATAGCTGCTTTTAAAGCAACTGGGCTCTTCTTCGCAATTTTCTTCGCTACCTTTAGCGTTTCTTCCAATAATGCTTCATCTGTAAATGCACGATTCGCTAAACCCCATTGTACAGCTTCTGTACCAGAAATCGGCTCACTTGTAAACATCATTTCTGCAGCTTTTGCAACCCCTACATATCGAGGTAGTCGTTGTGTACCCCCAAAACCTGGAATAAGACCTAATTGTAATTCAGGTAGTCCTAATTTCGCAGATTCTGTCACAAAGCGCAGATGACAGCTCATCGCTAGTTCAAGGCCCCCACCTAGTGCAGCACCATGAATTGCAGCAATAATAGGTTTAGAGAACGATTCAACTCGCTCAAAAACTTGTTGCCCATTGTTCGCTAGTTTTGAAAATTCATCACCAGATCCAACCTCTGTAAATTCTTTAATGTCTGCACCAGCTGAGAAGAAACGACCTTCGCCATGAAGTACAAGGACACGTACAGTGTCATCATTTTCTACTTCATCTAGCACAGCATTTACTTCGGTAATGATCCCACGAGATAATGCATTTGCTGGTGGGCGTGCAATTGTAATAATCGCTACTCCATCCTCTGCTTTCCAACTTAGAAATTCCATTTCTCCACATCCTTTTAAGCTTTAATGCCGTTCAAGATTAATGCCTGAACTTTTGGAACCTGTTCTATCAAATCATATCGATATTCATTCATAACCCACGATGTAATGGTTTCGTCAATTGTTCCAAATACCATTTGACGTGCCAAGCGTACATCCATCGTTTGATTGAACTCACCTGACAGCATACCTTCGATTAAAATTTGATCAAGTAATTGTAAATACTCTCTTAACACCGAATTGATCTTCAGTCGTAAATCTTTATTCGATTGTCGTAGTTCCAATTGTGTGACGGTTGCTAGGTATCGATCTGTCGCTAGAACATTAAAATGATTTTCAATCATTCGTGAAAGTTTGTCCTTAGACGTACTTCCATTTTCTATTATATCTTGTAATGACTCTACAAAAACAGCCATTTTTTCATTAAAGACAGAAATTAATATATCTTCTTTATTTTTAAAATATAAATAGATTGTTCCGTCGGCCACCCCTGCCTGTTTAGCAATCTTCGATACCTGTGCTTGGTGATACCCATTTTCTGCAATAACGATGACAGCTGCATCAATAATTTGCTTATATTTTGGCTTATCACGTTTCACTTTTATATCACCACCTAAAAAAACTTGCACACGTCTAAATTCATGCTCAATACATGATGTCATCCTTCAATGACCAGCCATCTCAAACTGATAGATTGTTAAGGATATGACGTGGCAACCTAAAAAAATATGAAAATATGAATGGTCATTCATTCATATTTTCATATTATAATTTACATCTTTGCTTGTCAATACTTTATCACGTATTTATTTTGCTTCTTTATTCACCAATTTCGTTTTTTCTTCATCAACTAATGCGCGCCGCAAAATTTTTCCAACTGCTGTTTTCGGTAGCTCATCTCTAAACTCATAATAGCGAGGAACTTTGAAAGCAGCTAAGTTTTGACGGCAATATTTATTTAATTCGTCTTCCGTAATCGAATATCCTTCTTTTAAAACAATATAAGCTTTTACGGTTTCTCCACGATACGGGTCAGGTATACCAGCAACAACACATTCTTGGATTTCTTCGCGCTCATATAGTACTTCCTCTACCTCACGAGGGTAAATATTAAAACCACCTGCAATAATTATATCTTTTTTACGATCAACTACATAGAAATAGCCTTCCTCGTCCATATAGCCAAGATCGCCTGTTAAAAACCAGCCATCTACGAACGCCGCTGCAGTATCCTCAGGGCGATTCCAA
This sequence comes from Lysinibacillus sp. NPDC096212, assembly GCF_044763105.1. Classification (NCBI taxonomy): domain Bacteria; kingdom Bacillati; phylum Bacillota; class Bacilli; order Caryophanales; family Bacillaceae; genus Lysinibacillus; species Lysinibacillus sp. NPDC096212. Next base: position 223,246 of record NZ_JBIWFQ010000002.1, on the reverse strand, counting down.
TAGCCTTTCATAACCTGAGGGCCCTTTACAGCTATTTCACCAACCTCACCGACTGGAAGCACCTCAGCATCCCCTGCACGTAAAATTATTGAATCCGTATTTGGCCAAGGTAAACCAATCGAGCCCATGACACGCTTACCCCAAATAGGTGTTGAATGTGTGACAGGAGAAGTTTCTGTTAATCCATATCCTTCGACAAGTTTTCCCCCTGTTGCCGCTTCAAATTTCTCCTGCACCTCTACAGGCAATGAAGCGGATCCACTTATGCATGCTTTGATAGACGACAAGTCGTACTTTGCAATATCCGGATGATTTAATAAACCAATATATAAAGTCGGTGCACCTGGGAATAGTGTTGGTTTTTGCTTATCAATTGTTTTTAACGCTGTCTCTGCATCAAACTTTGGTAATAACACCATCTTATTTTGCGTGAATACGGATAATAAAATAACAGCCGTCATACCATAAACATGAAAGAATGGCAGTATGCCCATAATGGTTTCCTCGCCATGTACACATTTATACATCCACGCATCACACATTGTTGTATTAGCAATTAAGTTTTTATGGGTCAACATTACACCTTTAGGGAAGCCAGTCGTTCCACCTGTATATTGAAGCAGTGCTACGTCCTCTTCAAAATCAAATGGAATATCAATCATTTTGATGGGCGCTGAGCGCATAATTTCTGTAAATAAATGATTTTGACCACTATGTTCAACCTTTACACTAAAACCGTACTGCTTTTTTTGAATATAGGGATAAACCAAATTTTTTGGAAATGGTAAATAATCTTTAATAGCCGTGACAATTACATTTTCAAGTGCAGTTTCTTTTATGATTTTCATAACACGTGGATACAAAATATCCATCAATAAAATAACTTTCGCACCTGAATCAGCCATTTGATATTGAAGTTCACGCTCAGTATAAAGTGGATTTGTTTGTACGACAATCGCTCCAGCATACATTGCCCCGTAGTAAGCGATTACACTTTGCGGTGAGTTTGGTAGCATAATAGCTACTCGATCTCCCTTCTCTACTCCAAGGGCTTGTAAATAGTTTGCGAACCTTAGCGCTGAATCATATAGCTCAGTGTACGTCAAATCCTTTCCCATAAAATGAATCGCAACTTTGGATGGATTCTTTTTATAGGCACGTGTCAAAAACTCTTGCACAGGAATTTCCTCAAACGTTAAAGACGATGGTACTTCTTCAGGATAATTTTTTAGCCATGGTTTTGTTGTCATACGTCCTCTCCCCTTTGCCCCAAATTTGTAAACTCTTATTTTAATTATAATGAAAAAGAAATACTCTTTCAAACACAAAATAGAAAATAAGTGCATTTTCGATTAATTATTATGCATTTAACAACATTTATATAACTGTATTTCTTAGGATTTTTGATCGACAGAGCGTATGAATACTCATTCATTCTTTCTTTTTTCATGCACAAAACTGAGTTAATATTTCTATATTCCAAAAATATTTTTTTAATGATAACTTTTTAGATAGATGAAGGAATATTAATAGGTTCTAGTATTATTTTTAGATAGGGTTGATATGAGGATGATGTAACTTATGATTTTTTTTGAGGGTATAGTAGTTTTTTATTTATTGGGGCGGTTACACACTCAACCTGAGGGGGGCTCTCTTCGGGCCAGAGTAGTTCTTTACACTTTTCCGTCACTTCGGCTATTCTTTCCGTCGCTTTGACCTTTCGTTCCGTCGCTCTGGCTATTCTTTCCGTCGCTTTGACTCTTCTTTCCGTCGCCCTGCCTTCTTTCCGTCGCTTTGACCTTTCGTTCCGTCGCTCTGGCTATTCTTTCCGTCGCTTTGACTCTTCTTTCCGTCGCTCTGGCTCTTCTTTCCGTCGCCCTGCCTTCTTTCCGTCGCTTTGACCTTTCGTTCCGTCGCCCTGACTCTTCTTTCCGTCGCTCTGGCTCTTCTTTCCGTCGCCCTGGCTATTCTTTCCGTCGCCCTGACTCTTCTTTCCGTCGCCCTGACTCTTCTTTCCGTCGCTCTGGCTCTTCTTTCCGTCGCTTTGACTCTTCTTTCCGCCACCCTGCCTTCTTTCCGTCGCTTTGACCTTTCGTTCCGTCGCCCTGGCTATTCTTTCCGTCGCCCTGACTCTTCTTTCCGTCGCTCTGGCTATTCTTTCCGTCGCCCTGACTCTTCTTTCCGTCGCTTTGACCTTTCGTTCCGTCGCTCTGGCTATTCTTTCCGTCGCTCTGGCTATTCTTTCCGTCGCCCTGCCTTCTTTCCGTCGCTTTGACCTTTCGTTCCGTCGCTCTGGCTCTTCTTTCCGTCGCCCTGACTCTTCTTTCCGTCGCCCTGGCTCTTCTTTCCGTCGCCCTGACTCTTCTTTCCGTCGCTTTGACTTCTTTCCGTCGCTAGACACTCGAGCAATTCTTCTCTTTACCCATAAAAAAACGCATCCTCATAAAAGGATGCGTTTTTTTGCTTAAAGGGTCATCATATAATAGACACCGACTGCCAAAAATGCGATGCAGACAACGATTAGTACTTTTGCTAATTTTTCCATGTCATTACACTCCTATGCAATACTTGCCCCAATAACAAACGATAGACCGAGTGAAATGGTAAAGGAAATGAAACCGACTGAGCGATTATCGTTTGCGATTTCTTGATCAACATTAAAACGTGGGGTCATAAATTCAAATAAGAAATACGCCACAATCAGTAATGTAAAACCAAAGAGGCCCCAGCCAATCATTTCACTTAAAGTACTATGGCGCGCAATGGAAAAGCGAAAAATATTACAGATCCCCAGTATTTTCCCGCCGGTTGCAAGTGCCACAGCGATATTACCATTTTTAATTTCTTCCCAGTTTTTATATTTCGTAACGACTTCGAACAATGCCATCGAGACGACTAAACATAATACAACAACACTAAAATATCCCGCCGTTTCGATAATTGGATATCGCCAAAAGCTAGAATTCAGCATTTTTCTCCGTCCCCTTTACTGCTTATTTCAATTCCACAACCGTGACACCTAATCCTCCCTCGCCCGCTTCACCAAAACGGAAGGATTTTACACGCTTATGCTTTTTCAAATAGCTTTGAATTCCCTGACGTAATGCACCTGTACCGACACCATGAATAATTGATACACGCCCATAGTTAGCAAGCAAGGCATCATCAATATATTTTTCCGTACGTATGATGGCATCTTCATACCGTTCGCCGCGTAAATCTAATTCTAATTTCACTTGGCTATTGCGATTTTTCACACCAGCCATACGTTGAACAGGTTCTTTTTCGGGTTTAATGTACTCTAGATCACTATCCGAGATTTTCATTTTCAAAATACCCATTTGGACAACCCATTCGATATCTGATACTTTTTCGAGCAATGTACCCCGTTGTCCATAGCTTAACACCTTTACCTCGTCTCCGACAACTAAGTTTTGTGAACGAGCCTTTACTTGTGCCGCTTTTTTTAGCACTTTATTGTTTTCAAGTGGTGTAGCTTCTTCCAATCGTTTACGTGCTTCGATGAGTTCATGCTCTTTGACAACTTGGTCTGCATTTTTGCGCATTTCTCGAAGCTCAGTAATAATTGATTCTGCTTCTCTTTTTGCTTCATCAACAATTTTACGAGCCTTCTCTTTCGCTTTTTTATCGAGTGCTTCTTTGCGGTCATCGTAAGCTTGTAGTTTTTCTTGTAGCTCTTTTCGTAGGGCTTCAGACTCTATCATTAATTCATGAGAGCGTTCTGCATCATCTTCGGATTGGCGACGAGTCTCTTCAAGTGAAGCAATCATTGACTCTACTTCATGGCGATCTGTACCTGTAAAGCTTTTCGCACGGTCAATAATCGATTCTGGTAAGCCCAGGCGACTTGAAATTTCAAATGCATTAGAGCGGCCTGGTACACCAATAAGTAGACGGTATGTTGGACTCAATGTCTCAATATCAAACTCTACACTTGCATTGGCAACTCCTGGACGATTATAGCCATATGCTTTTAGCTCAGGATAGTGCGTTGTTGCCATAACGCGGGCGCCACGACCATGTACTTCATCTAAAATGGAGATGGCCAGAGCTGCCCCTTCCTGAGGGTCTGTCCCGGCACCTAATTCATCAAATAGAACGAGTGATTCGTCATCAAACTTTTGTAAGATATCTACTATGTTGACCATATGAGAGGAGAATGTTGACAATGATTGCTCAATTGACTGTTCATCTCCAATATCTGCAAAAAGCTGCTTGAAAACAGCAAGCTCTGAACCATCAAGTGCAGGAACTGGTAACCCAGCCTGTGCCATTAATGTACATAGTCCAACTGTTTTTAAAGTGACGGTTTTACCACCCGTGTTTGGTCCTGTAATCACAATTGCCGTGATGTCTTTCCCAAATTCAATATCGTTAGCAACCGCCGTTTCAATTGGTAAAAGTGGATGACGTGCACGAACAAGTCGAATATAGCCGTCGTTATTCATTTTAGGCATTGTACATTTGTTCGCTTGACCGTACTTGCCTTTCGCTAAAATAACGTCAATCTCACCTAGTACTTTTACTAAGTTAAATAAATCTGGAGCTACTTCCTCTACCATTGCACTTAAGGCAAGTAAGATACGTTCAATTTCAGCTTGCTCTTTCATTTTTAAGCGATGAATTTCATTATTCGCTTGTACAATCGAATCTGGCTCGATAAATAATGTTTGGCCAGAAGATGATTGGTCATGCACAATTCCACCATAATGATGACGATACTCTTGCTTAACGGGAATAACAAAGCGATCATTACGAATCGTTACAAGTGTATCTGAGAGCATTTTTGAAGCATTACTCCCACGTATAAGGCTTTCTAGCTTAGAACGTACTTTAGCCTCCTCTGCGCGCAAAGACTGGCGAATTGAACGCAAAGTTTGGCTTGCAGAGTCAAGCACTGAGCCATTGTCATCAATACAGTTATTAATTTCATGTTGCAAGCCTGTCAAAACAGGCATTGCTTCCTTTTTGGCGATGAAATGAGGAATCTCAATCACTTCTTCTGATTCTATATCTTCGATAAAATTACGAAGAATTCTACTAGCTCGAATTGTACTTGAAACTTCCATTAGTTCCATCGCTGACAGCATGCCACCGATTTGTGCACGCCTTGCAGCTGGTCGCACATCAAAAATTCCACCCATCGGCACATTGCCTTTAACACGTAAAATGGATAGTCCTTCATCCATTTCTTCTAATAATTGTACAACTTTTTCATAGTCTGTCTGTGGTACAAGTTCATCAACCGCTGATTTACCGATTGAAGAAGTACAGTATGTAGCCACTTGCTGACGTACTTTATCATATTCTAGTGTTTTCAATGCGCGTTCTGCGATCACCGAGAACACCTCCTCAACCTATTTATTTCGTCGAATAAACGCTTCAAACTGTTCTCGCGTCCATGTATTCACAATCATATCCTTTTTCAACCATGCTCTGTTTGCGTAGCGCACCCCAATATCCATAAAGCGTAAATGAGCAATATCATGGGCATCCGTATTGATTGCTACGGGCACACCAGCTGCCAAAGCCATTTCTAAATGATCAACACATAAATCAAGACGATATGGATTCGCATTTAACTCTAAAATTTTACCATATTCCTTTGCCCACGAAATTAATTGCTCCATATCAGGATTATAGCCATTACGATCCTCAATAATGCGACCAGTTGGATGTGCAATCATATGAACGTACGGATTTTGCATCGCCGTCAGTAAACGTGCCATAATTTTGTCCTGCGATTGTGTAAAGCTAGAGTGAATAGAGGCAATTACGAAATCTAATTCTCTTAGCACCTCATCTTCAAAATCTAGGGAACCATCCGGCAAAATATCCATTTCTGTCCCCGCATATAAATGGAAATCTGGATGTGCTTCATTAAATGTCTCAATTTCAGCACGTTGCTTTGTTAAGCGCTCCGGCGTTAGACCATTCGCTACTTTTAAAAATTGTGAATGGTCAGTAATAACACTATATTGATAGCCACGCGCTATTAATGCCTTGCCCATTTCAGCTACAGAGTATGCACCATCAGACCAAGTCGTATGCATATGCAAATCTGCTTTCATATCTTCTATTTTCACTAGACTTTTAATGTCATCTGTTTTGTCAAATTCCGTTGTTCCTGTACGCAAACTCGGCGGGATAAATGGTAAATCAAAATGCGCAAAAAATTCTTCTTCATCCTTAAACGTTAATACGGTGCCATCAGCCTGCTCTACACCATATTCACTAATTTTTTCACCACGGGCTTTAGCAATTTGACGCATGCGTACATTGTGATCTTTTGAGCCTGTGAAATGATGCAAGGCCGTTGCATATTCAACATCTCTTACTAATCGGAAATCTACACTTACAGGCTCATCTAGATCTAAAATAACTGAAATTTTTGTATCACCAGCTGCTACGACTTCTTGTACAGAAAGCTCATTCAGTAGCTTTTCACGTACAGTTTCAACTGCTTCGGTTACAACAATAAAATCAATATCTTTACTTGTTTCAGCTGCACGACGGAAGCTTCCCGCAACAGAAAAACGTTCCACTTCTTCCATACTACCTAGAAGAGCTTCAATTTGTAAAACAACTGGATCCAGCTGCCAAATCGGTAAACGTTCTGATCGATTTGCTAAATTTGCAAGTTCCTTTAAAATTTTTTCTTCGGTCTTAGCCGCAAAGCCTGCCAGCTCACGAACTTTACCTTCCTCACAAGCAGTCTTTAAACTTTCCGCACAATCGACCCCTAACTCTTGATGAAGCTTAGCAATTTTTTTACCACCTAAGCCTGGAAGTTTTAATAGCGGGAGCAATCCTTTTGGTACAATTTCTTCTAATTCCTTTAATAAGCTTGATTCACCATTTGTCATTAAATCCTCAATAACAGCCGCTGTACCTTTACCTATACCTTTAAGCTTTGTTACATCCTCCATCTCACTTAATGAGCGCTCGTCCCCCTCAAGTGCGGCAGCAGCTTTTCGAAAGGCAGACACTTTGAATGGATTTTCCCCTTGTAATTCCATATACAATGCAATTTTTTCAAATGTGCGAATAATTGTTTTTTTGTTCATTGGGAATTCCTCCTATCGTAAAAACACTTCCCTCAAAACCGAGAGAAGTGCACAGTTTGCTATTGCATATAAATATACCACCAATTTTGGAACATACTTGTAATAATTGGGGTGTGTTCCAAAATGAGACCACTTAACAACGACTTCGACATTAAACTTTGAATAGAAGCAACTGGCAATAAAGCAAGAATGTACAGCAAAATAAACATAATTAAATAGTTTTCAATCATGCCAAACAATGCTCCAAGCCAGCGATTTACTGTACCTAACACAGGTAAATACGCTATAAAATCAAAAATCGATGCCACAATTTGCATTGTAATTTTCACCGCAAAGAAAATAACTGCAAATGCAATGACACGGTAAAAAGTGCGGTCTAAATCCAGGCTATCAATAACTACTCCAAGACTACCTGAATCCGTTACACCTGGATACGGAACCCAAAACACAAATTTTTGTGCTAATGGTTTATAATAGATATACGCAACTATTAGGGCAACTATAAAGCTAACGATATGCATCATCTGAACAATGAAACCACGTTTTGCACCAACGATGAGCCCGGCTAATAGCACCGCTAATATGATTAAATCTAACATTCACTTCAACCCTTTAATTTTTTCAATTCTTCTTCTAATTGTTCCATTTGTTCTTTTAATAGTAAATAATCGTGAACGGTATTTACTGCTGTAAGAACGGCAAGCTTTGTGCTATCAAGAGAGGGATTATGTACATTCATTTCGCGCATACGGTCATCAACAATCGAAGCGACAAGTCGCATATGTCCCATGGATTCAGAGCCGACCATTTTATATGTATGACCGTAGATTTCCACAGAAATTTTATTCTTTTCTTGATTTTCCATAGTCGCACCCTCCTTTAAAATTTTTGTGCTCACGAATTTTTTTATTGTGAGCAGCTTACACAAAAAAGCTATTTATTATCATAACATGAAAGGTATAAAATTGTGAACAACGAGGACAGAAAGGAACGAGTAAATGTCAAATATTGTACTTTCCATATCAACAAATATACAAAAAGAGGTGATGTCTTACTATGCAAACCATTTTGTAGAGCGTAAAGCTCCAGGTGTAATCTTTGCCGCAAAGCTCCCAGATACAGCAATTACGATGTACAAATCAGGTAAATTAATGTTCCAAGGGGGAGGAGCTGAACGAGAAGCTGCACGCTGGGGAAACATAGAAGTAAAAAACACACAAAAATCATCGTCGATAGGAGCAAAGGGCGATGTTCTTCCAGAAGGTTTTGCTACGATGTCGGTGCTAGGCTCAGACGAAACTGGTACTGGTGATTATTTCGGCCCAATAACAGTTGCAGCCGTATATGTCCCATCATCAAAAATTGCGCTTATAAACGAACTTGGTGTCAAAGACTCAAAAATGCTAACGGATGATTACATGCGTAAAATAGCACCTGATCTACGTGCAGCTTGCGTCCATAGTGTACTTGTACTACGCAATGAAAAATATAACGAATTACAAGCACGAGGTTACTCTCAAGGTAAGATGAAAGCTATGATGCACAATCGGGCACTTAAAAATGCACTGGCAAAAATGGCGCCAGAAAAACCAGAGCATATTTTGATAGATCAGTTTGCGGAACGCGGCGTTTATTACAATTACTTAAAAAATGAACGCGATATTGTTCGAGAGGATGTGCTATTTTCTACCAAGGCCGAGCAATTACATCTTTCCGTAGCAACCGCGTCGATATTAGCTCGTGCTTCATTTTTAAAAGAAATGGACCGACTGAGCGAGATTGCTGGAATAGAGTTGTTGAAGGGAGCTTCAGCGAAAGTAGATGCGTTAGCAGCACGCATTTGGCGGAAACAAGGTGAGGAATTTTTACGCTCCATTACGAAATGGCATTTTGCGAATACTGAGAAAGCTAAAAAGATGAAATAAAATTGGTCTATTAGACAAAAAAATTTCGCTATACTCCAGCAGATTACAAGTTATACACAACTTGTTCTCTATTGAAGTTAGCGAAATTCTTTATATCAAAAACTTATTATGACCAGATTTTTGTTTAGCTTAATATTTAAACTGTCTAATTGTTTGTTGTAGATTTTCAGACATTTTAGCAAGGGCTTCAGCCGATGCAGCGATTTCTTCCATAGAAGCAAGCTGTTCCTCTGTTGCGGCGGAAATATTTTGTGCACTTGCTGTATTTTCATTTGTTCGCTGAAGTACACTTTCAATACCCATTGCCACTTGATTGGAGTGTTCAGAAATAACTTTTGCTGTCTCTGAAATTTGTCCTATTTCATAGGTTACGCTTTGTACATTATCACTAATTTCTTTGAATGACTTTCCTGCCATATTTGTTACATCAATTCCCTTTAATACCTCAGCTGAACCAGCAGACATTGATTCAACCGCTAGTTTTGTATCGGCTTGAATATAATCAATGATATCTTTTATTTGCATTGTTGATTGTGCGGATTGCTCAGCAAGCTTTCGCACCTCATCAGCAACAACTGCAAAACCTTTTCCATGCTCACCTGCACGAGCAGCTTCAATTGCAGCATTTAAAGCTAAAAGATTTGTTTGATCAGCAATTTGCGTAATGGCCTCTACAATACGTCCGATTTCATTAGAACGTTCACTTAGTGTTTGTACTGTGTTTTCAAGTGCTTGGACAGTACTTTGAATCATTTTCATTTGGCCAATTGCTGTTTGAATAGTTTTGTCTCCTATCACAACAGCCTCCATTGCTTTATTCGACATCTCATTAACGGTATCGGACTTTACTGCAATTTGCTGAATGGATGAAGACATTTCAAGTACAGCGTTAGTGCTATCATTAATTGTTTCGGCTTGCAAATCAACCGTTTCAGCAAATGTTTGAATGGAATCAACAATTTGCGATGTAGCTCGTTTATTTTCTGATGTACTGGCTGTAAGTTCCTCCGATGATGCAGCTAACTGATTTGATTCCTCACCAATGTTACCAACTACACCACGTAAAGATAGAATCATTTTATTGAATATATCCGCCAATTTACCTATCTCATCATGTCTTTTAATTTCAATTAAATTACGTAAATCACCGTCTCCTACCTGCTCAGCTACTGTTGACAACTTTTGTAATGGGTGAATGATTGATCTTATAATGAAGGCACCAATGATTCCAAATATGATAAGAGCAATAACAATGACTGTCATAGTGTTTGTTAAAATTGGTTTTGTGACAGTTGCTACATCTGCTAAATCCATAGTACCAACAATTTTCCAACCTGTTAGTTTATTGGTAGTAAAAAACACTTGATACTCTTTTCCATCTTCCTTAATGGTAAAACTACCATCTTCTTTTCCTTGCATCTTTTCTATATATGACTTTTTAAGCTCCGATCCTGCCTCTAACTCCGGATCAGCAATAATAAGATTATTGGCATTTACTAATGTAGCATAGCCATTATCACCTATTTCCACTGAATTCACTAGCTCGGAAATTCCGTCTAAATTTAGACCAATAGAAATAACTCCTGAACGATCCTGTAAACCAGCTGATACTGCTAATATTAATTCACCTGTAATCGTTGATTTATATGGATCAATCATAACGTTTTTGCCAGGTGATTCAATAGCCGTTAAGTACCATGGTCGCGTAAATGGATCATAATCAGTTGAGGATTCAGCTTGTGGTTCACGCATAAATTTGTGCCCCTCAATTGCCAAATTGACAACAGAGACATTGCTATGTAAAGCATTATATTTTTCTAATTCCTTTAAAGCATCTGCATCTTGCACATTCTTATTAAAAGAAGCAGCTAAATACTCCACATCACTTTGAATAGGTGATATCTCATTTGAAATTAGTGTATTTAATAAATCGACATTTTCGCGTGAGCTTTTACTTAATTCCTTATAATATTGATCAGAAGCCTTCAAATATGAAAACGTACCAATAGCAATGCTGGGGATTAAAAGTGTCAAAGTAAACGCCCATATTAATCGGGCTCGTACGGAAAAGCCTCTTCTTTTTCGATGATTTTTCATAATAACTACCACCCCATAGTAAATTTTTCTATCCAAAACTTACTATACACATAATATAGATAAAAATTTTATTTTTTGTTATTTCTAAATATTGATGAAAAACTTAAATTGAGAATTAGCTTAGAGTATCTTCTCTCCCGTGCCTTACTTTTCTCACACTTTCTGCAAAAACTACTTGTAGCAGTTGTATGAGGTTAACAAAACAAAAAGCTGCCTCACTACGAGACAGCTTACAAAATTATTATTAAATTAGCGTACTTCTGTACCTTCAATTGTTGCAATAGCTTTTAACACTTTGTTATGTGCTGCAACAACTTCTTCATCTGTTAAAGTACGTTCTGGATCGAAGTATGTTAGAGAGAATGCAACTGATTTTTTACCAGCCTCCATTTTTTCACCTTCATATACGTCGAATACACGAACGTCTTTCAATAATTTCACGTTTGCTGAGCGAATCGCAGCAATAACTTCTCCAGCTGTTGTTGTACGGTCCATGATAAGTGCAATATCACGAGACATTGCTGGGAAGCGAGGCACAGGTGTATAACCAAGAGGTGCTTCTTTTGCATTAGCATTTAATAATGTTACTAGATTCATTTCCATTACATATGTGTCTTTTACACCCCATGTTTTTTGCTCTGCTGGATGTAATCCACCGATAATGCCCACTTGTTCACCGTCTAAAAGAATGCTAGCAGTACGTCCTGGGTGTAATCCATCTACTTCAGCTTTCACAAATGAAATACGATCCTCTAAACCAAGCTTACCGATAACACCTTCTACAATACCTTTTAAGACGAAGAAATCTACTGCTTTTTTCTCCCCTTGCCAAGCATGGTCAAGCCATTTTCCTGTTACTACTGCCGCCACATGCTCTTCCTCATATGGTAGCCCCTCTTCTGATTGCCCAAGGAAAACTGAACCGATTTCATACAATGCCACATTGTCAGCTTTACGCGCAACATTATACGCAGCAGCTTCAATTAAATGTGGGATAAGACTTTGACGTAGTGTTGAACGGTCCTCGCTCATCGGCATTAGTAAACGTGTTACTGGCTCAGCTTTCAATGCAAAGCGTTGTGACAATGCATCTGAAGTTAATGAGTAAGTGACAGCTTGGTAAAGGCCTGCTCCTTCCATGTAGTTACGAACTACACGACGATTTGCTTGATATGGAGTTAGACGCCCTACTTGGTTTGCTCCCTCTGGTAAAGTCATTGGGATTTCATCATAGCCGTATAAACGAGCAATTTCTTCTACAATATCTTCTTCAATTTTAATATCTTGACGACGTGTTGGTGCATCAACGATTAGCAAACCATTTGCTGCTTCTACGCCAAATTTAAGTCGCTCCAAAATAGTCAACATTTCTTCTAATGAAATTTTCATGCCTAAACGTTCATTAATAAAATCTGGAGAAACGACAACACGTGCTGGTGATTTATCTAGTTCATCCACGATGCATGTTCCCTCTAACACTTCACCGCCAGCTAATTCAGCTAGTAGTGCTGCAGCACGTTCTGCAGCAGATAACACACGGTTAGGGTCAACACCCTTTTCAAAACGAGCAGAAGCATCTGAACGAAGTCCAAGATGACGTGATGTTTGACGTACAGTTAAACCGTCGAAGTAAGCAGATTCGATGACAACCGTTGTTGTAGAATCATTTACCTCAGAGTTTGCACCACCCATTACACCTGCGATAGCTACTGGCTCTTTGCCATTTGTAATGACTAAATCTGTTGCTTTTAATGTACGCTCTTGGTCATCTAAAGTAGTAATTTTTTCGCCTTCTGTTGCTTTACGCACTACGATTTCACCTGTTGCAAGACTATCGTAGTCAAAGGCATGAAGCGGTTGACCGTATTCCATTAAAATGTAGTTCGTTACATCGACAACATTATTGTGTGGGCGTACGCCTGCTGCCATCAAACGATTTTGTAGCCACATTGGTGATTCCGCTATTTTTACGTTTTTCACAACTTTTGCTACATACATTGGGTTTGCTTGTAAATCTTCTACGCGAAGCTTAAACAAATCTTCAGCTTTTTCAGAAGATGTGCTGTAGGCGATTTCTGGATACTTCACTTCTTCTGAAAGAATTGCGCCAACTTCATACGCCACACCTAGCATTGACAGTGCGTCTGAGCGGTTTGGTGTTAAACCAAGCTCTAACACTGTGTCACGTAAACCTAAAATAGCAAGGGCATCCGAACCTACCTCAGCACCCTCTGGAAGCACATAAATACCTTCAGAATATGCTTTAGGAACAAGTTTCCCTTCGATTCCTAATTCTTGTAATGAACAAATCATACCGTTTGATTCATGTCCACGAAGTTTTGCTTTTTTTATTTTAATGCCGCCTGGTAAATGTGCACCTGGACGAGCGACAATAACTTTTTGACCAGCATCAACGTTTGGAGCACCACAAATAATTTGTTGTGGTTCAGCTTCACCAACATCCACTTGGCAAATATTTAATTTATCTGCTTCAGGATGTTTCTCTTTTGATACGATATAGCCGACAACAACTTTATCCATGCCGTTAGCACGGTCAATTACTGCATCTACTTCAATTCCAGAACGCGTAATTTTTTCAGCTAACTCTTCAGTCGCTAAATCTTGTGTATTTACATAATCTTTTAACCATTCTAATGATACTAACATCTTTTATCCCCCTTACGCCTCTGTTCGCTCGAATTGTGATAAGAAACGTGAGTCATTTGTATAGAAATGACGAATATCGTCGACACCATATTTCAACATTGCGATACGCTCAGCACCAATACCGAATGCAAAGCCTGACACTTTCTTCGGATCATAGCCAGACATTTCTAGTACTCTTGGATGTACCATACCAGCGCCTAAAATTTCAATCCAGCCTGTTCCTTTACAAATGTTACAGCCTGAACCACCACATTTGAAGCATGAAATATCCATTTCAACAGATGGCTCTGTGAATGGGAAGAAGCTTGGACGAAGTCGAATTTCGCGGTCTGCACCGAACATTTTTTTCGCTAATGTATCAAGCGTACCTTTAAGGTCACTCATGCGAATATTTTCACCAATTACTAACCCTTCAATTTGCATGAATTGGTGCGAGTGTGTAGCATCATCGTTGTCTCGACGGAATACTTTCCCTGGGCAAATAATGCGAATTGATTCACCTTTTTTTGCCTCCATCGTGCGAGCTTGAACAGGTGATGTTTGTGTACGTAGTAATATTTCCTCGGAAATATAGAACGAATCTTGCATATCACGAGCAGGATGTCCCTTCGGTAAGTTCAGTGCCTCGAAGTTATAATAATCCTTTTCCACTTCTGGACCTTCTGCAATTTCATAGCCCATACCGATAAATAAATCTTCAATTTCTTCAATAACGCGTGTTAATGGATGACGATTGCCAACTTTAATTTCACGACCAGGTAAAGTGACATCAATCGACTCACTTGCTAATTTTTCAGCAATTGCTGCTTCCTCTAGCACAGTTACCTTTTCCTCTAATACAGCCGTTACATTTTCACGAACCGTATTGACTAAGGCACCCATTTTTGGGCGTTCCTCAGCTGATAATTTCCCCATCCCTTTTAATAAATCCGTGATAGGTCCTTTTTTCCCTAGATATGCTACTCGCACATCATTTAATTCCTTTAAATTTGCTGCCGCTTCAATTTTAGCAAGTGCTTCTTGCTCTAATTGCTTTAATTGCTCTTCCATGTAATAAACCCTCCTTGTTCAAATCCATGCCAGTTTTGTTGATGGCATAAAAAAACTCGCCCCTAAAAAAGGGACGAGGACATATTCGCGGTACCACCCTAGTTATTGCAAGGCAAATTCCTAGCAATCACTTCATTGACATAACGACTAGATTAAAGCCGGCGTACCTTTACAGCATTTCGCTGGTCCCGGTAGCTGCTCGCGGGATGAATTCAAAACTGCATTGGTACGGCGCTAGCTCTCAATCTCCGGCCTGCGCTCCCTGTCGTCCATTCACAATCTTTACTACTTCCCGGTCAATGCATTTAAGTTTACATTTTAACTGTGATTATACAATACTATACCAATTCAAATCAAGAGCTAAGTGCCTATTACCTTCGATATTGATGGTTCTATTGGCAATTTTAGGCTCATCACCATAACGTGTGGTTGATTTCCGTTCCGGCTGGGCGCTTTCCCGGGGGAGTCCGATGAGCCGCTTCGCTTCGCTGCAGGGTCTCGGGCCAACATGATATTGGTCACGAAGGCGTTATCACAGGATGTGATGGTTTTAGCCTTTGTTCCTCTATCGCTGATCCCCAAGGAGTCGCCCAGCCTCCACTCCAATCAACTAATATACAGTGCAAATATTTAAATATATTATCTATAACTTTTTAGTGATGAGCTCAATTTTAATATATCCTTATTATTCCATATTTAATTACTTTTATTCCCTACTTAACAAATCCATATAAAACGATTCCTGTTGCTACTGCTACGTTTAGAGACTCCGCTTGTCCCAAAATTGGAATGATAATATTTTGATCTGTCATCGAAAGTAGTTGTGGATGAATACCACTACCTTCATTCCCCATCATTATCGCGAATGCACCAGTATGCTCAATATCACTATAGACAACTGCATCCTCATCTAAAGCTGTTCCAAATACTGGTACATCATTATCCTGTAGCTGCTCAATCCATTCCTCTAAATCGCCACGCTGGACGGGAATATGGAAATGAGAGCCTTGTGCAGAGCGAAGCGTTTTAGGATTATATAAATCCGCACAGCCCTTACCGAGTATGACTGCATCCAAACCAGCTGCATCCGCAGTACGAATCATCGTTCCAATATTTCCTGGATCTTGCACAGCATCAATTAGTAGCACCTTGCGCCATGAAGCCATTCCATCTTCTTCTAACAAAGGTTGCTTACAAACTGCAAATACACCTTGAGATGTTTCCGTTTCAGCAAACTCTTTGGCAACAGCTGCTGTTACTTCAACTACGGCTACATTATCAATCGGCCAAAGCATTGGTAAATCTACACCTTCACGTACAATTAGCTGTAGCACCTGCTCGTTATTTTTTAATGCTTCCTCTACCAAGTGGAATCCCTCTACTAGGAATTCTCCAGATCTTTCACGCTCTTTACGTGTTGTCGCAAGCTTCTTCCAATATTTCACTAACGCATTTTGCGTAGATTCAATTCTTTTCATCGTACCTCGTACCGCCTTTTTCCTATATATTGTTCATTATTATACAGTAGAAAACGATAAATTACATAGTCATGCAAAAAACAGTTTAATTGTTATTTCTCCATTTACCAATCATTGGAAAATAATGCCCTCTGACGGAACGGAAATCAACTCCACGCTATTACGATGAGCCATACACGCTAAGATATTTTGCCATCATCTGTATTTTGGGATGACATTTTGTTAAAACGTATACCATGTGAAAAAGTTGATTGGAGTGGAGGCTGGGCGACTCCTTGGGGATTAGCGTCACAGATGAGACCCTGGAGCGCAGCGAAGCGGCTCATCGGACGCCCCCAGGAAAGCGCCCAGCCGGAACGGAAATCAACCCCACGCTATGGAAATGAGCAAAATTATTCCCTACTAGATAATAGGGGAATTCAGTGATATATGTTATAATTTTCAATATTTTAAGAATGCACAACGGGGATGAAAATAAATGAAAAAAAATGTACATGTAGTAGGTGCAATTATCGAAAATGATAAGCACGAAATTTTTTGTGCGTTAAGAAATCCTAATATGGTACTAGCAAATTATTGGGAATTCCCTGGTGGTAAAATCGAAGAGGGCGAATCGCCGGAACAAGCTTTAACTCGTGAAATATTAGAGGAGTTTAATTGCTCTATACAAGTTGAGGAAAAGGTTGAGGATACCATTTATGAATATGAAAAATTTATCGTACGCTTAGAAACATTTAAAGCGTCGATTATAAAGGGAGAGCCGGTCATGTTAGAACATGCTGAAATTAGATGGGTTTCTCGAAATGAACTTCTCAATCTTAATTTTGCTCCTGCTGATATTCCAGCGATCAATAAAATACTTGCAGAAAAATAGTCTATGGGCAGTTAATGTAGAAAAAAAGAGCAGATTCCCATCTTCAGTCTGCTCTTTCATTTTTCATTGACTCTCACTTAAAGCCATTTTCTATTTGGCGGAATACTTTGAGGAAAATGAAATACATTAAACGGATCGTATTTTCCCTTTACCGCTCTAAGCATTCTAAGGTTACGACCATAATAGGCAGTTGGCCAATCTTTTATAAAACGATCTGGGAAATTCACATAATCACCAGCAGTGTAAGGTGACAAAGTTCTTCTTAAATTCTCCACCCACTGAATATTTTTTTCTTCTTCTTTAGCTTTTTTCCATGAAGTATTATACTCCTGAGCAAGCAAAGCATTCCTATAATAATAAGCTGTTCGGTTTGACGCAATTTGGCTTACCGCACCTCTAAGAGATTGCTGCCAAATGGTCGTATCTCTATTTGGAGCGTTCGATAAAAATTCTTTCATTTGTACAATGGCAGCATGAGGGAATGGCCTTTCAATAAAGGATCCTGACCTTTTACGAAGGGCTGGTTTGTTGCCGCTCGGTAAGTCGAAAAATTCTACAGCTTTAATATACGGTACTTCCTTTATCCATATATTCGTTGGTGAACCTGTTTTCCTTAAAGGACGGAGTAGTTTCTTTAACTCAGAAGCCGTACCTATAAACTCACCTTGAGCAACAATTTCGCCCACTTCCTTAGATTTCAGCTCAATCTGTGAGGTCAAGCGTTCATCTGTATACGGTGCCCATTTTTGCCATGCGTCAAAGGCTCGTTCAAAATCTTCCCATTCCCATGTAATGGAGAAAATCGATACGTTAGAAATAGGATGCAGTTTAAATGTAAGAGCTGTAACGATGCCAAAATTCCCACCGCCCCCGCCACAACTTGCCCAAAATAAATCACTATTTCTCTGCTTATCAGCTTCGATTACTTCAGCCCCTTCATGACCACTTGCAACAACTATTTCCAGTTCTAGTAGATTGTCACATGTTAGCCCAAATGGACGCGATAGCATGCCAATTCCGCCACCAAGTGTTAAACCAACAACCCCTACACTACCTTCAGTTCCTGCCGGGATTGTAAAACCATTTTCCCATAATACCCGATACACTTTTCCTATATTAGCGCCCGCTTCAATTGTCGCTGTCATATCTTGCCGATTAATTGTTATGTCATTCATATCACTAACATCTATAACAAGACCTTCATTTAATAATGAATAATTTTCATAGTTATGTCTTCCACTTCTGATTCGAAACGATTCATTATTTTCTCTCGCCCATCTTAATGCGTTGATAACATCTTTCGTACGTCGACAAAATACAATGATACCGGGAAATTTGGGATCATTTAAGTTATTATTTGTTCTTGCTTGCTCATAGTCCGGATCTTTAGGGGTAACAATTCTTCCTGTGAGCTTTACTTTCTTCAAAATACAGCCCCTCTCTCAAATGATGCAATACATATGTTTTATCCTATGCTTATCACTTGGAAAGAATATGAAAATCGGAATTTTTATCGCTTAAAAATGAAAGATAAATGCTCATTCTCTTTATTCATACATATGATGCTATATTGAAACCACTAAGGAGGTGTCCTAATGATTATTCATGTTGTGAGCGCTGGTGAAACACTTTGGCAAATTGCAAACAGCTATTCTGTACCTATAAATTCCATTATCCAATTAAACGCTTTATCTAATCCAGATCAATTAGTAATCGGGCAAGCACTTGTTATCCCTTCTCCCTACACAACTCATATAGTAAAAAGGGGTGACACCTTATGGTCGATTTCCCAACATTATGGGGTGGCTATGCAATCGATTATCACAGAAAATCATTTAACAAATCCAGATGTTTTAACACCTGGAACTAGACTAATTATTCCACCCACTACACATATTGTGCTGCCAGGGGAAACTCTATCGCAAATTGCTACACAATACGGAACGACTGTTCAAGCAATTGTTTTAGAAAATGGAATTTCAGATCCAAACATGATTTATGCTGGTGCGCATTTGATTATTCCGAGAGCAAAGCCTTCCATTGAAGTAAATGCTTATACGTATGAAGAGCCTAAAGAAGCCGTACAGTCGATTAACGCAATCGGTCATTTACTAACTTATTTTAGTCCCTTTGCTTATATGGTGAAGGAGGATGGAACATTACAGCCTATAAAGGATAAAGAAATGATCGATGCAGCTATTGCCAAAAACATTACACCTATGTTGACCCTTACGAATTTCTCTTCCACAGAGGCCGGTTCCAACTTATCACATGTTATTTTATCTAATGCAGATTTACGGGAAAAGGTTATTAACAATACTTTGCAAGTGATGCAGGAAAAGGGCTATAAAGTTCTAAACGTTGATTTTGAAAACGTTCTTCCAGCAGATCGAGAGAATTACAACACTTTCCTTCAATTAGCTGTTGATCGTCTTCACCCAAAAGGATTCCTAGTATCAACGGCACTTGCGCCAAAAACAAGCGCAACGCAGGCAGGAACATTATATGAAGCACATGATTATGAAGCACATGGAAGAATTGCAGACTTTGTCATTTTGATGACATATGAGTGGGGATACCGACTTGGTCCACCACAAGCCATTTCACCCATTAACGAAATGAGAAAAGTTGTGGAATATGCTTTATCAGTTATGCCTGCTAACAAAATATTTTTAGGCTTTGAAATTTATGCTCGTGATTGGCTTCTACCTCATGTTAAAGGTCAGGAGGCAGAAACATTCAGCTCTCAAGAAGCACTTAACAGAGCAATAAAACATGGCGCAACCATTCAATACGATAGGACCGCACAGTCGCCGTTTTTCCGTTATGTTGATGAACAAGGTAAAAATCATGAGGTATGGTTTGAAGATGCTAGAAGCGCACAAGCTAAGTTTGACATGACGAAGGAATATAATCTTCGAGGTATTAGCTATTGGGCATTAGGTTTCCCTTTCCCACAAAACTGGGCGTTATTAAATAATGATTTTTCTATCAAAAAGGTTTCCTTATAAATTAAGACTCATCGTGAGGGTGATTTCGGTTCCAAAGGATGTCCAATGAGCCACTTTGGCCAAAAGGATGTTGATCATGAGGGCGTTAAAAAACCTTGGAATTCAGGCCTTTTTAAGCTTATTATGCTCATTTAAGGCTGATCTATTAACACAAAAAGTACTACAATAAATTCTTACCTTTCCCTAGTTTTTCCCATGATAAAATAATCAATTCAAAGCCATATTAAGAAATATCAAATCGAAAGGAGAAACTGAACATGGGAAGAGACAATAAGCAAGGTAAAAGCGCCAACAAAGGGTCATTGCCTCAAACGCCAAAAAACCAAAAAATAGCGCCAGACAAAGTGAGTGAAAAAGCTAGTGAAGAGTTTTCTCAAGAGTTTATGAACATGATTAATTCAGTCACTAAAGAAGGCAAAACAAAAAAATAAGGGGGCCTTCAAGTGGATTATACACGTGCACAAGAAATTGTCGCCTCACCAAAAGAATATGAAGTAAGCTATAATGGTGTATCTATTTGGATTGACAAACTTCATGATGATGGTAAAACTGCAACTGTCCATTTACGTCGTTCTTTAGAGGAACGATCTGAAGTGGACATAGGAGAATTAAAAGAAGAGTACCTCGTACATTAAACTTTATCCTCAAATAAAAAACTGCTTACTTCCTGTGGCGAAGTAGGCAGTTTTCATGTTGTTGAAAACTATTACGGCAATGACATTAATGGGGTCATATTAAATAAAGTTTAGCTCTCGGCAAATCGAGGGGGTGGTTTCCATTCTAGGCTACTCGCTTTGTCGCTGACGCTTCGCTTTCGCGCAGAGCAGAGCTTCCTGTGGGCGAGCGCCGAGCCGCTTCCTCCGCTTACGTTGCTGTCGCTTCGCTTTCCCATGGGAGTCGAGTAGCCTCCCACTCCAATCAACAACAACATAGAACTTTTATAAAATTAATGCATCCCAAAAGTGAAAAGTACTTTAATAACCCCAGAATATTGCCAATGCGAAGATCCATGAAATAACAGTAGACCATAAAAACAATTGTTTAGAATCACTAGCAAATTTTCTTAATAATAAACCTAACATCACTGAAATGGCTATTATTAACAGTAAACTTAGAAAAAATGGAGCATTCGGAAAAGACTCACTCATCGTAGAAAAAATCAATGTTTTTAATGATAAAAATAAAAAGGTTGTTAAAAATATACTATACCCTACTACCATTATTATTTTTTTCAATTTTTTTCACCTCTGATATTTAAATGACGTAATCCTCTTCATATTTAAACTCTGTTAAAATATCCCTTGCTCGATTGTTTAACTCTGTGAAGGTGTTGGAAATCTGTTCAGCAGAAATCGGTTTACTAAATAAATAGCCCTGAATATAATCACAACCACCGTTAATAAGGAAAGCAAGCTGCTCCACTTCTTCAATTCCTTCAGCAACAACCTTTAATCTCAAATGCTTCGCCATTGATAAAATCATGGAAACGAGCGCCTCATCATTTGGGTTATGCTGAATATTTCGAACGAACGCCCGATCAATTTTTAAACAATCGATTGGAAAATCTTTTAAATATGAAAGTGACGAATACCCTGTCCCAAAGTCATCAACAGCAATTTGGATACCAATTGCCTTTAACTCATGAAGTAGCTGAGTTATTTGATCAATGTTCATCGTCATACTTTCTGTAATTTCTAATTGTAAATATTTCGGTTCTAAATTTGTACGTTGTAAGATTTCTTGTACCATTTGCACTAAATCTTGCTGGAATAACTGTCCAATGGATAAATTCACAGCAACCTTCACCGGAGGCAAACCTTGCTCCTTCCATGTCTTCGCTTGACTGCACGCCATTTCTAAAATCCATTTTCCTAAAGGAATAATTAGACCAGATTCTTCTGCAATTGGGATAAACAACTCAGGTGAAACAAATCCACGGGTTGGATGACGCCAACGTACTAGTGCTTCTACCGATTCAATTTTACCCGTTTTTAAATTTACTTGAGGCTGAAAATCCAAGTAGAATTCTTCATTAGCTAATGCTTTATGGAGCTCTTGCTCAATCAATATACGATCAGCAATGCCATTTGACATATATGGCTTATAAAAAAGAACTCTTTGAGGTATTTGACCAGCTTCCCTCATCGCTAACTGGGCGTGCATTAAAAGCTCTTCCCCTGAGCAATCTTCTTCATGCAAGGCAATGCCAATATTAAGATTTCCGTTGAGCGGAAATAGTTGTACTTGTAATGGTTTTTTCATAGCACTCTTCAAGTTCAAGCAAAATTGTAGCAACTCTTCTCTTGTCTTCACCTGATTAATATAAATAATAAACTGTCCCTCACGAAGCTTTGTAGCAAAATAATGAGGCGGTAATATAGCTTGAATTCTCTCACCTACGAGCTTCATCATTGTATTAGAATAGCTTATACCTATAGATGAGCGAATAGCAGCAAGGCGGTCAATCTCAATAGCAATGATTGCTTTTTGATGACTATTATCGTGTAAATCCTCTTTTAATGTTTTCAATAATAAATGTTCATTTGGAAGCTTAGTAATATCATCATGATAAGCTTGAAAATGAAGCTCCTGTTGCGAATGCTCAAGATCTCGCTTTATTTTTAAAAGTTGCGTATATGGTTTTTCAACAGTTGTATAATAAATGGCTTTTAGGAAAAAGTAGAATGCGAAAAATTGATAAATTAATGCTGAAAAGCCCCAAATTGATTTCAAATCTTTGATGAACGCAAAGAAAATATCACTAATAATCAAATAAATTGCTGCGGTAATAAGCCACATAACTCGTTTAGGCAACTTTTTTTTATACTTACTTAAAATCACTATCGTTACACCTTGTAAGACAGCAGACATTAAATGAACAATAGCGCTTGCTTTCAGCAACAATTGTTCTTCAAGTAAAAAATATTTTGAAGAGAGATACACTAGAAAAAGGCTCAGTAGTACAAATAATAAGGAACTGCTATATGTATAATTACGATCATTCATCGTTAAGCGTTTTTTTGGCTTTAAAATAATAAAAAGAAAACCGATTGATAAGCATAAACGCATTATTAAATCCAACCATATTTCCAAATATAGTGTATCAGCCATTGGATATTGAGCGGTAACCAAGCTCACTAATTCAAACAAGGCGATGATAAAAAATAAATTACCTATGTATAATGTTTGGCTCGATAATAAGTGTGAAAAAACGAGCCAAGATTGAATAGCGATTGCCATTGTAAAAACAATAATTAGTATTTGTATAATCAAATTCAAACAAATGTAACTTTCTTCCTTAAAAGAACCAAATACCTGATTACTTAAACCTAATAGTGGCAACACTAGCAATAGTGGCAATACTACATACCAAATCTCTTTCTTTTCTATCTCTAATTGTTTCAACCAATTCTCCAACAGAAACCCTCCATACCAATATATATAAAATTAGATAGGTAATATGATCTACCTAAAGGAAATATAAAATTAAAAATTGTATTTTTCTTTGACTTCTTACAAATCATAGCATTTTTATTGGAATTTGTATGCAACTAAAAGTATGCCAATATTCAGTTTTGATATTAGCATACCTTTGATACTTATCGCACTATTCGTCTTTTGAATATAATAACTCGCGAAGCTTAATCATTATTCTTGTGCGTCTTTTTTTTACTGCGTCCACAGATAAACCTAGTTCTTTAGCTATTTCCAAGTAACTAAAACCTTCTACATAAAAAAGTAGTAGTATTTTTCTTTCTTCAAATTTTAAATGAGACATAATGCATTCTATAAGAACTGGACTGCTTTCACTCATTTTATGATCTCGAATATAATTTATCGTGTCATTATCCATAGGTGTATGAATATTTCCAAAACTCTTTTCCTTTGAAAGCTCTTTTAAAATTTCTCCTTTAACGGTTGTATAAATATAAGCAGAAAACAACCCTTTTGATTGATCCGCTTTACGCCAAGCCTCCCACACGGCTATGGATGCTATATGACGATAATACTCAAAATCTTTATAAATGCGGCACCTTAACAAAATCGACGTTATCATCGGTTGGACTAATTCTAATACTTCCTCAAACGGTTGCTCAGGCGATAACTGTTTATTATGCTGTGTTGTCATCCTATTGTCCTGTCGACTGTGCACAGTCCATTATTCCTAGGTGCCTTCATCTTAATTACTATATAAGGAGGTGTCGAACCGCTCTTTTGTCAATATGATCAGAAAGTTTTTATAAGTCCTTTTTAATATTTATACATAAAAACAGTATGATTTTTAAAAAATCATATCTTTTAACTGTCATACTATACATATTTCTTAAAAGGTTGGACAAAATTACTACTAAGGAGGCGAAATAGATGAATTTTCAAATAAGAGATGCGATTACGACAAACGTACATGGTCAATCAGCGGCTGAATTTAAGGATATTGTCGAAGATGCAATTAACCGTGGTGAAGAGCATTTACTTCCAGGGCTTGGTGTGTTTTTTGAAAAATGGTGGCAGCAATCTAGTCCTACTGAGCAGGATGCATTTGTTCAAAAACTTGAAAAAGCCTTTGCTCACTAATTTTTTATAGACAGTTCATTCCATTTCCAATAAATGCATGATAAAGTTTAACTTATCAGAAAATTAGGAGGGATTGGAATGACTGTTGCTGTAGAATTAATAGTAAATCAACTAAAAAAAGTTTTATCTGAAGAACAGGTGTCAACAAACGAAACGGTGCGACAGCTACATGGAAGGGACGAATCTCATCATACAATGAGCTTACCAGATATCGTTGTCTTTCCTCGTTCCACGGCCGATGTCAGTGCCATCTTAAAAATTGCGCATGCGGAACGTGTACCAGTCGTACCTTTTGGTGTTGGCTCAAGCTTGGAAGGAAATGCAATTCCCATTGCAAATGGCATTTCTATCGATTTCTCTGAAATGAATGCTATTTTAGAAATTCGACCAGATGACCTGCTTGTGAAAGTACAACCGGGTGTAACACGTGCTCAATTGAATAAAGAATTAAAAAAACATGGACTTCAATTCACAGTTGACCCTGGTGCTGATGCTACACTTGGTGGAATGGCAGCAACTAATGCCAGCGGGACAACAGCAGTGCGGTATGGTGTTATGCGCGATCAAGTACGAAATTTAGAGGTTGTACTCGCAGACGGTTCAGTCATTCATACCGGGAGCTTAGCAGCAAAATCCTCTTCTGGGTATCACTTGAATGGCCTTTTCATTGGCTCTGAAGGTACGCTAGGTTGCTTTACAGAATTAACTTTACAAGTCTATGGTATACCCGAATTTGTAACGGCGGGACGTGTAGTTTTTACGACAGTTGGCGATGCTGTCAGTGCAGTAACCGCATTGTTGCAAGCGGGTATTTCAATTGGCCGTGTTGAACTGGTCGATGAAGCCTCTATCAAACAAGCAAATATTTATAATGAAACATCCTATGATGAAAAACCAACACTGTTTTTAGAATTTCACGGAAATGAAGCAGGTATGCATGCCGATATAGAATTTGCTAAAGAAATTTTCGAGGACTTCGGCTGTCTTTCTGTTGAATTTGAACAAGACAATGCGGCACGTAATAAGCTCTGGGAGGCGCGCCATTCATTGGCCTATGCATATATCCATGCCTATCCAGGGAAAAAGCTTATGTCGACTGATGTTTGTGTGCCAATATCTATGCTTGCTGAATCCGTTTTATATGCTCGTGAACAGCTTGAGGATGTTGGTCTTGCAGGAGGAATTGTAGGTCATGTTGGAGACGGTAACTTCCATGCCTTGTTAATGTTAGATCCAAATGATGCTGAGGAGCAGGCAAAAGCAGACCGCTTCAATGAACATATTGTGCACTTTGCTTTACTGCGTGGTGGCACTTGTACCGGTGAACATGGTGTTGGTATTGGAAAAATGAAATATCAATCTACAGAGCACGGTACATCTCTATTAGTGATGAAGAGCATAAAGGCAGCGCTTGATCCACATAACATTATGAATCCAGGGAAAATTTTCAACATGTCATGAAAATACTTAAAAATAACACGATCTCGCCACCTACGGAGAGACCGTGTTTATTATTGTAGATTATCATAACGACTGTTACGCTCCGTACCAAGAGCACTTGGTATCATCGTTTCAACCAGATAATCGCCTTCTTCAAAGATAATTTTTTTCAATTCAATATTAAAAAATTCCTTCATCTTTGCTTCTGTCATCACTTCCTGTACGTTACCGTAAATGACCCCTTTTTCTTTTGCTGTCATTAAGACTCGATCTGCTAGATAAAATGCATGATTGGGATAATGGGTATTTATGATGCACGATATACCCCGTTCCTTTGATAAACGCTTAATAGTTTGTAAAATAACTATTTGTTTTTGAATATCCAAATGCGACTCTGGTTCATCTAAAATCAAAACTTCTGGCTCAGAAACAAGAGTTCTTGCAATTAAAGCTAACTGCAACTCACCACCGCTAATTTCATTGCATGATTTTTTAGCAAGATGTAAAATATCAATCGTCTTCAGTGCTTGATGAGCGGCTTCCAAATCCTTCGCAGATGGCTGAGCTAGCGTGCTAATATACGGAGCCCTTCCCATTACGACAAGCTCTTCTACTGAAAATCCAAATACCATTTTATGCGCTTGTGGTACATAACCAACACGTTTCCATAGTTCTTTACGATTTAATGTTGCAAGAGGTTTGTCGTCGATTAAAGTCTTTCCTTTTTTCCATTCAAGCAACCCTGTTATACATTTTAACATCGTCGTTTTCCCTGCTCCGTTCGGACCTAGAATCGCCATTATTTCACCAGGCTCCAATGAGAAATTGATGTCTTGTGCATATAAATCAGGTAATTTTTTTCTTCTTCTTTCATAATGATAATTACCGTTTACAACTTCAATTTTCATGCCCAGCCACCTCCTGAACGGCGTAATAAATAAGCAAAGAAAGGCGCTCCAATAATTGCTGTTAAAATAGATAAAGGTATTTCCGTTGCTGTTAATGAACGAGCTAAATCATCAATTATTAATAGATAAACACTACCAATAGCCACAGATACCGGTAATACTAATTGATTATTATTTCCGACAAGCATACGTGCAACATGTGGAATAATTAAACCAACCCAGCCAACAATACCAGCAACAGCTACGGATGCAGCTGTAATTAAAGTTGCACCGAAAATGACTAACCATTTTAAACGTGCAACTGGAATTCCCATTGACTTTGCTTCATCCTCAGGCAATGTTAAAATATTTAATCTCCAACGTAGTAAATACAGTAATATGATTCCAATTAAAATTAGCGGACCACCAATAAATAAATCCTTGTAGGTTGCCGTGCTAAGACTCCCCATTAACCAGTAAGTAATTGCCGGTAATTTTTCCTCCGGATCGGCCACAAATTTTGTTAACGAAATTAATGCATTAAAAAGTGCGGATGTCACAACACCAGCTAACACAAACATAAAAATAGGGGCATTCTTTTTTGCACCAGCAATTAAATACGTAAAACCAATCGCTCCTAATCCAAAGATAAGTGCCAATATTTGCGCATACATATTTTGACCAAATAATAATATCCCTAGTGAAGCTCCGAATCCCGCACCTGCAGAAACCCCTAAAATATCAGGGGATACTAATGGGTTTCCAAACATCCCTTGGAATCCCGCACCTGCAATAGATAAACCACCACCAATTAGTAAAGCTAGTAAAATTCTTGGCAAACGAATATTCAGAACTACAGTTTCTTCCATCTGCGTCCATGTCTGCTCGACAGTAATTACTTTAGAAGCCAGTATTTTAATGATCTGCTCTAAACCTACTTCAAATCGACCAATCCCAAGAGAAACGATTGCTACCAAAATCGGTAGCAACCATAAAAGCGCAATTTTCCATTTCTTCATAATTACAATCACCCTTAATATTTTGCTGCATCTGAAGAAGGATTTAAGATAGAATGGATTTCATCATCCGAAATATCAAATTCGTAGAAGTCCTTGTAATACGCTTTAATCTCATCTTCTATTTTATAATCAAATAATGTTGGATGATTTTTTTGTGCCATCCATTTTAGCATTAATGGCGCATCGCCACTTGGTGGGAACCAGCGATAAATACCTAATGGAATTTTATAAACTTTACCCTCTTGAACAGCCTTCACCTGACTCCAATCCTGCCCACTCACCTTATTTTCAAGTAAGTCCTCTGGCTGCGTTTCAGTAAAATTGGTGATATAAATGATATCTGGATTCCAAGCATAGATTTGCTCCATATTTACTTCTTTTCTTCCGTCCACATCATTTTCAGCTACATCTATAGCTCCAGTTGCATTAAGCCATTGGTTACCAAAGAAATTTCTACCACCGACAGTAATTGATTTATCATTATGCATATGTAAAATCATTGCTCGTGGCTTGTCCTGTGTGGCAACATCTTTCAATTTAGCATTTAGTTCTGACTGTACTTTTTCCCCTTCATCTAAGAAGCGGTCAGCACGATCAGTTGTTCCTGTTATTTGACTCGTTA
This sequence comes from Lysinibacillus sp. NPDC096212, assembly GCF_044763105.1. NCBI lineage: Bacteria > Bacillati > Bacillota > Bacilli > Caryophanales > Bacillaceae > Lysinibacillus > Lysinibacillus sp. NPDC096212. The sequence continues at coordinate 194,513 of NZ_JBIWFQ010000002.1, read as the reverse complement.
AAGTCAACCAACTATTGAAAGTTGCTAGAGGTTCAGCAGCTGCTGCATCAATAGCTTTTACAGCAACAACAGGAATTCCTGCTTCAGAGATTTTGTTAATTGAATTCTCATCTGTTGCAATTTCTACGTAGAGCTGAGGATTTATTTTCATTAATTCTTCTACATTTACTTCTCCGTTTTGTACAAAGGATGTTTCTGCTTTTAAAACATCTGGTGAGATTTTTGCTAAAATTGAATTTTTCGCGGCATTATACGAATTCGGGTGCATGCCAACAATTTCTTTCGTTGAGTTTGTAGCGACATACCATGTAGAGAAATAAGGTAAAATCCCCCCTGTCACGACACGCTCAATTGTGCTTGGTACTGTTACTTCACGCCCAAGCTGATCCGTCACAATTTTTCCCTCTGCTGTAGTCTGAACCTCCGATTTTGAAGTTTCAGCAGATTGATTAGATGCTGATCCTCCATCTTGATTGCCACAAGCTGCAAGCATTGCGGTTAATGCTAGCGTTGCTAAATAACCATATTTTTTCATTTATTTTCTTCCTCTCTTAACCATTTCGCTATTCCATGTAAAAAGGGCTTCGACTGATCGATAAAACCAAGCCCAATATGAAACATTGGATCAAACGTTATGACAACTAATTCTCCGTTCCTTTCTATTCTTGTTCAATTGATAATGATTATCATTTTCATCTAAATACATATTACAGTATAGTGATAATGATTATCATTGTCAAACTAGTTTTATGTACTCCCTTTTGTTTCCAAGATATTAGTGGAATAATATCGCCGTTGAACATTACTCAAAGAGCATAAAATATTTTTTCAATATAATTTAGTACTTTACTTTTATTTTTGGAGGAATCAATATGAGTGTCCCAATTTCGATACTAAAACTAGACCCTGGACATGCTTTCGGTGTGAATGGTCGTATGCAAAAAGATACAGGTAATGAAGCAAAATTAATTGATCAATATGATTTTGCATACGCAAATCTAGAAGAAGTGGATGTTATTCTAATACCAAATTTTATTGATCAAGAATTTTTGTACAGTCAACGTGAGAAGATTGCTGCCTTTTTGGAAGAAAAGAAAATCGTAGTGTATTGTGGCCATCTATTTGGCGAATGGCTACCAGGTTGCGGTCCATTCATGCCACAGCTTATTCGTAATTATAAAGACTATGAGGTTTTTCCAACTGCAAATTCAGCTATTTTTCAGGATGTAACTACTGAAGATATGACATTTAAAAAAGGTGTTGCTGGCTTTTTTGCACGTGGTTTTCATCACGCACCAGACGATGCAGAATTATTACTTACTTTTTCAAACGGTAGAGCCGTTACATATGTAGACCGCACTACAACAAAAGGTACTATTTTAGTCCATGCAGGACGGGATTTACTAGGCTATGCTAATGAAAATAAATCAACTGACCGTATTCGCCCACAATTTTTAACATGGCTCGAAGCAGAGGTACAATCATTAAAGGAGGGCACAGAACAATGAGAAGAATCGGTGTTATATATAGTGGTAATGAGTCACATTATCGTACATTTCATGAACCAAAATTCAATCAATATATTAAAAAATTAATTTATCACCCTGATTTCCTAGAAACGGACATCGACGACTTAGATGTGCTTATTGTTCCCTCTCAATTAAACAACAAACTTTTACTCGCTAGCGTTTCAAAAATACATTCGTTTGCTGAAAAAGGTGGAATTGTAGTTGCATTTGGACCACAGCCATGGAATTGGCTACCTGCACAACAGTGGGAAGAGCGACTAACAAATTTTTGGTGGTGGCTTGAAAAAGATGCTTCAAGTGGTCTAGTATTACAAAAATCAGAACACCCTCTGTTTAACGGATATTTAACACTTGCTGACTGCACATGGCATCAACATGGAGTTTTTTGGCCTCCTGAGAATGCAGATATTTTAGTAACAACGGAAGATGGTGGTGCAGTTTTGTATATTGATACTGACTCTACCGCCGGAACTTGGATCATTACGACATTAGATCCTGATTTCCATTTCGGCTCTTACTTTATGCCAGCAACTGAGCGATTCCTTGAAGGTTTTTTCCCATACTTAGCCTTCGGAAAAATTTCATAAGCTCTGATTTAAAGACAAATGCCATAGAAAGGGCGGAAAAACCCTTTTCCTATGGCATTAAAAATTTAACGGGAAATTATGCTTAATAGACCCCATACTATTCTTTATTTAAAAATCATAGCGGAAGCTTTTTACTAGCTTATCTCCTTTATAAAATTCCTTTGATTCATCTCTTACAAAGCCTAGAGATAAGTAAAGATTAATAGCAGCCTGCATAATATCACCTGAGTGCAAATATAATGCTTGATCCTGACGATTGCGTGCAAAGGCGAAGCTTTCGTGCAATAATTTTTTAGCAACACCTAGCCCTCTTCCTTTAGGATGCACGCCAAGCAAGCGCACAATGGTAGACTGTATGTTAAGCTCTGGCAAACCGTATGCTTTTTCAGCATCAGTAAATAATTGCAGTCCTCCTAAAATTTCATCGCCACGCTTTGCCACTAAAATTGTTTCTGCATTAGGATTACCAACAGATGCCCGAATATCACTTAAGTATGAAGCCCAGTTCTCTGGGTTTTCATATTCTTTTTCATATTGTGCATAACTTTCTACTAGGACTTCTAAATACCTTGCATAGTCTTCCTCTTTCAAATGTTCAATCACTATTTCAGCTACTGTCATCGTTCTATCCCCTTTCTATATAAACAACTCTATTTAAATGCCGCCCCTACTATAGGCAGTTACTCTTTTTTCGATACGATGTGCCAGCCATTCAACGATAGCTGAAACACCCCAATAAATTAGCCCGACAGCGATAAATGCCTCCAAAAACTTTAAATTAATAGAAGCAACGATATTCGCAACTCCTGTTAACTCTTTAACGGATAGGAAAAAAGCTAGTGACGTAGCATGTAAGAAACCGATAAAGACATTTGTGAAGTTAGGAATGGATTTACTAAATGCTTGCGGTAAAATATAGCGTCGCATCGCCTGTGAAAATGTTAAACCGACTGCATAAGCTGCCTCTAGCTGTCCCTTAGGCACACTTAAAATACCGGACCGAATTATTTCGGAGGCATATGCTCCTGCACTTAGCGTCAAAGCCAAAATAACAAAAAATAAAATAGGGATAGAGCTTGATTGATACTCTATCTTGAAAGCTTTTGCAATGACATCAACAACAATTGGTATTCCAAAATAAATAAGCATAATATGCATAATGATTGGTGTTCCTCTAAAAAAAGATACGTAAAAATTCAGCAATGGTGCGAGAATTTTTGTTTGTTGTATCCGCACAAAAGCAACAATTATGCCGATTAATATGCCCAATAAGACAGGCGTAACTGCCATGAACAAAGTTAACGGCAATACTTTACTAATTTCTATTAAAGCTTCAAAAATAAAAGCAAAATCTATCGTCATAGCATATCCCCCTAGCTAGATGTAGCTTCCTTTGGCATATATCGATTAAGATATCGTTCATTGCGTTTTAAACCCTTTTCTACCAGCATAACAATGACATAATAAACGATGGACAACGCCAAATAAATCTCCAGCGCCCTTGTCGTTGAAGCGATAAGAGTTTCTCCACGTCCCACCATATCCATGACACCAATTGAAAATGCTAAAGAGGTATCCTTTAATGAACTAATCATCGTATTTGTCATATTTGGAAAGGCGACACGAATCGCCTGAGGGAGAACAATACGTAGAAAGGACTGTATTCCATTTAATCCAACTGAATAAGCTGCCTCCATTTGTCCACGATCAACCGTTAAAATAGCTGCTCTAAAAATCTCAGCAAACGATGCAGCATTGCTCAACGTATAAGTAATAATTACAAAATACATAGCATCCATTCTTGTTACATCAATATGCACAAGCTTTAATAACGCTGGTATACCATAAAACACTAAAAACAATTGCACTAAAATCGGCGTACCTCGAATAAACGAAATATAAATCGTTATGATTTGCTTCAAAACTGGTATGTGTAGCAGCTTTGGTATAGCAATCACTATACCAAGCAGCATACCAAAAAAGATTGCGAACACTAAAATTTCGAGTGTTACTGGTAAATACTGAAGCAATATTGGAAGTACTTTTGCGATTAGCGTGAAGTCAAAGTCATTAGCCATACTTCCTTCTCCCTCTCCTATTTCGTTTAGAAATCTACCGTATAATCGCCACCAAGCCATTTCTTACTTAGCTTACTAATGACGCCTTCTGCCCTTAATTCTCGAATAGCATCATCAAGTCGCTCCTGTAAGACAACCTCGTCTTTATTTAATAAGAAGTAAACTTTTGAATTTAATAAAGCATCTCCTACAACCTTCTCCTGTGCTTTATTGCTTTCGTTATAGTACTTCACTGCAAATGGTGTTGTAATGATTGCCTCGATTCGCCCTGTCGCAAGTTGATTGTGAACATCAACTGAGCCGGACGAATAGATAATATTAGCGCCTAATTTGTGTTCCTTATTGTATTTCTCTATATAGACAGCAGAGTTACTAGTTGGTGAAACACTAACGTTTTTCCCCTTCAAATCATCAATGGATTGAATAGAATCGTTTTTTGCATTGACTGTTACTTTTAATGGGAATACATTATAAGGCTCCTTATTAAAGAGGAATTTCTCCTCTCGTTCACTATTGACTTCCATTTGATGGGCAACAAAATCAATCTTCCTTGTCTCTAAACTTAGTAATAAATTTGAAAATTCCATTGTTTTAAATTCAAACTCATATTCTGGTAGCTTCTCATCGATAGCGCGAACAAGCTCCACATCATAACCGGTTAAATTCCCCTTGTCATCAATGAAGCAGATATTTGGAAATTGAGTACCGGTACCGACAACAATTTTTTGAACTCCCTTTCCACCTAGTGCTGCATTATTCTCACTAGCATCCCCTTCGGACTTTTCAGAACTACAAGCTGTTAAAAGTAAAGCTAACAGCAATAGTAAATAACATGATAATTTTTTCATAGAAATTCCCTCTCTTCTTATGCGTGCGACGGTATATCAACGGCAAGTGCTGTTTTTAAATGCTCCAGTCCAATTTCTGTTACTGCTTTAAAGATGCCATTTGATCCAATTTCGACAACCGGAACATAGCGGACACCATATTTTGTTTCAAGGATGTCACGGAACGCGTCATTATGTGTTACATCCACTGTTTTGTAAGAAAAACCTTGTTGTTGTAAATATGTTTTCACTTCATCACAATAACTACAGCCTTGCTTTGACCAAACAATTACATCTATATTTTTTGCCATGTTTATTTCCTCCTTAGCTAACCGCTTCTTTTTGTTGTAAATGTAAATTCAATGGACTTAATAGCTCAAATGATCGTTCCCGTTCAAATTCCTTCAACACAGGCGTATGCAAAATAAACTCATCAATTTGATAACGTATATGGTAATCATCTAATATCGTTTTAATATCATCCGGAGTCCCATATAAAATATCTGCATCATATTGCTTCACCACATATGACTCTCCAGATTCCTGACCAAATTTCTCTGCTAGCTCTACCGATTGTAATGTTAGGCTTCTGCCACTCGCTAAATGCACCTTCGTAATTTTTTGATCACCAATAAGCTCTTTTGCCTCCTCTTTTGTAGGGGCTGCAAGGGCTGCGATGGAGACGGCAAAATGACCGTTTGGATGATGCTTGCGATAAGCTGTAGCTGCTTGTGCTAATACATCATTATCACTATTAATAAATCGCGCAAAGACGAACGCAATGCCTAGTGTGCCTGCAAGAGCGGCACTTTGTGGACTTGCCCCAAGTAAAAATAACGCTGGCTTTATCTTTGGAATCGGCGTTGCCTGTACTCCATATAACTCGTGCTCTGCTGGTATTGTTTGCTTAATTAATTGCTGTAAAAATGTTAATCTTTCCTCAAAATCTTCGCCTTGATTGAGCGTGCCATATTGCAACGCCTTCGTAGAAAGAGGTAAACCGCCCGGTGCTTTTCCTATGCCTAAATCAACTCGTCCTGGTTCCAACGATGCGAGAACGTGGAAATTTTCTGCTACCTTGTAAGGGCTGTAATGTTGTAGCATCACTCCACCCGATCCAATATTGATAGATTTAGTTTTAGCAAGTAGATAAGATACTAATACTTCTGGAGATGACCCCGCTAATGTATCTGTATTATGGTGCTCTGACACCCAAAAACGTGAGTAGCCCAATTGCTCTGCTTTTTGTGCTAGAGCCACTGTTTTTTGTAAGGTCTTCTCATTCGTTGCGTCCTCAATAATAGGACTTTGATCTAATATACCTAATGAATAGCTCATACATTGCCTCCTTAAATACATTTATTCATATACATTTACTAGGTTTTCAGACAGACTGTTTGACATAACGGCTTTCTTTAAATGGTAAACCTAAGTTACCACGTAATGTGTCAGCCTCATATTCTTCACGGTATAACCCTCTTGCTTGTAAAATCGGCACAACCTTGTCTACAAAATCATCCAGTGCTCCAGGTACAGTAACGCCTATAATAAAGCCATCAGCCGCCTCTTGCTCAAACCATTCCTGCACGAGGTCAGCAACATGCTCTGCTGTACCAAAGAATGCTGTTTTTGGGGTTGCCTCACGTAACGCTACTTGTCGCAATGTTAGCCCTTCTTGTTTGGCATATTTTTTAATATAATCAGTCGTACTTCTAAAGCTGTTTGCTCCAATATCACCAAGCTCTGGGAACGGAGCATCTACATCATATTGTGAAAAATCATGATGATCGAAATATCGACCTAGATAAGCAAGTGCGCGCTCTATCGAAACAAGCTCAACGATTTCCTGATACTTCGCTTCCGCTTCCTCGAGCGTATCGCCAATAATCGGAGAGATTCCTGGAAAAATTTTAACTTCATCTGGATTGCGTCCAAATGTCGCAACCTCAGTCTTCACCCTTTTATAAAATTTCTGTGACTCTTCTAACGATGCACCATGTGTAAAAATTGCATCTGCATCCTTTGCCGCTAATCGAATACCTGGATCTGAAGAACCTGCTTGGAAAATAACAGGCTGCCCCTGCTTAGAACGTGCAATATTTAGCGGACCTTGTACTGAAAAATAATTGCCCTTATGATTTAGTGTGTGCAGCTTATCAGGATCGAAAAATACATCATTTTCTACATCGGCAATGAAAGCATCATCTTCCCATGAATCCCACAAGCCCTTTGCCACTTCTAAATATTCTTCAGCAATTTGATAGCGCTCTGCGTGGCTAGGATGCTGTTCAATTGTTTTATTATAGTTCAAGGCAGTGCTTTCTAATGGTGTCGTGACGACATTCCATCCTGCACGGCCCCCGCTAATATGATCTAAAGAGGCAAATTGGCGTGCAACTGTAAATGGTTCGCTATAAGAGGTTGATACAGTACCTACTAACCCGATGTTTTTAGTTGCTACTGCTAGCGCCGAAAGAATTGTAATTGGCTCAAAACGATTTAAAAAATGAGGAATAGATTTTTCATTGATGAATAAACCATCTGCAATAAAAGCAACATCAAATTTCCCCTGCTCAGCCTTTTGTGCTTGCTGAATATAAAAAGGCAAACTTACACTTTGATTGCTAGCCACCTTAGGATGACGCCAACCTGAAATATTGCCACCTACACCATGAATAATAGCCCCGAATCGAATTTTGTCCTGTCTCACCATATTTGTTCCTCCTCAAATCTTATTTTTACTAAACATAGTGGTTAAGTATGTTTTATGATTAAAAAAATATTTTATTTATGGTTGCGCATAGATAAAATAGGATTGAGGAAGATAATACAGTTCATTTATACAATTTGCAATAGGCTACATAATAGAAAAAAATTTACTGTCTTATAAAATATTTTATCAATTCGAATTTTCTTGAATACTTTCATATTGTATAGCAGTTTCTTGTAATGTTTTCCAAAAGGCTGGCGCCAGCGTCGCTTTATTTTTATACGTTAAAAAAATGTGTTGATTCATATCAAGTAAATACTTCACATCAATCTCAACAAATTCCCCACTTTCAAGCTCCTTTTTTACACAGAGATGTGGTAAGAAGCTCATATATTCTCTCGTACGAATAAATTCTTTCGCTACCTCTAAATGATCCGTTCGCACTTCAATATTTGCAGATACGCCCTCTACCTCAAACATTTTATGCACATAATTCCAATCAAAAGCCCCACATTCAAAAAACACCATTTTCTGCTGTGCCAGATCCTTTGCTTTCATTAGATTTTGTTGTATAAATGGGTGCTCACGATGCATCACAAGCTTAACAGCATTACTTAATAATAGCTCATTGCAAATTCCTTCCTTATGCACGTATTGAACAAGACCAAGATGGATTTGATGACTTTGCAATTTCTCTAAAATCACTGCTGTTGAACCTGTGATAATCTGAAAGCGCAAATGAGGAAACTTCTTCTTCCATTTAGGCAATGCGTAAGCTAAAAAATATTGTGCTGTGACTCCATTTGTACCAATGCACACCTCATCAGACTCCTTCGTTTCCTCTAATTGTTTCTTTCCTTGTTCGAAGGTTTGCACAATCTGTGTCGCAAACGGTACAAAATCCTTGCCTTTATCCGATAATATTACACTTCGTCCATCACGATGAAATAACTCTACATTCAACTCTCGCTCCAATGATTTAATACGTGCCGTCACAGTTGGTTGAGATAAAAACAATGCATTTGCTGCCTTATGAATACTTTTATAATGCACTACATATAAAAACGCTTCGATATGGTCAATGTTCATCTGAAGCCCTCCACAAATTACTTATTTATCCTATTATATAGATAATTGTTTTAATTCTCTATATAAGATTGGAAAACTAGGTATTATATTTTCAAAAAAAAGCAACCTAGCGCCTCCCAGGTTACTTTATTATGTAGCGATGTGGTCATCCATCTTGATAACATACATCACGTCGTGGCTTACATCCCTCTGTCTGCAACCACTGTTATATTATTCATATTGGCACCCTCTGTTGCCAATTTGAACTCTCTCTATATAGTATTTCTCAACTGAGAAGCACAATACTTCAAAACATTTGTAGCTGACGCTTTGCTTTCGCTACAGAAAACACTTTTGCTGAAAGAAGTTAAGCTAGAATTGAGGCTAGCACCGCTTTTTGTGCATGAAGTCTATTTTCTGCTTGCTCAAAGATGTAGGAATTTGGACCATCAATAACAGATGATGCTACTTCTTCTTCACGATGAGCTGGTAAACAATGCAGGAACATATAATTCGGTTTTGCATATGCGACAAGTTCATCATTAATTTGATAACCTGCAAAATCTTCTAGGCGTTTTGCAGTTTCTTCTTCTTGCCCCATCGACGTCCATACATCTGCATACACTACATCCGCGTTTATAACCGCATCTATAGGATCGTTTGTAATAATAATTGTACTACCATTTGCTGCTGCGATAGCCTGTGCTTTTGCGATCACCTCTGCATCACATTCATAGCCAACTGGTGTTGCCACCGCCACATTCATTCCTACATGAGCAGAAGCGACTACTAATGAGTTCGCCACGTTGTTGCCATCTCCAACATATGCAATTTTTAATCCTTTTAGATGACCTTTATTTTCAGCGATTGTTTCTAAATCCGCTAAAGCTTGACATGGGTGATAAATATCCGTTAAGCCATTGATTACCGGTATAGATGCATGCTCTGCAAGCTCCTTTACCATTGCATGTGAGTTCGCGCGAATCATAATACCATCTAAATAACCTGATAACACATGTGCTGTATCATAAATCGATTCACCACGACCAATCTGCAAATCACGTGCATGCATAAACATACCTTTTCCACCTAATTGGTTCATACCTACTTCAAACGAAATACGAGTACGAGTTGAATGTTTCTCAAAAATCATGCCGAGTGTCTTACCTTCTAGTAGCTTCGGACATTTCCCTTCTTTAGTAATCATTTTCAACTGTATCGCTAATTCAACTAACTGTTGAACCTCTTCACTTGTGTAGTCTAGTAAGGTTAATAGGTCCTTACCTTTTAAACTAGACACTAACTTTAACTGTACTTCCTCGAGTAATTTCATAGCCTTCTCTCCTTGTTTAGTTGCTGTTGGGCTTAGTATAACAAATGCATAAATATAAAATCAACTGAATTTTTATGTTTATTTTAAAAAGTTAGAATTTTATCTTTAAATATGACAAAAATACGAATTATCTAATATTTATGCATATTTTCAATAATTCAACTCCAATCGCACATTTAAGAGAATTGCATTATTGGTAATAATTAATATATATTAGTTATTTAGATGGCCAAATACACAAATAAGGACTTGTTGCATCTTGTTAAAGAAATGAAACAAGTTGGATCGAAACGAATTTAACTTCTAAACAAGCAATATTTTTAAATCTTCTCAGACGAACAGCCGAATTAGCAAAGTTAATTGGGACATCCACGGGCGCTGTTGGCCAATTAGTAAATTAGAACAATGCATAAAAAGGATCGTAAAGAGGTTATTATAGAGCTAGATGAACGAGGACATCTTATTTAAGCAGGAGGAAATTGAGCTTGTCATTATACAAAGCTCAATAGAGAGGACTTGTTACAATTAAAATACATACTTTTGAAATTACATTCTATTATTTCAGAGGAGCAGGAAAAAAATAAGCGTTCTTAATGGAGGTATTATTGTGGATTTACACGATTTAAAAAAGGACATATTTAAAATTGCTTTTCCCTATATAAAAACCCGTCCAAATGTTGCTTTATCCATTGGTATCATTTCTCAAGACCAAGAAGCTACTTTTACTTTCGGTGGATCGAATTTTATGCTGGAAGAAAAGCCTTATATATATGAAGTTGGGTCAATTTCTAAAGTTTTTACTACATCCATATTAGGGGAAATGATTCAGGAGGGAAAAGTACATGTAGAAGATTCTATTGGCAAATACTTTTCTGAAATTCCCGACAATCACCCTGTCACACTCAAACGTTTAGCAAACCATACTTCTGGACTACCGGGATTAGGTGTGCTGAAGAACATTTCCAATCTTTTTGACGCACAAACACCCCGCGATCCTTTTTGTCAATATTCACTGGACGAGACTATTCATTATTTTAAAACGCACACATACGAGCCAAAAGTTAAATTCAGATATTCTAATGTAGGAATGGGGCTTTTAGGATACATTTTAGCCGATACACTGCACACTGATTTTGAAACAGCTATTAAACAAAGATTAACAGATCCTTTAGATATGCCAAATACATTTATCTCTATCCCTTCTGATCAGGCAGAGGCAGTATTGCAAGGCTACACGATTCTTGGACATAAGAAGCCTCCGCTCCAAATGAATGACTTTATGGCGGCAGGGGCAGTCCGTTCAACTGTCAATGATCTTTTGAAATTTATGAAAGTACATTTAAGTGATGAAAATTTAGGTTATTCATTATCACATCAAGCTACTGAAACCTTTTCGGAACATATGGGTATTGGTCTAGGATGGCTTCTTGAGGACAATATCATTTGGCATAACGGTTCGACGAAAGCTTTCTCTTGTTATCTAGGATTTGATAAAACACAACAAACAGGCGTCGTTGTTTTATCTAATTACCGCTCTCCTATATTGGCGACAAACCCTGGGCAAATCGGTAAAGAGATATTACAGCTTTTACAAAATAAATAGATTTTATTTTTATCGAGGGATAATGTGAATTTACCGCTAAAAGTTTTGGACTTATCACCTAACTTTTTAAATTTATCGACATAAAGCCCCCAAACATTTAGTTTGAGGGCTATTTTTATAATCATTGTATAGAAATTTTTCTGCATAGAGCTGTGTTTTTTTGTTGGATAGACTTCTAAGGCATTTTAGGGGTTTCTCTGTAACAATCATTCTTTCTAGTTATCCATACACATTTCAATATTTGCAAATATGTTACACTTTATCAAACACTGATATTCAGTTATTTAACTAACAAAACAAGTTATTTTTTAAAATTATTTTATTATTGAGGAGGGGGATGAAGCTTGTTTTTTGTTCAAATGTCAGGTTTTCCTGGTTCCGGCAAGTCTACTCTTTCACGTGAAATTGCTAAAAGAACAGGGAGTATTATCATTGATCACGATATAGTAAAATCAGCACTATTAAATTCTATTGATGAAGGTTCAATCGATGGAAAGCTCGCAGGTAAGATTTCATATAATATTGATTGGAGCTTAGTTGACTTTCATTTATCACAAGGACAAAATGTAATACTTGATAGTCCATGTCTATATGAGGAATTGGTTGATAAAGGAACAAAACTGTCAGCTAAATATAATATTAAGTATAAGTATATTGAGTGTTATCTTGATGACTTCGAGAAGATAAATTATAGATTGAAAAATCGTGAAAGAATGGTTAGTCAAATAGGAGAAATAAAATCAGAAGCCGTTTTTATACATACGCTTCAAAGTAGCAAAAAGCCCTCAAACTATAAGTGTATTACTGTGAATACAGGGCAACCATTGGAAAACTATTTACAAGAAGTAATGGATTATATAAATAACTGATTCCTCTTATGCACATCTTTGAGACTCCCACCCCTAAAGGGACAAGCTGACTAATGTCAGTGGGATTCCTGAGTAACTATGCGTTCGCAGTCCATTTCTGTTTTGAACAGTTCTCAAGATTGGGGTATCCCATTACCCCTCCCTATCCAGTGCATATAGCAGATAGGGCTACACCCTGCATAGGCTTTCTCGTTCGGAAAATCTGTAATTTATACGGCCTATGTATTGAATCTAATGATTATCCTTACTTCCTTCGCCAATTCATGATTTTCTATGTTACAATTTACCATAAATAGAATTTTCAATTAGTTGAAGGAAGGCGGATGAAAAGGCATTGAAAAAATTATTATTTTTAATGTTTTTGACAGTATTTATTTTAACAGCATGTAACTCATCAACGCTAAGTATTAGTGAAATTGAGAGTGTTCCAGAAAAAGTGCAAAAGGTAATCGAAGAAAAAAATACACTTCAATTAATCAACGATGTAGATAAGAATATTTCTTATCTCGTTTTTCAGTCAAAAGGAACAGTTACAACAGGCCTTGAAACACAAGGTGATACATTAATAATAAAATTAGATGTTAAGAATCAACAAGATAATGCAATAAAACAACATGTCTATAAATTAACGTTAGACTCTAACCAGGATACGATTGATATTCACATCAATGGAAAATCTACAACTATTGATAATGTAACAGGTATATGAGGAGCAATTATCCTCTTTTCTACAATCGAAATATTGACCTACCACACATCAATTTAGGGACTTATGCGTAAAACAAGTCCCTTTTGTTATGCTTTCTCAATCGCTCCTATTTGAATCGCTAATTGATATATTTCTTTAGTCTAACCAACGCAAAAAGCCTCCTAACATTTTTGTTAGAAGGCAAAACTATTCAGCAATATTAGTCAAAAATAATTTTATTGACTGCATCACGGTCTAATTTTTTAATTACTTCCACCATTAATTTTACAGCATGATCATAATCATCACGATGTAAAATACCTGCATGTGAGTGGATGTAGCGTGTAGCAATACCGATAGATAGGGCAGGTATACCATTTGCAGTTACGTGGATAGAACCAGCGTCTGTACCGCCGCCAGCCATCGCCTCGAATTGATATGGAATATTGTGCTCATCAGCTACATCTAATACGAATTCACGTAAACCGCGGTGTGATACCATTGATGCATCGTAAACAACAATTTGTGGACCAGCGCCCATTTTACTAGTTGATTCTTTTGCAGTTACCCCTGGTGTGTCTCCTGCTACACCTACATCGACAGCAAAGCCGATATCTGGTTGGATTTTATGCGTAGCAGTTTTCGCACCACGAAGCCCTACTTCCTCTTGGACATTCCCTACAGAATAAAGGATGTTTGGATGCTTTTCATTTTGCAATGCTTTCATCACATCAATTGCAATTGCACAACCAATGCGGTTATCCCATGCTTTTGCTAATAAGTATTTTTCATTTTTCATCACATTAAATTCGAAATATGGTGTTACCATATCGCCAGGACGTACGCCCCATTCAAGTACTTCATCTTTTGAAGCCGCACCAACATCGATAAACATATCTTTAATGTCTACCACTTTGTTACGTACATCTGCTGGTAAAATATGAGGTGGCTTTGAACCAATAACCCCAATAATTTCATCGCCTTTACGTGTTGTAATTGTTACACGCTGTGCAAGCATAACCTGACTCCACCAGCCACCTACTGTTTGGAATTTGATGAACCCTTTGTCATCGATTTGAGTAACCATGAAGCCTACTTCATCTAAGTGACCTGCAACCATAATTTTCGGGCCATTTTCATCCCCAACTTTTTTAGCAATAACGCTACCTAAATTATCTGTTTCAACTAAGTCTGCATATGGTCCAATGTATTTTTTCATGACCTCGCGTGGTGCACGTTCATTACCTGCAATACCATTCGCATCTGTTAAATCTTTAAACATTTGTAATGTTGAATCTAGCTGTGTCATCCTTTTGCCTCCTGACTCTTATATCTTCTCTATTATACTTCGTTTACCGAAATATTCCTAGCTTAATCGTCAGAAAATTGGTGTATTTCTTACACTTTAATATCCTGTGCGCTGACGATTATAATTTTCTTCATTTTTCTCAATATATGCCACAACAACATCCTCAAATGAAAAGCCCAGATTAAATGCAAGCAATCCATAGCATTGCCAGATCGCTAAGTATCTATCCTCTGTTGGTTGACTAATAAAACTTAAAATATAGTCTTGTGTCATTAAAAATGTCTCTGTTAAATCTCTCTTCTCTTCAATCACCGGCCATTTTTCAATCGCTGTATAACCTTTTAATAAGCCAAGTGATAATATAAAATGAATCGAATCCACATATTCCTCTAAAATCACATCACGTTCTGAAGCTCCCTTTGTGCTCCAAAACTTAAAGCAACGTGTCTCATTTGCTAGTTCAGCTAGCTCTACCATTAAGGCTAAACCTTTTTCTTTAAATACATCACGTTCTATATTTTGTGTTTTCTCGATGAAATCATCAAGCCCTTTTTGCATTTTAAACAATTGTTGTAAATTCATTTTTTTCTCCTAAATTTCTTAAAAATATTTATAAAAAGTGAAACTAATTGTCCTTCACAATCGTATAGGAAGGAATAACCTTTCTTCAAGGGGGAAATTAAAAATGTTGCCGTTACTTATTCGTCTTGCTGTTATTGCGCTTATTATCTATGTATTTTATAAAGCGATTCGTTATATAACCGATCCTAAGCGAAAACTTGATGAAGCCTATGAAAAAGGCCAATATTATTTTTATGATGACGTCAAAAATGTCCGAAAAAATTTCTTTATCTCTTATAAGGGTGCTCTTTTCGAAGGTGAAAAATACCTCGGCACGACTGAAAATGCCTTCGAGGTTGTGACGATTTTTGTTGGCGCCCGTGATGCCGCTACACTGCAAGGTTTTACAAAAAGAGACTTTGAATACCTACAGCAAGAAATTCTCTTGAACTATCCGAGCGCAAAAATAAATTGGAAGCAGCCCATTGAAAAGCTTATGCGTAACACATCCTCATAATGAGGATGTGTTTTATTTATCGGAATATTTTCATGATTTATCGGAACATTACCGTGTTTTATCGGAATGTTTTCGAGATTTATCACCATATTTGTACTATGATAAAAATTTGAATAGCTGCTAGCAGCGGGAAGCCAAATGCAAAGCTGTTATGGCGTGTTTTATGACGGAATAAATACATTCCTAGCACCCCACCTACTGCACCACCAGCGATTGCTAATGTAAATAATGTGCGTTCTGCAATACGCCATTCATGCTTTTTTGCTTTCGATTTATCCATGCCGATACGAAAAACATATACATTTCTTAAAAAATGTAGACATCTCCACTGTGACACAACTTATATCTTCCGACTTCCGTATTTGTCTTCCTTATTCTCCGAGTCTGGTTTCGCCAAAGCTACTACCATTTAGTATGACTCTCCAAAGGCTTAAATTCCGCAGTATCGTTGCGTACACATCTAAGGTTTAGTGTCAGTTAAATTCCTTAGATTGAGTAATTTGCTAAGTTAATGCTTGCGTTCAAATCTCTATCCAGCTTTAATCCGCAAGAGCAGATAAATAATCTGTCTTTCAGTTTCATATCGGTTTTGATTTGTCCACAATTAGAACAAGTTTTTGATGATGGAAACCATCTGTCAGCTTCAACAAATTCAATTCCGTATTTTTGACATTTGTCTTGAATTTGCCGTTTGAATTCATATATCTTTTCCTCGGCTACCGCCTTCGCCAGATGTTTATTTTTCATCAACCCTTTTACATTTAAATGTTCCATTACAATACGAGATGGCTTGGTTTTCACAATCTCATTAGAACATTGATGTAAATGATTTGTTCGAATCGCCTTTCGCTTCCATTCTTCTTAGCGTTTCACATTTACACCAACACGTTTAGCAAATTTCCCAATGGACATTCATTCCATGCGTACCACCTCTCTTTCAATATGATAAAATCACTTTACCCTATTTAGAGAGGTTGCTAACATTTTTATAGTTGTATATATTTTTCTTGTTCACACGAAGGCGCAACCCTTCATGCAGTCTTTCTCCCACGAGTAGACCTCTTATGCTTTCACATAAGTGCAGACTATATCTTCATCTTATCTTCTAATAAGAGCCACATTTTTCTTCCGCCATTCGCTTGCGGTTTTACTCTCCCTCAAGGAGATAGTCGTTGAACGTCTTCCTTATCTCATTAGAGATTTAGGAGTTTCGCTGCTAAACATCCATTGCCAAAGCACTTAGCGCTACCGTTTTCCGTTGTCACGATGATCCTTTACGGACACTGAGTAATTTTTTTCAGCTTATGCCATCCTTGTTGTTTTTTCTGCTTTCGCACCGTTACGTCTGCCGTTTCCAGCTCCGCTTTGGTCACAAGGCTTTAGGAGTTAAAAGCAATTAACGTGGAGTTCGCACCAATCGCTTGATACGAAGGGTATTCTGTTATAAATCTATGTTTCTATACAGGTTTGTATAGTTTGGTTTAAATTTGTTGTAACAGTTTAGTTACCCATCATCACGAGCAGAACTATAGAAACAACTGCCATATAGGCCAATAATACTTGCCCCATTGTTAAGTACTCCTTTATTTTTACTATTTACTACTACTCTAACACAAAAAAGACTGACGAATAAATCCATCAGTCTTGTGAAAGCATTATATCACTAATTATTTAGCAACAGCTTTTTTAGCAGATTCAGCTAATAGAGTGAATGCTGCTGCATCAGTTACAGCTAGGTCAGCTAACATTTTACGGTTAACTTCGATACCAGCAACTTTTAAACCGTGCATTAAGCGGCTGTATGAAAGACCGTTCATGCGAGCAGCTGCGTTAATACGAGTGATCCATAATTTACGGAAATCACGTTTTTTCTGACGACGGTCACGGTATGCATATTGACCTGACTTCATCACTGCTTGGTTAGCAACTTTGTATAATGTATGTTTTGAACCATAGTAACCTTTAGCTAATTTCAATACTTTTTTACGACGTTTGCGCGTCACTGTTCCGCCTTTTACGCGTGGCATATGAATTACCTCCTGCTTTTCATTTAAAAATGAATGTTAGTATTTTGTTTGTGTAGTCAAATTATTTCATGTAAACAAGTAATGATTTGATGCGTTTGAAGTCACCAGATGAAACGATGTTTGCTTTACGTAGGTGACGTTTTTGTTTTGTAGATTTGTTTGCGAATAAGTGGCTTCCATAAGCACGGTCATATTTTAATTTACCTGAACCCGTTTTTTTGAAACGCTTCGCAGCTCCACGGTGAGTTTTCATTTTTGGCATGTCGAATTCCTCCTAAACTGTTCGTCTAATATTATTTCTCGTTCTTTGGTTGAAGAACTAAGAACATGCTTCGGCCTTCCATCTTCGGTTTTTGTTCAACCGTCGATACTTCAGCACAAGCTTCAGCAAAACGATCTAATACACGTTGACCAATGTCTTTGTGTGTAATCGCACGACCTTTGAAACGTAGGCTACATTTTACTTTATCGCCTTTTTCAAGGAATTTAATCGCATTACGTAGCTTCGTTTGGAAATCATGCTCATCGATTGATGGGCTCAGACGAACCTCTTTCATTACGATGACCTTTTGATTTTTACGAATTTCACGGTCTTTCTTTTGCTGTTCAAACTTAAATTTACCATAGTCCATGATACGAGCGACTGGCGGCTTGGCTTGAGGGGCCACAAGGACAAGATCCAAGTTTACACGAGTGGCGATTTCTAGCGCTTCATTACGTGTCTTTACACCAAGCTGGTCACCATTGTGATCGATTAATCGAAGTTCACGTGCGCGAATGCCTTCGTTTACATACATGTCTTTGCTAATAGTAATCCACCTCCAAGTAGTTGTCGCGAATACATGGTTTGGGCAAAGCCTTGCCCGGTTGAACGGTACATCCTCTTGTCATGTCCATAAAAAAAGGACGGACACTAAGATGTCCGCCCGCTATATGTGCATGCGCAAGTCTGCGCAAAACAATTCAACGTGTAATACCTGTTCACAGCCTAAGAGCGTTGTATCAGGTGAGAAGCGGGCAGCCTCTACTTCAACCACAAACTTTGTATTCATTAACCTTAACTATAATAGCATGTACTTTATAAGCTGTCAAATATTTTTTAGCTTATTATTAATAAAGTAACCTAAAAATTTATAATCTAAACTATTATAATGATTCATCTTCATAACGTGAGGTTGATTTCCGTTCCGGCTGGGCGCTTTGTTGCTGCCGCTTCGCTTTCGCACAGATAAAACATTTGCCGCTGACGCTTCGCTTTCGCGCAGAGCAGAGCTTCCTGGGGGCGTCCGATGAGCCGCTTCACTCGCTTTGCTCGCTCCAGAGTCTCGGGCCAACACGATGTTGGTCACGAAGGCGTTATCACAGGACGTGATGGTTTTAGCCTTCGTTCCTCTTAATCGCTGATCCCCGAGGAGTCGCCAGCCTCCACTCCAATCAACTTATATAAATGGCATTTGTTTTAACAAGTGTCACCCCAACATTTGGTAATAAAATCAATAATATTGTTTTGATAAAATTAAGATTACCCTTCAAAAATTGCCGGCGAATTCTAATTAATCGCATCAACGGCAAAATCATTAAAATTATTTTGTAATTTCTGCTTTAATGTTAGCTAAGAAGTCTTGGAAGCTAATTGTTTCTGAGTCTTTTGAGCCGTAACGACGTACATTTACGCCACCAGCCTCTACTTCTTTGTCTCCGATAACAAGCATATACGGGATTTTTTTCATTTGTGCTTCACGGATTTTGTAGCCTAGTTTTTCTTCACGGTCATCCATTTCAACACGTAAGCCCGCTGCAGTTAATTGCTCTTCAATTTGTTTTGCATAATCAAAGTGTGCTTCGTTTGAAACTGGAATAACTTCAACTTGTACTGGTGCTAACCATGTTGGGAATGCACCTTTATATTCTTCGATTAAGAAGGCAACGAAGCGTTCCATTGTTGATACAACACCACGGTGAATAACAACTGGACGATGTGGTTTACCATCTTCCCCAACGTAAGTTAAGTCAAAGCGCTCTGGTAATAAGAAGTCAAGCTGAACTGTTGATAAAGTTTCTTCTTTACCAATGGCAGTTTTCACTTGTACGTCAAGTTTAGGACCGTAGAATGCAGCTTCACCTTCAGCTTCGAAGTAATCTAAGCCAAGCTCATCCATTGCCTCTTTTAACATACTTTGTGCTTTTTCCCACATTGCATCGTCATCGAAGTATTTCTCAGTATCTGCTGGATCACGATAAGATAAACGGAATGAGTAATCTTTTAAATCGAAGTCTTTGTATACTTCTAAAATTAACTGTACTACTTTTTGGAACTCCGCTTTAATTTGGTCTGGACGAACGAAGATATGCGCATCGTTTAAAGTCATCCCACGTACACGTTGTAAGCCTGAAACAGCGCCTGACATTTCGTAACGGTGCATTGTACCAAGCTCCGCAATACGTAATGGTAGGTTACGATAAGAATGCATGCTGTTTTTGTACACCATCATATGGTGAGGACAGTTCATCGGACGCATAATTAATGTTTCATTGTCCATTTCCATTGGTGGGAAAATAGAATCTTGGTAGTGATCCCAGTGACCAGAAGTTTGGTACAGCTCTTTAGAACCAAGTACTGGCGTATAAACATGTTTATAACCAAGAGATAATTCTTTATCCACGATATAGCGCTCAATAACACGACGGATTGTTGCACCGTTTGGTAGCCATAGCGGTAAGCCTTGACCAACTTTTTGAGAAGTTGTAAATAACTCTAATTCTTTACCGATTTTACGGTGATCACGCTCTTTGGCTTCTTCAAGCATTTGCAGGTGATGTTTTAATTCTTCTTTTTTAAAGAATGCTGTACCATAAATACGTTGTAGCATTTTGTTATCTGAGTTACCTCTCCAGTAAGCACCTGCTAATGAAAGAAGTTTGAACTCACGAAGTTTGCCAGTCGATGGTGCGTGAATACCACGGCAAAGGTCGAAAAATTCACCTTGATAATAAATAGAAACTTGTTCATCTTCTGGAATTGCTTCAAGTAATTCTAATTTGTACTCATCGCCAATTTCTTCATAAATCGCTTGTGCATCTGCACGGCTAACATTTTTACGCTCGATTTCTAGGTTTTCAGCGATAATTTTTTTCATTTCTTTTTCGATTGCTGGTAGGTCTTCAGCAGTGATTGGCGTTGGTGCATCGATATCGTAGTAGAAGCCACCTTCAATAACCGGACCAATACCAAGTTTAACTTCTGGGAATAAACGTTTAATCGCTTGTGCTGTTAAGTGTGCAGTAGAATGACGTAGGATTTCCAGTGCTTCCTCATCATCCTGTGTAATAATTGAGATTGTTGCATCCTCTTCAATTGGTGTTTTTAAATCGACTAAGACACCATTTACTTTACCAGCATATGCTTTTTTACGAAGTCCTGGACTAATTGATAATGCTACGTCATCAGTAGATGTACCTTTTGCAAATTCCTTTACAGCGCCATCTGGGAAAGTTAATTTAATTATATCTGACATTTTTTTGCACTCCTTCTAGTTTTGTTGTGATGCATGATTGAAGTCCAAGAATCCCCGGAATTTATCCTTATTCTGCAGGTGTTTGGACACCCACTGAAAAGGAACTACATCCGCATTCATCTCACCACTATTTTCCATTGAACGGAAATAAAAAAAGCTCCGTCCCTACGAAAGGGACGAAGCGTATGCTCGTGGTTCCACCCTTCTTCCTTCCGACTTTTTATAGTCAGACGAAGCTCAAGGCTAGCTAACGGGCTAGGGACCGGCGAAAGATTATCCCTTTCGCTGCTCAGTTGGTAGTAAATAGTGTGCTCGAACTAGGAAGCTTACAGCCAATGACTTCCCTCTCTAAAAGCCGCTACACAAAATTCATGTCCTCATCAATGCATTTTGTAATTTATTATATGTGACAGTATACGCTCGATTGTCGCAAAATGCAACAGTCAATGTTACATACGGCGATTTTTGCCACGCATTTCAATTGGCTCTGTCAAGGCTTTAACACGTTCCATAATACGTCCAGCCTTCACGACTTCAATGTCACCCTTTTGCGACTGTGCTAAATGATGCTCCAACTCATCATAATTAAAATTAGATGTAATGAATGTTGGCAGTTGCTCCGCCATGCGGTAATGGAAAATAGTCCCTAGAATTTCGTCTCGCGTCCAAGCAGTCAGTGTCTCGGCTCCTAAATCATCGAGCATTAGCACTGGTGCCTTTTTTACATAATCTATTTTTTCATTCAACGTATTATCGCCAATTGCATTTTTCATTTCTCGTAAAAATTCAGGCACGAAAACGACTACAGAACGAATTTTGATAGAGGCTAATTCATTCGCAAGTGCGCCCAGTACAAAGGACTTCCCTACACCAAATTTACCGTATAAATAATAACCCTTTGCAGGAAGCTTTCCTGTTTCCAATGTTGCCTTTACAAATTGTGCCGCTTTTTGAGCAATCATGACACGAGATTCATCGTCAATGAGTAAATCTTGAATGGTTGCTTGTAGCACATCCTTCGGCATATGCATACTCGCAATCATATTGGCTACATCACGACGTTCCTCCTCACGCATCTTTTGTTCACATCGTACATAATCAATTTCAACGGTACCCCGGACTACTCGTAAAGATGGTAAAAAACCTTTTAAGTAGTTTGTACAACTTTCCGTATTATCGCAGCCACAGCATACTGTAGATTGACTAATAAACTCGTGGAGCTTCGGTAAATTACGTTCAATTGATTCATAGCTTAACTCATCTGCATGCTCTGCTAAAAATTCTTGCACACGAGGGTTTTCTAAAATTTCTCGACGCATCGCTTCGTAACGTTCTTGAAATGATGGTACATTAATTGCTCTTTTTAATGGTCCATTAATTGGTTCGATTGTCGTTCACCCTCCTTACTTATCACTTTTCCCAAGCATCTCTAATATCTTTTGACGCTCTCGCTCAAAATCTATCGTGCTTGAAGTGTTTTCTTCTTGTTGCTCGTTACGTTTGTAAAACCATTCAGGTACCTTCTCTTCACGTTGATTTCCTGAACGCCCTCTAGCACTTTGATTACTTTTCCTCGGTGTCTGCGGCTTATTTTTCCACGTAGTGTATTTATCATGCTCTTGGCGTGCTAGTTCCATTGCTTCTTTTGCTGTTTGGATATTTTTACGTACCCAATGATCCGCAATCGTTTCCACATATTTTTTAGGTAACTTCATATCAGTTGTTAGCATGACATATTCCAAAAGAGCATTAACAACACCTACTGGCATTCCATGCTGGACAATTAAACTCTCAGCAAGCTGCACGGAGGTCTGCAAAGGTTCTTTGCCATTATTGATATCTCGCAGTACTTGCACTGGAGGAGTCGTTTCTAAATATTGCTGAAGCTCCTGATCCTTTGTTTTTTGGCTTGATTCCTCTATGGATGACGGCTGTTTACTCACTCTAGCAAGTTTTGGTGGTTCTTTTGATACCGTTAGCTTATAAAAATCCGCAGCGGCCTTACGTAAACGTTCCAATGAAATCCCTAAATCATCATCTAATGCAAGAATCACTACTTTTTGCATATCAAGTGCCGTTAAGTGATATAAAAACGCTAATTTTGCGATTGATTCACGTACCTCAAATGTTAGTAGGCTTGCCGGCACTAGTTGCTCCGATAAGCCCGTTTGCAGTAGTTCAAAGTCAAACTGATCAAAATAAAACGGATATACCTTTTGCTGTTTATCCTTATGACTAGTATCAACTTGTAAATCATCT
Organism: Lysinibacillus sp. NPDC096212; assembly: GCF_044763105.1. Lineage (NCBI taxonomy): Bacteria > Bacillati > Bacillota > Bacilli > Caryophanales > Bacillaceae > Lysinibacillus > Lysinibacillus sp. NPDC096212. The sequence goes on along the minus strand of NZ_JBIWFQ010000002.1, from coordinate 171,033 downwards.
GGAATCTTTGTACTTACAGGCTTAAAAACATCTATGAAGGCACGCGATACATCTTTAAATTCTGCATCTCTTGTAGATGGAATAAAACGCTGACGTAACTTCCGATAAGCTTGCTCCCCTATTTTACTAAATAAAAACATCGAGAGCAGTGGGTCTTTCATAAAGCTATCTGCATCAAGTGGACGTATCAACTCATATAAAAAGCTTCGCTGGCCAGCATCTTCTTTTTTCCATGTGCGTAACAGACCAATTGCTTCGAGCGCAATACGTGCCTCAAATACTTTACCAATAGGAAGCCCTAGCACATTCATTAAATAATAATGTGTCATTTGCTGCTTAGACATTTGTTCAGCTTCTGCCCATAGTGTTAAATAAAGGCTGATTGGCTCCGCTCCAATTAAAGGCTGATAAAAAAGCGTTACTAATTGACGTTCCTGCGTAGAAAGTGCATGAGGTAGACGAATGTCAAAAGAATCAGCTGGCTGCAATTCCTTATACAAATGGTTCAACGTCATTCACCCTCTCTGTTTACCTTATAATTTCTGTTCTGTCTGACGTTGGATAATTTCTTTAATTTCTTCAATAAAGACATTGATATCCTTAAATTGACGATAAACCGATGCAAAGCGCACATATGCAACCTCATCGATTTTCGCTAAGCGATCCATTACCATTTCTCCAACATCCTCAGATTGGACTTCGGAATTCCCAATGCGGCGAAGATCTTTTTCAATGGACATTACTAGGCCCTCAAGTACTTCAAGAGAAACAGGACGTTTTTCGCAAGCACGAATAAGTCCACGAAGTACCTTTTCACGGCTAAATTCTTCTCGCGAACCTTCTTTTTTCACGACAACTAAAGGTGTCTCTTCAATTTTTTCAAACGTTGTAAAGCGGAAGCCACATGACTCACATTCACGACGTCTACGAATTTCTTTATTATCATCAACTGGCCTCGAATCTACAACACGCGTTCCGTTAAATTGGCAAGATGGACATCTCATATAATTACTCTCCTGATTTCACAACAATTTAATATCTTTATTATAACAAATTTCCTATGTATAAGAAAAGCGCATTGACGCTAGTGTGCTCATGATAAACCTTGAAAGGAGAAAGTACAAGCATAGATTCTGTTGTCTAACAAAAAAAGCACATTGAAATCACTTGGATTTCAATGTGCTTCAGCCTAACTTCTTTCAGCTGGTGTCCAAACATCCGCTGAAAGAAGTTAGAGCCTCTGATGAATGTCACTGAATCGGAAAAAGGAGTTCTTTGTGCAAGCACAAAGCCGATTTCGAACGCAATTATGCCGAGGCATAATTGATTTATTATGCATTAACTGTTTCTAAAGCTTTTGCCACTTTTTTAACAAGATCAACTACACGTGCAGAATAGCCCCACTCATTGTCGTACCAAGCAAGCACTTTCACTTTGCGGTTACCCATTACCATTGTAGAAAGTCCATCTACTGTAGAAGAGTAAGTTGTTGTATTGTAATCAGAAGATACTAGAGGCTCAACTGAGAAGTTTAAGATACCTTTCATTGGACCTTCAGTAGCAGCCTTCACAAATGCAGCATTGATAGAATCTACTGTTACGTCAGTATTTAAATCAACTACTAGGTCAACTAATGATACGTTTGGTGTTGGAACACGAAGTGCCATACCATGAATTTTGCCTTCTAATTCTGGTAACACTAATTTTAATGCTTTTGCAGCACCTGTAGATGTTGGAATGATTGATTGTGCGCAACCACGTGCACGACGTAAATCTTTATGTGGATTATCTAAATTCTTTTGGTCATTTGTATAAGCGTGAACTGTTGTCATTAATCCGCTTTCAATTCCAAATGTGTCATTTAATACTTTGGCAACTGGTGCTAAGCAGTTTGTTGTACAAGAAGCATTTGAAATAACATCATGTTTTGCGATATCAAGTTTCTCATCATTTACACCTAAAACAATTGTTACGTCCTCGTTTTTACCAGGTGCTGTTAAGATAACTTTCTTTGCTCCTGCTTCTAAGTGCATTGCTGCTTTTTCACGATCATTAAATTTACCAGTTGCTTCAATAACGATATCCACACCCATTGTTGCCCATGGTAATTTTAATGGGTCACGTTCGCTAATAATTTGAACACGTTTACCATTTACAATTAAAGCATCGCCTGCTGGCTCAATTGTACCCTCGAATGTTCCGTGATTTGTGTCATACTTAATCAAATGTGCTAAAGTTTCAGCTGGATAGCTAGCGTTAATCGCAACGATATTTAAACTTTCTTGCACGATCGCTTGGCGGAAAACCATACGTCCGATACGTCCGAAACCATTAATAGCAACTGATACTGTCATTTATAAAATCCTCCTGTGAGTCATACTCAAATTAATTATATACTTTATGCGAATAGTATAACACAATTTCAAAAAAGATGAACATTATATATTCATAATATTAAAGTTCTTATTTTCTGAAAAATAAAATCGCTTAAATTAATCCTTATTATGGTATAAATCCACAAAAAAATGCATAGCAAAGTGTTCTTGCTACGCATTCGTGTTGTTAAAAAAACAAAATTGGCAAGGAAATCTCGGTGAATGGCATGCCTCTTTAATGTGATTTCCGTTCCAGGCTACTCGCTTTGTCGCTGACGCTTCGCTTTCGCGCAGAGCAGAGCTTCCTGTAGGCGAGCGTCGAGCCGCTTCCTCCGCTAGCGTTGCTACTGCCGCTTCATTAACACTCCGCTTTCACACAGACAAAACCTTTTTGCTATAAAACGACGTGTCAGAGGATACATGCTATGTGAATTAGGTGATTTCCGTTCCGACTGCCGACATAATAAAGTAAAAGGATTCACACACAGTTTTGTGTATGAATCCTTTTTTTGCTCTTTGGCGGGTGGATGTCGATAAAATTCAGAAGTTTGGTGATAAAACGTGAAAGTTAGTCGATAAAGTTTAAAAGTTGGGCGATAAAACGTAAATGTTAGTCGATAAAACTCAAAAGTTTGGTGATAAAACTCAAAAGTTTGGTGATAAAACGTAAAAGTGTTCCGATAAAACTCAAAAGTTGGATGACATTTTGTTAAAACGTATGTCATGTGGAATGGAAATCAACTACTCGTTTTGCCGAAGAGCCATACTATTTTTAATGTGACACCTTAATTTCATTAACACAATAGTTTTTCAAAAAATATGAAATGCGTAGCAATACGTCATTGCTACGCATCAAATGATTTTACAAATTTTTAATTAATTACGTTCCAATATGTCAGGATTTTTGTTAATTGGTGCTCTGTTTGTTCTAGATTTTCATTATTATATATAACCGCATGGGCACCTTTTTCTTTGACTGACATAGGTAACTGAGAACGCATTCGAGCTAGTGCATCTTCTTTCGATAAGTTGTTACGCTCCATTAATCGACGAAGCTGTACCTCTTCACTGACCGATACCACGATAATACGCTCGACAAAATGCTGTAACTGACTTTCAAATAAAAGCGGAATATCCATCACAACATGCTTTTCGCCAGCCTCTAAATAAGCATCGCGTTGGCGTAGCATTTCCTGACGAATAGCAGGATGCATAATATCATTTAACATTTTACGCTTGGCAGGTTCGTGAAAAATGATATCGCCAAGCTTGGCACGATTTAAACTACCGTCTTCTAGCAATATATCTTGTCCAAAATTTTCAGCTATTAACTTTAAAGTCTCCGTTCCTGGTTCTACAACATCACGTGCAACAATATCTGCATCGACAATCGGTAAACCAAGTGCTGTCATCATTTTTACTACTGTACTTTTTCCGCTTGCAATACTTCCTGTTAATCCGATAATCATAGTTAAATCCCCTTTAATGTTGACAATTTGGGCAAAAGACTGATGTGCGCCCACCTATCGTCATTTGGCTTGTTGCAGTACCACACGTAGAACATATCTTCTTTCCGTACATTTGCAGTCGATTCTGCATACTTCCAGCCTCACCATTAATATTACGATAATCTGAAATTGTTGAACCCCCAGCTTCAATGCTTTGACGTAAAATCGCGACAATTGCCTCGAATAATGCACGCTTACCCTTTTCACTGATGCGGTTCATCGTGCGTGCCGGATGAATTTTTTGAGCAAATAATGCTTCGGTAGCATAAATATTGCCACAGCCCGAAATAACCTGCCCATCCATAATGACATCCTTAACGGCCTTTTTCTCATATTTCGGTAACTTTGATTTCGCAATAAAATAATCACACGCTATTTCATCGAATGGCTCTGGCGCCATTTTGGTTAATGGTACATGATCTTCAATTTTTGTTAAAAAACGTAGTTCACCAAAGCGGCGTATATCCGAATAAATTAAATAGCCACCATCTGCCATTTGAAATGTAGCATGAATATGCTTTTTAAATTTTGCCTCAAGGATTTCCTCAGGCGAGTTCACCACAAACCATGCACCTGTCATCCCTAAATGACTAACAAGCACATAAGGGACATCCGCTTTTAGCAAATGAAAAAAGATGTATTTCGCACGTCGTTCGACTTTTGTAATCGTCATTTGAGACAAGGATATTTCAAATGCATCAGGCTCAGCTTGCTTCACGATACATTGCTTTCCCTCTCCAAAGGAAAAACGAATAATTTCAGATAGTTGAACCTGTTGAATTGTACGCCCTTCAATTTTAGGTTTTAATGCCTGGACGACACCTTCAACCTCTGGTAATTCAGGCATTTTAACCCCTCCTTATTTTGCTTCGTACCAAGTCGCACCGTAGTTAAAATCTACTTTTAATGGTACTGAAAGCTCGATTGCGTTCTCCATAACCTCTGGTACTATTTTTTCAAGCAATGCAATCTCCTCTTTAGGTGCTTCAAAAATTAATTCATCATGCACTTGTAAGAGGATTTTTGCCTGCATATTTTCTTTTTTCAAACGAGCATCCATATCAATCATTGCTTTTTTAATAATATCTGCTGCACTTCCCTGAATTGGCGTATTCATCGCAGTACGCTCTGCAAAGCTTCGCAGATTGAAATTCGAGCTCGTAATGTCAGGTAAATATCGACGTCTATTTAAAATCGTTGTCACATAACCATTAAACTTCGCATCTTGGACGATATCATCCATATATTGTTTTACACCCGGGAAACTCGCAAAATATTTCTCGATAAATGTAGAAGCTTCCTTACGGGTAATATCCAAGTTTTGCGATAAGCCGTAATCACTAATACCATAGACAATACCAAAGTTTACTGCTTTTGCAGCACGGCGCATATTACTGTCGACCTCATCTTCTGAGACATGGAATACATCCATAGCAGTACGTGTATGAACATCCATACCTTCACGGAAAGCGTCGACTAAGTTTTCATCCTTTGACATATGGGCCAATACACGCAATTCGATTTGCGAATAATCGGCAGAAAATAATATCCAATCTTCGTTCGATGGCACAAATGCTTGACGAATTTTTCGACCTTCTTCTAAACGAATCGGGATGTTTTGCAAATTCGGATCCGTCGAGCTTAAACGTCCTGTAGCAGTTAGTGCTTGTTGGAAACGAGTATGCACCTTTCCATCCTCTTCATGGATTTCCTTTAACAGGCCTTCGATGTAAGTTGACTGTAATTTCCCAAGCTGACGATATAAAAGAATATGCTCAATAATGGCATGCTCTGGTTTTAATTTTTCCAATACATCTGCTGCAGTGGAATAACCAGTCTTTGTCTTTTTAATAACAGGAAGACCAAGTTTATCAAAGAGGATGACACCTAATTGCTTTGGTGAATTAATATTGAAGGCTTCTCCTGCTTCAGCATAAATTGCTTGTTCGATAACAATTAGCTTGTCATTTAATTCCTGACCCATCTTCTCTAATGTGGCACGATTGACCGTGATTCCCTCACTTTCCATTTCCCCTAAAATAGAAGCAAGCGGAAGCTCTAAATTTTTATAGAGTTCAAACTGTTCGTTTTCCTTTAACAATGCCTCAAGCTTCGGCTGTAAAGACCACACAGCAAAGGCTTTGCGGCTGGCATGCTCAGAAAGTGCGTCAATGGCAGGTATAGCTCGTTTCGCGCCTTTACCATAAACAGTCTCATTTGCCTGCACGTTACGATAACCTAGTTCTTTCGCAAGTGTTGCCACATCATCTCCACTTAGCGCAGGATTATTAATATAAGAAGCAAGTAATAAGTCAAATTCCACACCAGCCAAACGAATTCCCGCACGTTTTAACGCAGCCTGAGATGCTTTTGAATCAGACATATACTTTATTTTAGTAGCATCTTCTAACCAAAGACGAAGGACATCTGATTTAGCCGCAATATCAAACGGCACATACATTGTTTTCGCTCCATCTGTTAGTGCAATGCCTAGTTGCTGACATGTATGATAATGCTCATCCTCTAGCTCCAAATGCACTGCCATTACATCTTTTAAATGCTCTTGTTTTACTTCTTGTACAATTTTATAGTCAAAAGGTGCTTGTTCCTCTTCTTGGACAGTAAAATCACTTTTCTCTAGCAATGATTTAAAGCCAAGCTCTTGCCACACGCTAATTAATTCTTCTTCATTCGGACCATTATAAATAAGATCCGAAAGCGTTATTTCAATCGGTGCCTCTGTAAAAATGGTAGCTAGCTTTTTACTCATTAGTGCCTGTTCTTCATTGGCAACTAATTTTTCTTTCATTTTAGAAGCCTTCACTGTATCCATTGCCGCATAAAGGGACTCCACTGAACCATGCTCTTTAAGTAATTTAACAGCCGTTTTTTCACCGACACCTGGTACACCAGGGATATTATCTGAAGAATCCCCCATTAAACCTTTCATATCAATAATTTGTTGGGGAGTTAATCCGTATTTTTCTGCAATAAATTCTGGTGTATTTCTTTCAATTTCAGTAATGCCTTTTTTAGTAATATATACTGTTACTTGCTCAGTCGCGAGCTGTGTTAAGTCACGATCTCCTGATACGACGATGACGTCCATATCATGTGATGAAGCTTCTTTGGCAAGTGTCCCTATAATATCGTCCGCTTCGTACAGTTCAAGCTCATATCGCTTAATACCATAAGCATCGATAAGCTTACGTATATAAGGGAACTGCTCAGATAATTCTGGTGGAGTCTTTTGTCGACCACCCTTATATTCCGTAAATGTTTCATGTCGGAAGGTTGTCTTACCCGCATCAAAGGCAACCAAAATTTTCGTTGGCTGCTCTTCCTCTAATATTCTTTGTAGCATTGTTGTAAAGCCGTACACTGCATTCGTATGAATTCCACTATCATTCGTCAATAATGGCAACGCAAAAAACGCGCGATATGCTAAACTATTGCCGTCCAATAATAGCAATTTTTCCTTTGTCATGATTTTATCCTCCTGCGTTTTCGTCTTCTTAATTGTAAAACGAAAACGTATGTTTGAAAATGCCTCTTCCTTTTACTTTATCGAGAAAACGGGTATTTTACCAATCATAACGTTGAAAAACGCCAAATTTTCTACATCAATAGCTTAGGATTGACTGCACAAAAAAAGCCAATCACGCGTTGTAATTGACTTCATCTATGTTATTCACTGGCTTTATTAGTTTTTTCTTTACGATAAAAAATCTCTTCATATAGGACTGTCAAAATAAAGGCATTCATAAAGGCAAATACTAAAAATAATGGCATACCACCAAGCTGTGGATGTGTAAGCTCTGTATTAAACACCATGACAGTGCCGATTTGCGCTAAGAAGAAAATAAAGCCAATCCCTACTTGCCATATAGGACGTTTAACCTTGCGTTTCTCGTACAAAAATATTCTTTTAAATATCTTGCGTACATCCTCAGCAATAACTAAACCTAATAAAAACAAAATGACAAAAAATACTGGTATATGATAAACACTTTTTGTGATCCATGCAAAATCTGATAGACGGAAGAAAAGTGTAAATAACGATGCAATACTACAGGCTATTCCCAAATTTTGGAGCCACTTGCTAATTTGCAACTTCACAACTATTACCCCCATTTTTTATTTCTCGAACAATATCATTCTATCAGATAATAGTCATAAACGAAACACAAAATTATATATTTCTATCATTTTCATAACATAACATCTATAATTGAAAGATATTTATAAAAACATGATTAAAAATCCCTAAAACCAGACTAGAAAAATTAAATAGTATATAAGATTGCAATTATAACTAGATCACTCTTAAAAAGCAGCTTCACTTTTCTTATTTTGAAGAATTTTTTATCAACGAAAGTACCGATACCTTCTAAATATCATGAAAACTGAGATATATTATCGGATTCATTAAACATTTCTTCTATAAACTGCTCATTAGAGATTATATTTATTGTAAACGTATGCCATGCATAAGTTGATTGAAGTGGAGACTGGGCGACTCCTTGGGGATCAGCAATAGAGGAACGAAGGCTAAAACCATCACATCCTGTGATAACGCCTTCGTGACCAACATCGGTGCTGTTGCTGTCACTTTGTTGCACTACGTTTTCGCACAGAATGAAACCCTTTTGCTGCCGCTACGTTAGCACTACGCTTTCGCGCAAAAAACATCTGTTGGCCCGAGACCCTGGAGCGAGCAAAGCGAGTGAAGCGGCTCATCAGACGCCCCCCAGGAAGCTCTGCTCTGCGCGAAAGCGAAGCGTCAGCGGCAAATGTTTTATCTGTGCGAAAGCGAAGCGTCAGCAACAAAGCGCCCAGTCGGAACGGAAATCAACCCCACGTTATGGTTAATGAGTCTTAAACCAGTAACTAATATGTAGAAATATATCGCCAGTTTCATAAATGTAAAAAAGCCGTCTCAAAAAGTTTGAGACGACTTCATATGCTTATCCCTGCAAGAATAATAGTGTTATTTTATATAGCCTGATAATATTTTTGCATATGGTGAAGTGGATGGTAAAATAATGACCGTATCTTCCCCTACAGTTTTCTTATATGATTCTAATGTACGGTACAATGAGTAGAATTCAGGGTCTTGAGAGAATGATTTATTGTAAATCTTAGCCGCTTCTGCTTCACCTTCCGCTTGAATCAATGCTGCATCCTTTTTCGCTGTTGCGAGCATTTCTTGAACTTCCTTATCTGTTTGAGCTTCGATACGGCGTTTCTCCGCATCACCTTCTGATAGGTATTTTTGCGACATTGATTCACGATCCGAAATCATATTTGTAAAAACGGATTGCTCATTTACAGTTGGCAAGTCGATACGACGAATACGAACATCTATTACTTCGATTCCATACTTATCATTCGAAAGCAACTCATTGACACGTGCAGTTACCTGATCGTTGATACTCCCACGTGAAGAATCTTCATCATTAATAATCGCCTTATATTCTATTCGACCAAGCTCTGAACGAATAACTGAATAAATAAACTCTTCCATACGTGATTCAACTTTTTCTATTGTTCCTGCGTTTGAAATTAGTTGCTTTGGATCTGTTATATGCCAAACTGCATAATTATCAATAATAATTCGTTTTTTATCCTTTGTATTAATTTCTTCTTCAGAAACTTCATACGTCATTTGATTTTTTGGTAGCTTCGTTACGCTTTGAATAAATGGAACCTTTATCTTCAAGCCAGGCTCACTCTGAAATTTCACTACTTCTCCAAACTGTCTAACAACTGCGTATTCGGATTCTTTAACTATATAAACATTAGTAAATAATATTAAAGCAATAGCAAAAACCGCTGTAAATGTTACGGCAAGAGAAATATATTTTTTCGGATTCAACGGGCCTTTTTTCGACATTTTGACCACATTATCCACTGTACCCTCTTCTTTTGGAGCAGTATTTTTGGATTTACCTGATAAAAAATTGAGGAATTTTTCAAGATCCTTATTTTTTTGGTCCATTAGTTACCGCCCCCTTCTTTTTTCTCCTCTTTTGGTGTTTCCTGTGCAGCAGGTGTCTCCTGTTTCCCAGGTTGCAAAGCTTGAAGAGGCAAGTATTTCATTGTACTGCCATCATCATTCATAATATAAATTTGTGCTTTCGGTAAAACATTTTCAAGCGTTTCTAAAATTAAACGCTCGCGTGTAATTTGTTTATTTCCCTTATATTGCTCATACATTTTATTAAAGACAGCTACATCCCCTTGAGCCTGCTCAATACGGGCTGTTTTTTCACCTTGAGCCTTCGAGATAATAGCATCCTTTTCACCTTCAGCCTCATTAGTACGCTGATTATTATATTTTTTTGCTTGATTAATTTTTGTATTTTTCATTTCACGTGCGTCTGTAACAGCTGTAAAGGCTGCTCGCACATCTGCGTTCGGTAACTCAACATCCTGTAGTTTTACCCCTAAAACACTAATACCAATATCGTATTTTTCAATAAGAGAAACGAGTAAATCTCGTGATTTTGCTTCTATGTCCGCTTTTCCCTCTGTTAACGCAGCGTCGATTTTTGAACTCCCAATAATTGATCGAATTGCACTCGACGTAGCGCTATGTAATATTTTTTCTGGATCTTGTGAGCTGAATAAATACTTTTTCGGTTCTGTAATCTTCCATTGAACGACAAGGTCTGTTAAAACAATATGCTCATCCCCTGTAATCATTTTCGTTTCAGCATCATAAGCTTCCAATTCTCCATTTTTATCTTGCTTATAGCCAAACTTTAAACTAAATGTTTCCTTCGATAATACCTCAACCGATTGTACAGGCCAAGGTAATTTAAAATGTAAACCTGGTTCTGTTACTGTATTATCGGCACGACCGAACGTAATGACAACTGCTTGTTCTGATTCATCTACCGTGTACCATGATGTAAATACCGAAATAAGTGCAACAATCCCGAAAATGCCAAGTCCCACCATCATTAGTGACCTTTTCACACTCATGTCTTATCCTCCCTTAAGCTTAGTACTAATGTATACGGGGCACCTCTTAAAAAGTTTCAAAATATTTTAATAAACCAATTTTTTATTTTAGGCAGTTTGACATAAGGAGCAAGTTCACCAAACGTTCCTGCACTGACCATCCAAATAAAATAGAACTGAAAAAAATCCTGCTACCATTTAAGGCAACAGGATATTGACAACTAGATGTTCAAATGCTGGGAAAAATGTTGTTGATAAAACAATGCTAATTAATGCAGCTACAATCATAGCAAGACTTGCAAAAGTACCTTCTAGCTCACCAAATTCAAATGCTTTAGAGGTACCCGTACCATGTGCTCCCATTCCTAACAGTAGACCTCTAGAGGATGGTCGATGGAAACGACATACTTTAATAACTAATGGTGCTATTAGACTCCCTAAAATACCAGTTACCATAACGAAAACTGCAGTAAGAGTAGGAGAGCCACCAATCATATTGGAAATGTCCATCGCTATTGGTGTAGTAACTGAGCGTGGAACTATGCTATGCACAAGCTCATTATTTAATCCAACTAATACAGCAAAGATAAATGATGATGTAATAGCAACAGCTGAGCCAACTGCAATACTTAGAACAATTTCAAAAGCATGTTTCTTTAATAGGTCAAAATTTTTATAAATTGGTACCGCAAATGCAACTGTTGCTGGCCCTAGTAAATTTGATAAAATACCGGCCCCAGCAGTATAGGATTTATAGGATGTACCCGTTAGTAGCAAGATGATAATTGCCACTAATGGTGTGATTAGTATAGGTGTTAACCATTCCTTCTGATACTTTTTATAAAACATTTTACTAGTATAAAAAACTGCGATAGTACCTAGTAAACTTACTATAGCTATTAACAAGCTCATGCAGTATCACCTTTCTTTCGTTGCCCTAGCAATTGTGCTGTGAAACCTGTTGCAAACATTACAACTATGGCACTCAATACAATAACAAGCACAGCTTTCACACCTTGCACACCGAATAATGCAGTATAATCGATTACTCCGATAGCAGATGGAATGAAAAATAGTAATAATTCACTAAGTAATAAACCTGCACCTAGCTCAATCCATTCAAGCTTAATAATATGAAACTGCAAAAGTAAAAACAATAAGACTAGTCCAATTATGCTCCCTGGAATCGGCAAGTGAAGTAGACGTGCAATACTATTCCCAATAAATAAAATTACATAAAGATAGCCGATTTGCACGATACTATTGACGATTTTCATGGTCATCCTTCTTTCAATTTTTTATCCCGCTTAACGGTCAGAATATAGATCACTTCTGATAAGTGCAGACCGTAAAAGCCCGATTGGTTCAACTAACAAGTACATTGTTTATTAGTTGAATATTATGCTACTATACTTTACACCTATTTACGTTACGTGTAAAACAGAAAAAGAATCTACCACCAAAAAGTTTGGTAATAGATTCTTCCTATTGGCGATAACTAAGCAACACAAATAAGTTATGCATCGGCATAATTGCGTCTGGAAGATTTGACTTCTTTCAGCGGATGTTTCGACAGCCACTGAAAGAAGTTAAAAATTCCTCATATATAAAGATTTTTTTGGCTATTTTAAAGTCTTAACAATTATATAGGGGTTTCTACTGACAAGTATAAGGCCCCATTGTGAATCTAAAATTGTGCTATTGTAAAGAATTCGTTAATTTTTCGGAATCATGACAATCATTTTTGTCCCGACGCCAACTTCACTTTCTACCTGAATGCGACCGTGATGCGCCTCTACTAAGTGCTTCACAATAGCAAGCCCTAAACCTGTACCCCCAGAATTCCTGCTTCGTGCACGATCCACACGGTAAAACCGTTCAAAGACACGGGCAATTTCATTCTTTTCAATTCCTATACCTTGGTCTTCAATTTCAAGAATACCGTACGTTTCATTTTCCTTTAATCGAATCGTAACGATTGTATTTTCCGGAGAGTACGTAATAGCATTAGTAATTAAATTAGTGACAATTTGAATGATACGATTCGCATCACCCATTACCTGAACATCACGTTCTATATCAACATGAAAGCTCATATTTTTCTCATCCAGACGAGGTCCAGTCAGCTCTGCTCCACGTATAAGTACATCTTGCAAGCCCATCGGCATAATATTAACGGTAAAACCATGCTGTTCAATTTTCGATAATTCTAGTAAATCCTGGATAAGCATCTGCAGACGGTTACTTTCCTTATAAATGATCTCTAAAAAAGATAGCAGCATTTTTTCATCCTTATATGCACCATCCAGTAAAGTTTCAGAAAAGCCTTTAATAGATGTAATAGGTGTACGCAATTCATGGGATACATTTGCTACAAAATCCTTACGAATCTGCTCTAAACGAACAAGCTCTGTAATATCGTGCATAACGATAACAACACCAAGCCATCGACCATGATCCCCTATAACAGGTGCTCCATACACTTCCTTATTGTACAGCTCCTGTTGGACCTCCATTTTAATTTGTTGTCGATAAGGCATTTCAGTTAGAAACACATGGTCGATAAATTGCTCCAGGGATTTAGGTAAGCCAATTGTACGAAAAACTTTCCCTTGTACATCGTCAATTTGCATACCGAAACGCTCTAAAAATACACGGTTCACGATAGATATATTCCCCTCACGTCCAATCATCATGAGGGAGCTTCCCATGTTTTCAATTAACGTTTTAAGCCTTTCCTCTTCTACCTCGCGAATCGCCGTAATATCCTGTAAGTTACGCGCTAAAATATTGATGGAGTGACTAAGTGGCATCATGCGTTCATGCTCATTTTCATGGGCACGAGCACGGTAATTTCCCTTCGCCAGTTCAAGTGCTGTATCTGTCACGTTATCAATAGGAGCAGTGAAATTTCGAATCATATAGCGACTTACAATAGCCATTAAAATAAGCGCTATTAAAAAAAGAATCGCTAGCACAACATAAAGTCGCGCATGAACAGTCGATATTAGAGAATCTGTTGCCTCAATGTTTTGAGCAGTATACAGTGCCTCTCTATCTTCTTTTGATAGTTCAATCTTTCGTTCATCTAATACTTGGTTAACGGATTCTTGCACCTGTGAACTAGCTTGCTCATTGTACTGTTCTATATAAACAGGAAAAAGCTGACCTATAACAATCATTAGGACAGCTAATATCGATCCAAGCAATAGCATGAATGTCAAGAATAAGCGGTTGCTCATTGATTTCATGTCGTCTTCGGCTCCTCGAATTTATAGCCAAGGCCACGAATTGTCTTGATGAACATCGGCTTACGGCTATTTTCTTCGATTTTATCGCGAAGGTGGCTAATGTGTACATCTACAATTCGAGTATCACCAGCAAAGTCATACTTCCATACAGCACTTAATAGCTGATCACGTGTTAAAACCCGGTTTTTATTTTCAAGTAAATAAATGAGTAGCTCAAATTCCTTTGGTGTAAATTCCAGTGCCTCATCCTGTAAAAATACTTCAAAACGCTCTGGAAAAACACGCAATTGTCCAAATTCAAACATTTTCTCTTGTGGCCCATTCTTCTCTTCTGGCACTACATTTTGTGTAAAACGTCTTAAAACCGCCTTTACCCGTGCTAACACTTCGCGCGGACTAAAGGGCTTTGTCATATAATCATCTGCTCCTAGCTCTAGACCAAGTACTTTATCGAACTCATCATCCTTTGCTGTTAGCATAATAATAGGTGTATTCATACGTTGTTGACGGATCTGTTTACAAACCTCCATACCATCAAGCCTTGGAAGCATCAAATCTAATAAAATTAAATCTGGTTGTAAGTCGATTGCCTTATCTAGACCCTCTTGACCGTCTGCGGCTGTTTCTACAAGATATCCAGCCTGTTCTAAATTATATTTCAATAATGTCGCAATCGAAAATTCATCTTCTACAACTAAAATCGTTTTTGTCATGTTTAAAGCCTCCGTTAGTGATTTGAAACCCCCATTTCAAATCTCAAGACGTCTATAAAGTAAGCGGTGGTGTCACCAGCAAAGTACCCTCAATCATAAGCTGCTTCTGCTCATTATAAGAGTGTACCGATACAGTAATTGTATTTTGCAATTTATTTACTTCTGTTACCTCTAAAAGAGTATCAAATAATTCGTAATGATAGAGCGGTTCTAAATATTTTATATGTTGCTCAATAATTCGTGCACCTGGTCCAGGGATATACTTTGACACAGCTGAAGTAATAATGCCATTTAACATGATTGTTGGTACGATTGGCTTTTGAAAAGGTGTCATCGCTGCATAATCATGTTGAATATAAAGCGGATTATTATCATTCGTAAGTCCTAAATAAAGCAGTAAATCCTTATCTTCTATCTTTTCGGTAATATGAATCTTCTCGCCAACTGTAATTTCATCAATAGTGAGACCAAGCTTACTGTTTTTTTGAAGCAAAAATACGCCAACCCCTTTTCTATCATATACCTTCATAGTATCAATTTTATTCCAAAAGTACAACGAAAAGCAGAAGAACCATTTTATCTTCATTTAGCATTTTTTATTTGTAACAAATAGAACGCGACAGCTACCATTACACCAAAGCGAAATTGATAAAAGTTTACTACCAAAACGTGGGGTTGATTTCCGTTCCAGGCTACTCGCTTTCCTGCGGGCGAGCGCCGAGCCGCTTCCTACGCTTCGCTCCGTGCAGGGTCTCGCCTGTCTCGCTTTCCCACGGGAGTCGAGTAGCCTTCCACTACAATCAGCGATAGCGTAGAATTTCTTATAAATTTATATATTTCAACGCTATAAATGTTCGCATCGAAATGTACATTTTTGTTTGTCTTAGTATGTACACTTTCTCTCAAATATTCATGTGTATGAATATTTACAACTTGACATTGAAACCTCTACTCTCATAAATATCAGCCAAAACCAGCGACTACATAGCCGAACAAGGCTATCATGCTAGCCAATCCAAGTAAAGTTGTAATATACATTGGTGAGCAAAAATGTACATTGTTATACGAGCATACTTACAAGCGCATTTATTATCGCCATGGCTACTCACCAAAATCGAACAGACATATAACAGTGACGCAATTGTAAATCTATTGCTATAGCTTCGTTAGCACTTTACTTTTACACAGACAGAACATTGCAAAGGTTTCGTTTTATCGCTTAATAGATATGTCAGAAAATACATGCTATATGAAGTGGTTGATTGGAGTGGAGGCTGGGCGACTCCTCGGGGATCAGCAATAGAGGAATGAAGGCTAAAACCATCACGTCCTGTGATAACGCCTTCGTGACCAACATCGTGTTGGCCCGAGACCCTGGAGCGAGCAACGCGAGTGAAGCGGCTCATCGGACGCCCCCAGGAAGCTTTGCTCTGTGCGAAAGCGAAGCGGCAGCAATTGTTTTATCTGTGCGTAAGCGTAGCGACAGCAACAACAAAGCGCCCAGTCGGAACGGAAATCAACCACTCGCTTTGCAAAAGAGTCATACTTTAATTAATATGACTTTAATTTCATTGACATAATAGTTTTTCAACAACATGAAATCGAGTAGGAATGAATCCTACTCGATTTCATAAACTCTTATTAAGCTAAAACTTTCATAACGTCGCGGACAGCCTCTGCCGATTTATCTAAAGCTGCTTTTTCATTGTCTGTTAAATCAAGCTCAAAGATTTTTTCTATACCATTTGCACCTAATAATGTCGGAACACCTAGATATAAATCATTGTAGCCATATTCGCCTTCTAAGTATGCAATAGATGGAAGTATACGTTTTTGGTCTTTAATGATAGCTTCCGCCATTTCAATAAGCGCCGCTGAAGGAGCATAATATGCAGAACCATTACCAAGGAGGTTAACGATTTCAGCGCCACCTTTACGTGTACGGTCTACAATCTCTTCAAGACGATCTGCTGGAATTAATGATTCTAATGGAATACCACCAGCGAATGAGTAGCGAGTAAGTGGCACCATTGTATCACCATGACCGCCTAACACAAAACCTGTGATGTCTTTTACTGAGATATTCAGTTCTTCAGCTACAAACGCACAGAAACGAGCTGTATCAAGTACACCTGATTGACCTATTACACGATTTTTAGGGAAACCAGTTTCTTTGAATACTGTGTAAGTCATTGCATCAACTGGGTTTGTAAGAACGAGGATTGTTGCATTTGGTGAGTACTTAGCAATTTCCTTAGAAACAGCTTTCATTACATCTTGGTTAATTTGAACAAGATCGTCACGGCTCATACCTGGTTTACGAGCAACGCCAGCAGTGATAATTACTACATCAGAATCTGCAGTATCTGCATAATTAGAAGTACCTTTAACATAAGAATCATAGCCTTGCACTGGTGCAGCTTCCCACATATCTAGAGCTTTACCTTTAGTTGGATTTTCAGCTTGAGGAATATCCACTAACACTACATCACCAAGTTCTTTTTGAGCCGCTAAAAATGCTGCAGTAGCGCCAGTAAAACCGCTACCGATTACTGAGATTTTTTTTCGTTTCAGAGACATTCGAATACGCTCCTTTAAAATTAGGTTATATACTTTAAAAAAGGGAGGAGAATAAATTCTCCTCCCTCGATTAAACAAGTTCATCGTAAATATTTTATTAAGCTAAGGTCAATAGAAATTTACATTTCACCCTAATTATATCGGCAGAATATACTTCCGCTTTAACTATAATTTCTATTTTAGAATAAAAAATTATAGGTTTTTGATTAATTCAGTAGCGAATTCTGAACATTTTACTTCTTTAGCGCCGTCCATTAAACGAGCGAAGTCGTAAGTTACAACTTTAGAAGAGATTGTTTTCTCTACAGATTTAGTAACCATGTCAGCTGCTTCTTGCCATCCTAAGTGTTCAAGCATTAATACACCTGAAAGTAATACTGAAGATGGGTTTACTTTATCTTGACCAGCATATTTTGGAGCTGTACCGTGAGTAGCTTCGAAGATCGCGTGTCCAGTTACATAGTTAATATTTGCGCCTGGAGCGATACCGATACCACCAACTTGTGCAGCTAATGCGTCAGAGATATAGTCACCGTTTAAGTTCATTGTAGCAACTACGTCGAACTCAGTTGGACGAGTTAAGATTTGTTGTAAGAAGATATCAGCGATAGAATCTTTAACTAAGATTTTACCAGCTGCTAAAGCGTCAGTTTGTGCTTTGTTTGCTGCTTCTTCACCTTGTTCAGCTTTAATAGCATCATATTGGTTCCAAGTGAATGTTTGATCAGCAAATTCTTTTTCAGCTAATTCATAACCCCATTTTTTGAATCCACCTTCAGTGAATTTCATGATGTTACCTTTGTGTACTAAAGTAACAGATGGGCGTTTATGTTTAATAGCGTATTCGATAGCAGAACGTACTAAACGCTCAGTACCTTCTTTAGATACAGGTTTTACACCGATACCAGAAGTTTCTGGGAAGCGGATTTGGTTAACACCAAATTCAGTTTGTAGGAAGTTGATGATTTTTTGTGCTTGTTCAGAGCCAGATTCGAATTCAATACCAGCATAGATGTCTTCTGTGTTTTCGCGGAAGATAACCATTTCAACGTCTTCTGGGCGTTTAACTGGAGAAGGTACTCCATCAAAGTGACGTACTGGACGTAAGCATACATATAGGTCAAGCTGTTGACGTAATGCTACGTTTAGAGAGCGGATACCACCACCGATTGGAGTAGTAAGAGGACCTTTGATTGCGATTAGGTATTCGTTAATTTTGTCTAAAGTTTCTTGTGGTAACCATTCACCAGTTTGGTTGAATGCTTTTTCACCAGCTAGAACTTCTAACCATTCAATTTTCTTTTCACCATTGTAAGCTTTTTCTACTGCTGCGTCGATTACGCGTGATGCTGCAGCCCAAATATCTGGACCAATTCCGTCACCTTCGATGAAAGGAATTACTGGATTGTTTGGTACATTAAGTACGCCATTTTCAACTACAATTTTGTTTGACATTGATGTTGCCTCCTAAATTCATAATCATAGGACTGTGTTTTCAGTAACACAGTCCCAAATATTCTAGCATATTTTCCGAATTAGCGCTCGCTGACTGGAACATATTTTTGCATGCCTGGTCCAACATACTCTGCACGTGGACGGATTAGGCGGTTGTTAGCATATTGCTCTAAAATATGAGCTACCCAACCAGAAGTACGTGATACTGCGAAAATTGGTGTGAATAGGTCATGATCAATACCTAAAGAATCATACACTGACGCAGAGAAGAAGTCTACGTTTGCAGGTAATTTCTTTTGTTCTACGATCATGTCATGGATTTTAACTGACATTTCATAAAGCTCTGGTTTACCAGTTAGCTCAGTTAATTTTTGTGACATTACACGTAAGTGTGGTGCACGTGGGTCGCCTTTGCGGTATACGCGGTGACCGAAGCCCATGATTTTTTCTTTGTTATCTAATTTATTTTGAATATAAGATTCAACGTTTTCAAGTGAGCCGATTTCAGTTAACATTTTCATAACTTGCTCATTTGCACCACCATGAAGTGGTCCTTTTAATGCACCGATAGCTGCAGTTACACCAGAATAAACATCTGATAATGTAGCTACACATACACGTGCTGTGAATGTAGATGCATTTAATTCGTGGTCAGCATGTAATACTAATGCTTTGTCGAATGCTTCAACTTCGATTGCTGCTGGTTCTTCACCTTTAAGCATGTATAAGAAGTTTGCTGCATATCCTAATTCTGGTTTTGGTGCAACTGGCTCTAAACCTTTACGAACACGCGCAAATGCAGTAACTACTGTTGCAATTTTAGCTTGTAAACGGATTGCTTTACGGTAGTTAGCTTCTGTATCCATAACATCCGCTTCTTCATCGAATACACCAAGTAAAGATACTGCAGTACGTAGTGCAGCCATTGGATGTACAGTTGAAAGTGGGTATGTTTTGAATTGATCTACGATTGCTTGTGGAATAGACATGTTGTCTGCCAATTGTTGTTTTAATTCAGCTAGCTCGTCCGCTTTTGGTAAACGAGTATGCCATAATAAATAAATTACCTCTTCGAATGACGCATTCTCTGCTAAATCATCAATGTTGTAACCAACATATGTAAGTGTGTCATCGATAATTGAACTGATTTTAGATTCCGCTGCTACGATACCTTCTAAACCTTTAGTTGCTGACATAAATTATCGCTCCCTCATAATATATTTTTTTGTGGTAAATGCAATTATTAGCTCGCATTTACGTTTTTTGCTCATATGAACCATTAAGTTAATCGCTTACATTGCTATTATAATCATTTTTGACAGCTTTGTGAATGAAAAACCTCCGAATAAAGAAAAAGGTGCACGAGCGATTATAAATGGGCTTCAAAGAGATTCTTTTGCATATTTCAATATTGATTTATCAATTGAAACGGGGTGAATTTGTAAAAATGAGGAATATTAAATATTTTTCATACGAAAGAACTACAAGTGCTTTGTTTTTTATATTCTATTTAGTGATATTGTGGTTCGTATTACCTGTATCACTTGCGATATTTTTGTCTTTTTCTACTTATCCTATCATAAAATTCCTTCACTCTTATTGTAAAATCACCTATTGGCTTGCAGCAATTATTGTGGAAGCACTTATACTAGCTTGCGTTTTTCTTCTCGTTATCATATCGATAAACAGTATTATTCTTGTCTTCCCTGAAATCAGAGATACATTGCAAAATTTCCCACTTTTCAATGAATATGAATCAATGTTCATTCAAGTTTTAAAGGAAAAATCGCTTTCCATTTTCGATTCAATCTTTTTATATACAGCTAATATTTTCCAACTATTCATGAAGCATGTAATTGAAGTATTTATATTCCTTGTTGCTTACTATTTCGCCCTATTGGAAACTCGCAAATCCCGATATTGGTTTTTTCAATATGTGCCAAAAAAATTCCGCAATGAATGGCAGAAGCATTTCTCTAAAATAATGCAGCTATTTCATTACTTTTTGTACGTGGAGTTTCAGCTATTCACGATTACACTGCTCATCCTTTGTGCGGGATTTATGATTCTCCAATTTGAACAAGCCATCATTAAAGCTTTTATAGTTGCATTTGCAGATGTACTTCCGTTCTTTGGGATTGGGGTATTTCTTGTACCTATGAGCATTTATTTTTACTTAAAAGGCAATACCTTTTTATGTGTAGCTATTTTACTTTTGTATCTCTTCGTTCAATTAACAAGGCAGCTAGCTGAATCCATGCTTTGGTCAAATACATTACAATTACGTACATTCCATACTTTTTTCATCAGTGCTGCCTCTATTTTATTATTTGGTTTTTACGGCATCTTACTGAGCCCTATATTTTTATTTTTGGCGGTTAAACTAAAGGATAATGCTATTTTTGAACGATGATAAATTGACCTTTTTTCATTTTTTTCCGCATCCAATAATAAAAGATTGGCTGGAACATTTTGCGAGAAAAAGGCATGAGCAGTAATAAACCAACAAGATCTGTTATAAAACCTGGTAATGCTAGAAGTACACCACCACTGAAATTTAATACTGTGTCAACTAATACTGGTCCCGGAGCTTCTCCGCGTGCTATCGTATTTTTTACCTTTTGTACAGAATTCATACCTTTATTTTTCACTATATAAATACCTATAATACTCGTAGCGACTATAAGCAATAATGTATTTAGAACACCAATATTTTGACCAATTACTATTAATAACGCCAACTCGGCTAATGCATAGACAATGAAACCAAGAAAAACTTTTCTCATATTTTTCTCCTTTCTAGCTAAAAAAAGCTATACCTTATATACGTTATTATAGCCCAATAAGTTTCATTAAAAAAACAATGGGTCCTATTTAAGAGATGACGACGCTATTCTTTTTATAGTAAATCTCGTTCCATGAGAGAAAGGGAATAATTTTTATTTAGTAAAGTAAGTTTAAACTAGGCAAAATTAGCTCATCACCATAACGCGGGGTTGATTTCCGTTCCGGCTGGGCGCTTTCCTGAGGGCGTCCAGCCTCCACTCAAATCAACTTATACACACGACATACTTTTTAACAAAATGTCATCCCTAGATTTCGTTGAAAGACCGCAATTACTTCTTTACTATAAGAAAAGCTCTAGTGCAAATAAGTTGCACTAGAGCTTTTTATTATAGATTAAAGAACACTTGCATGCCCTTTGTAAATAACTCCTGTTTCAGCATCCATTGTAATTTCTTGACCGTGGCGAATCAATGTAGTGGCTTCTTTTACCCCGACGATAACAGGGATACCAAGGCTTAGTCCTACAACCGCTGCATGACTTGTTAGCCCGCCCTCTTCTGTAATCAAACCAATACAATTTTCAAGTGCTGGCATCATATCACGATCGGAACCAACCGTTACTATAATGCATCCGTCTGTGTCATAAGCTAGTGCCTCTGCTGCATTTTTAGCAACAACTGTTTTACCTACTACAGAAGCTTTACCGATTCCTTGACCACGAGCTAATAAATCGCCGATGATGTGTACCTTCATTAAGTTAGTAGTACCTGCTTCACCTACTGGTACACCTGCTGTAATGACAACTGCATCACCATGCGTTACAAATCCATGTTTCAAGCTTTCATCAACAGCTAGCTCTAAAATTTCATCTGTTGTCGTAACTCGTTGACAAACAACTGGGTTCACACCCCAAACTAGTGTTAATGCGTGAGCTGTATTAGCTGAACCTGTTACAGCGACAATCGGTACACCAGGACGATATTTTGCAATCATTCTAGCTGTGTTACCACTTTCTGTTGGTGCAAGTACTGCCTTTACGCCTAAGTTAATCGAAGTGTATGCTACTGCCTGAGAAATCGCCTCAGTCATATTTGCCTCTTTTTCACGACTACGTGTAGAGACGATTGCCTTATAGTCTAATGAATTTTCTGTACGCAGTGCGATTTTATTCATTGTTTGTACGGACTCTACTGGATAAAGCCCTGCTGCAGTTTCACCAGAAAGCATAATTGCATCTGTACCATCAATAATTGCGTTTGCTACGTCACTAGCCTCTGCTCGTGTCGGACGTGGATTACGCTGCATCGAATCTAGCATTTGTGTAGCTGTAATAACTGGTTTACCTACTTGATTACATTTTAAAATTAATTTCTTTTGTACAAGTGGTACTTCTTCTGCTGGGATTTCTACACCGAGGTCACCACGTGCTACCATTAATCCATCTGAAACTAAGATGATTTCATCGATATTATCGACACCCTCTTGGTTTTCGATTTTCGGGATAATTTGAATGTGGCTACCGCCATTTTGTTCAAGTAATTCTCGAATTTCTAGTACATCCTTTGCTCGACGAACGAACGAGGCTGCAATAAAGTCAACACCTTGCTTACTACCGAATAGAATGTCCTGTGCATCTTTTTCTGTAATTCCAGGAAGTTGTACAGAAACACCTGGAACGTTAACACCCTTTTTATTTTTTAAGACACCTGAATTTTCTACAATCGTATGAATAAGACCTTTTTCCATATCTTTTGCTAATACGCGTAGTTGAATTAGTCCATCATCTAATAAAATAATGGAGTTTTGTTCAACGTCTTCGATTAAACGATCATACGTTACAGAGAAGCTTGACTCCGTTCCTTCCACTTCAGTCATTGAAATATCAATGACTTGCCCTGCTGCTAAATGCAATTCTCCGTTTTTCATATTGTGTGTACGAATTTCAGGGCCTTTTGTGTCGAGTAAAATCCCAACTGGTTTCCCTAATTTTTGTGCTACTTCGCGAATTAAATTAATACGTACTTCATGCTCCTCATGGGAACCATGCGAAAAGTTTAAGCGGGCAACATTCATACCTGCTTCAATTAGTTTCTCTAAAATTTCTGGTGACTCACTTGCTGGACCAATTGTACATACGATTTTTGTTTTTCTCATTTTCTGCCCACTCCGTTTTTATAACAAATTATATTGATAGTTCTTTCATTAAAGTATATAAGCTTACATCTGCCTCATGATTTTTTTCGAAAGCCTCAGGCATATCATAGTCAATCACTTGATGATTACGGATACCTACCGCCCTGCCAGACTTTCCTTCCATTAGCAATTCAACTGCATGTGCACCAAATTGACTCGCTAGAACACGATCACGCGCAGTAGGTGAACCACCACGTTGGATATGTCCAAGAACAGAAACACGCGTTTCTTTTCCTGTTTTTTCATATAATAGCTTTGCCAATTCGTTACCAGACATGACACCCTCAGCGACGATAATAATGCTATGCTTTTTCCCGCGAGCTGCACCACGGTCTAAGCGTGCCACAATATCATCCAAATTATAATCTTCTTCTGGAATTAAAACTGTTTCAGCTCCAGCTGCAAGACCTGCCCATAAAGCAATGTCCCCTGCATCTCGCCCCATCACCTCAACGATAAAGGAATTTTCATGGGAAGTTGCTGTATCGCGGATTTTATCAATAGATTCCACAACCGTATTTAGTGCAGTATCGAATCCTATCGTATACTCGGTTCCTGGTACGTCGTTATCAATTGTTCCTGGTACGCCAACAACAGGAAAGCCTTTTTTCACTAAATCCATAGCTCCACGGTAAGAACCATCACCGCCAATAACGACTAGTCCTTCAATGCCAGCTTCACGCATATTGTCAATGCCTCGCTGCTGAACAGCGTCTTCTTTAAATTCGGGACATCTTGCAGAATTTAAATGTGTACCACCACGTTGAATAATGCCACCTACCGAACCTAAATCAAGATTTTCCATACTTCCTTTTATTAAGCCATCATAGCCGTGCTTAATTCCGACAACATCAATTCCATGATATGCTGCCTTACGAACGACTGCACGAATAGCTGCATTCATTCCTGGCGCATCTCCACCACTTGTTAATACCGCAATTTTTTTCATTGTCGAACCTCCTGCAGATACTATTATTATTCACATTAACATGAAAAAACAAACTATGTAAGGGTTCTGAGGCTAGAAAAACATAACTTTTACATAAAAAATAAAAAGAATGCGCTTTCACACACTCTTTCTAGTCAAAAACATCCTAAATTTAACATTTATTCCTTATTTCTCGTGCTATTCACTCTATTTTTTTTTATTAATACGAATCACAATTTTTAACTATTTTCGAGCAAATTTACATATCCAAAAACCTAAAACTGTAATTTAAGCTTCTGTATATTGTCCAATCTTTCTGAATTTCTCATAACGGTCCTCAATTAATTGTTCGCCATTTAAAGAGCTCAATACTTTTAGTGTGTCACTTATACATTCTTTTATATAAAGTGCTTGCTTCGCTACATTGCGATGAGCTCCACCTGTTATCTCAGGGATAATTCCATCGATAACGCCAAGCTCTTTTAAGTCAGGTGCTGTTATACGCATTGCTTCTGCTGCTTGCTTTCCTAGGCTACCATCACGCCATAAAATCGATGCAGCCCCTTCCGGCGAGATAACCGAATACGTTGAGTTTTCTAACATAAAGACACGATTCGCTACACCTAATGCAATCGCACCTCCACTACCGCCTTCTCCAATAACAATACTAATAACTGGCACTGTTAAGCCCGCCATTTCAACTAGATTTCTGGCAATCGCTTCACTTTGACCTCGTTCCTCAGCAGCCTTACCGGGATAAGCACCTTTCGTATCAATAAAACAAATAATTGGGCGCTTAAATTTTTCGGCCTGTTTCATTAAACGCAATGCCTTACGATATCCTTCTGGATGTGGCATACCAAAATTCCGACGAATGTTTTCTTTCGTTGATTTTCCGCGTTGATGTCCAACAATTGTTACTGGCTGACCTTCAAAAAGAGCAATTCCTCCAAGAATAGCCGCATCATCACCAAACGTGCGATCACCATGTAACTCAATAAAGTTTTCACACATAGCCTCTATATATTGTAATGTCGTTGGTCGTTCTGGATGTCTAGCAACCTGTACACGATCCCACGGCTTCATATTGGCATAAATGGATTGTTCTAACTGTGTTAGACGTGTTTCTAAAGTTTCGATTTCGCCTGTCATATCTACATCTGCATCGGCAGCAATCGTTTTTAACTCATCAATTTTTTCACGTAATTGTACTACTGGTTCTTCAAAAGCTAAATTTTTAGACATGTTGCACGCCGCCTTTCGTATGCATTTTCACAAGCACTGCTACTTGGTTTCGTAAATCTTTTCGATGGAAGATGGCATCAAGCTGACCATGAGCTAATAAAAATTCTGCCGTTTGGAAATCACTTGGCAGTTTTTCTCTTACTGTTTCTTCAATGACACGGCGACCAGCAAAGCCAATCAATGCTTGTGGTTCAGCAATATTAATATCTCCAACAGAGGCAAAGCTTGCAGAAACGCCACCTGTTGTAGGATGCGTTAAGATAGAAATAAACAATAGTCCTTCATCGCTATGGCGTTTTAATGCCACACTCGTTTTTGCCATTTGCATTAATGATAGAATACCTTCTTGCATGCGCGCTCCACCACTAGCAGTAAAGATAATAAATGGTAGACGTAATTCAGTAGCTTTTTCAACTGCGAGTGTGATTTTTTCTCCGACAACTGAGCCCATTGAACCCATACGGAAATGAGAATCCATAATTGCTACAACAATTTCTTCTCCGTCCAGGGTACCTAAACCAGTCATCACAGCTTCGCTTAATCCCGTTTTTTGTTGATCCGCTGAAATTTTTTCTACATAAGCAGGGAAATTAAGAGGGTTACTTGTTTGTAAATGATCGTCCATTGAAACAAATGAACCTTCATCTAAAAAATCCGCTACGCGCTCCTGCGCTGTCATTTTGAAGTGATGGTCACATTTTGAACATACTTTATGATTTTTTTCTAATTCCTTCGTTAATTGAATATGACGGCATCCTGGACATTTTGTCATAAGTCCTTCTGGAAATCCCTTTTCTTGTCCATCCTCTTTCTTTTTAGTAAATAGGCTGCGAATTGCCATGTTTGACTCCCCCTTTGTTGTCTAATTACTTCGTACAGTCTTCATCCACTGCTCGTAAGCTTGTAATGCTTCTTTTTCATAGCCAAGCTGCATCGATTTCAACATAGTTTGAATGATTAATTTTTCTTCTTCTGTTGAGTTTCGATTTAAACGGTCACCGTCATAAACTGCTAACTGAAACCATACTTTTAGTGAAAGACGATTTCCTGACGTGATTATTATTTCCCGTAAAACGTCTCGACAATTAATCGCGCTTTCTATCTCAAGCTTTACAAAAAAACTTTCCCACACAGGCAGTGTTCTCAGAGTCTCTGTACAACTTATTACGCGAATGGCTTCCTTTTCATGAATTTCTCGCGTTAATTCGACATCCTTTTTTGATTTTTCATCTTCTAATATAAACATCGACAATATTTCTACGAGCTGATGCTTTTGTGTGGAAGCTAGGAAGGTACCTCCCCCATGTCTCGTTTCAATAAGACCTAACAACTCTAAGCTTCGCAATGCCTCTCTCACGGAGGATCGCCCGACACCTAGACGTTCTGAAAGGACTCGTTCGGAAGGTAGCTTTTCACCAGCCTGTATTTTTTCCATTTTAATAAGTTGTCGTAATTGTTGGACGATATCTAAAAAAACTTTCTTTTGTTCGGTTTTTTTATCCATACGATCAACTCCTCGTTCTATCAATTTCGCCTTGGCCTAATTGTTGCTGCCGCTTCGCTTTCGCACAGAAACCATTTGTTGCTGTCGCTTATCCTTCGCTCAGATAATCAATGCGTCCAAAGGCTTGGGCCAACATGATGTTGGTCACTCAGTCGTTGCCACAGGACGTGGCGTTCTTAGACTAAGTTCCTCTATTTCAGTAAGTGTTTGGATACCTAACTAAATCCACCACCTTCAGAAGATGGCATCTCCTACCGAATGAAGGCAAAAGTGGTCTGACCACTTTTTAACATTGACTCTAGCTTACAAAATAATTATTAAAAAGTAAAGAAAAAACTGCATAAAAATTTATGCAGTTTCTATAATTTTCTTCAATTTCATATTCTTTTCGTCGTCTGTGCATGATTTACTTTCACTTGAGGTTTACCAAAGCGTCTTTCAAGCGTTCCTTCAATGTAAAGCAATTCATCTTCGAGTAACAGCTCTTGAACAAGATGAAAGACTTGCGGGAATAAGGTTACAGATACCGTTCCAAACTCATCCTGAAGCTGAACAAAAGCCATTTGCTCGCCTTTTTTTGTGCGTATTTTTTTTATTTCTTCTATTATGCCAATCATTTTTACATACGTTCCCTCACGAGCATGCTTCAACTCTCGGCATGTACTATTTACTTCATTCCAAAAAGCTCTTTCCTCTGAGACCGGATGTGCAGAAATATAAAAACCAAGACTTTCCTTTTCATGAAGTAATTTTTCCTTTTGTGGCATCGCTTCCGCTTCCATATACTTCGGCTTACCGAAGCTAAAGGCAGTAGCCGATTCTATATCAATATCCTCAGTTGGTCTTAGCAGCTCAGCTTGCTTTAAGGCTGCCTCCAATGTTGCTATTAGTACAGCACGATCTTTCCCTATATAATCGAGAGCTCCGGCGAAAATTAAAGCTTCCATTACTTTTGGTTTAAATTGCTGTGCACTTAAGGCAACTGCCATGTCAAATAAATTATCAAATGCTTCTACATTCGTTTGGCGTAAGGCATTCACTGTCTCTATAAATGTATGAGGTACACCCTTTATTCCGGATAAACTATAGCGAATTCCATCCTTTTCAACAGTAAAAAATTTTGTACTCTGTTTCAATGACGGTGGATAAAATGGAATCCCCTTCTCTTTCGCCTCACTCACAACCTGTAGGATTTTCTCCACATTTCCTGTTGCGTTTGATAAAAGTGCTGTATAAAAGCTTTGTGGGAAATGTACTTTTAAATAAGCCATTTGGTAGGAAATAACGCTATATGCGACAGCATGGCTTTTAGGGAAACCATAGTCTGCAAAGCGCACAATTAATGCATACACTTCTTCTGCCACATGAACGTCAAAGCCTTGCTTCATTGCTCCCTTTACAAATGCGGCACGTTGCTCCTCTAATACTTGACGATTTTTCTTACTTACCGCCCGACGCAGTAAGTCCGCTTGTCCCATCGTAAAACCAGCCATCACCGAAGCAATTTGCATGATTTGTTCTTGATAAACTATGACACCAAACGTCTCTCGTAAAATGGGCTCTAAAGCTGGATGTGGCATAGTAA
Source organism: Lysinibacillus sp. NPDC096212 (assembly GCF_044763105.1). Lineage (NCBI taxonomy): Bacteria > Bacillati > Bacillota > Bacilli > Caryophanales > Bacillaceae > Lysinibacillus > Lysinibacillus sp. NPDC096212. The sequence continues at coordinate 141,940 of NZ_JBIWFQ010000002.1, read as the reverse complement.
CCGATTCCCTTCCTGCTTTTCGTCTTGCATATACAGGAATAAAATCCATCGGACCAGGGCGATATAACGCGTTGACTGCCACTATATCTAAAAAATGATTTGGATGAATATCACGTAAAGCTTGCTTCATACCTTCCGATTCTAATTGAAAAATCCCTAGTGTATCTCCCTTTTGAAGAAGTTCAAATGTCTTTTCATCTTGCATTGGAATAAGCTCAAACTCTATCCAAGGACCACCAGCTTTATAAATCGACCAACGTATCTGCTCTAAAATTGTCAGGTTGCGCAATCCTAAAAAATCCATTTTGACAAGTCCACTAGCTTCTACATCTCCCATCGGCCATTGCGTACAATATATTCCATCATGTCCTTCTTCAATCGGTATCGTATTGACTAATGGTGCAGGTGACAGCACAATCCCAGCCGCATGAGTAGAAGAATTTCTTGGCAACCCTTCTAGTTTTAACGCCACTTCAAACCAGCGACGATGTTTTTCATCCTCGGCTAGCCAGCCTTGTAAACTTTGTGATTCAGCCAGTGCTTTTTGCAATGTTATCCCAGGTTTATTCGGAATCATTTTTGAGATTTTCTCCAATGTTTCAGCGTCAAAACCAAAAACACGGGCAACATCTCTAGCAACCGCCTTAGCAGATAAAGTGCCAAACGTAATAATTTGCGCTACATTTGCCTTCCCATATTTTTGAGTGACATAATGGATAACTTTTTGTCTTTTACTGTCGACAAAATCGATATCTATATCTGGCAGTGTAACACGTTCAGGGTTTAAAAACCGTTCAAATAATAAGCCGTAAACTAATGGATCTACTTGCGTAATAGATAAGCTATAAGCAACAAGAGAACTTGCCGATGAACCACGACCAGGACCTGTTAAAATACGATTTTCTTTAGCAAAACGCATGAAATCTGCAACAATTAAAAAATAATCTGCAAAGCCCATTGAACAAATAATTTCAAGCTCATATTGAAGTCGCTCCCGATAAACTTGAGGAATTTCAGTTTGCTTTAAACGTTCTGCCAATCCTGCAAAAACCTCTTTGACAAGCAAGCTTTCAGCCGTTTCCCCTGTTGGCACAGGAAATTTAGGCATTTGAACGTGCATTTCAGGAATTTCCGCCGTACAGCTAGCAAGCATCATTGCACTAGACTCAAGCCATTCTGGATGATCAGCAAACCAACTTCGCCATTCCTCTTTCGTTGGAGCGAAATAACCTTGTAAATGAGCTGATAACATTGTATCGGTAATCTTGTCACCTGAATCTATCGCTCTTGCAACCTCAAAGGCAAAATGATCTTCTGGGCGTAAAAAATAGCAGCTCTGAGAGGCAACCAGTGTTATGTTCATAGTTTCACACCATGCTACATACGTTTCCTCTTTTTCAGTTATCATCCCTGCAGGTCTTGCTATCCCCATAAACAAACGCTTACCAAACACCTTGTTTAGAGCACTTGCTACTTCTGTCCAATCCTCAATTTCTATTAAGTCATCCGAAGAAAGTAATGCCACACAGCCCGCTGCATATCCTTCAAGCCATTTCCAAGGAAGTGCATCGTCCTCTCGAATTGAAACTGCGCTACTAATCTTTAAAAGATGCTGGTAGCCTTCTTGGGTCTGAGCATAGAGCACAAGTGGAACCTTTCTTGCTTGCCACTGTACATTTATCGCGAGCCCTAATACAGCATGAATGTTCGCTTGCTGCAATGCTTTACAAAAAGGCAAAAGCCCGTACAATTTTGAATTGACGATTGCACAGGCCTGAGTATTTTGCTCTTGTAAAAAAGGGATCAATTGTTCAAGCCGAATCGTACTTTTCAATAAATCCGCACTCGTATGCATTTTCGTGTATACATGTGTCAAATGAATCCCTTCCTTTCTAGGTATTAAAAAATGTTAATTTCAAAGCTTTATTATTATGGTAGAAGCACGTTCTTATTCTATTGAGTTTACAAATCATCGCCAAATATTGGATAATCACCATAATGAGAGGTTGATTTCCGTTCCGGCTGGGCGCTTTCCTGGGGGCGTCCGATGAGCCGCTTCGCTTCGCTGCAGGGTCTCATCTGTGACGCTAATCCCCAAGGAGTCGCCCAGCCTCCACTCCAATCAACTTATATATGGCATACGTTTAACAAATGTCATCCATAAATTTTAGTGATGAGCCCAAATAATCATGTTTATTGATATGCCTTACAAATTTCCTGTAATCTCGTTATAACATGCTCTGCTTCTTCCCATGTGTAAGCTGTAGCCCCAGATGCAAGCGGATGTCCTCCACCGTTAAATTCCTTCGCCAAAGTGTTAATGATAGGACCTTTTGAACGTAAACGCACACGAATTTGATCGGCCTCTTCAATGAAGACCACCCATGCACAAATACCTTTCACACTTCCAAGACAGCCAACTAACAGTGACGCCTCTGACGGTACAACATTGAATTCTGCCAGCAATTCCTTTGTCAGCTTGATATGTGCTGCTCCATACTCATCCATTTTGAAATTTTGATAAATATAGCCCTGTAAATTTAATAGCTTTTGCTCCATTTCATACATTCCATCGAAAATTTGATTTCGATCAAAATTATATGTAATAAGCTCTCCTGCAATTTTAAACGTTTTTACGGTCGTGCTAGGGAATTGGAAACGTCCTGTATCCCCTACAATACCGGCAAATAATAATCTAGCGGAGGCATCAGGTAGAATCCAGTTTGCTACTTGTTTTCCTTCCTCAAAAAGCTCATAAATCATTTCGCTACATGAGCTCGCATTCGTATCCACCCAAAGTAAATCGCCATACGGATCATCATTTGGATGGTGATCTATTTTAATGATCATTTTACCTTTTGTATAGCGTTGATCGTCTACACGTTCAGTATTAGCCGTATCTGTCACAATAACTAAAGCATCGTCGTATTTATCATCCGTAATATGATCTGGATTTGCTAAAAATGATAAAGATTCATCATGCTCACCTACAGCAAAAACCTTCTTTTCTGGATAATTTGCTAAAATAAGCTCTTTTAACCCTTGCTGAGATCCATATGCGTCTGGATCTGGACGCACATGGCGATGAATAATGATTGTTTCATATGAAGCAATTGTGTCGATGATTTGTCTTTTCAAATTAATTTCCCCCAAAATGATAGTAATAACCGTTAGCATTTTTCTTTAATTATCGTTACAATAATGACTAGTTATGCTAGGAGGTTTACTATGCTCAATTTAATATTTGTGTTTACAATAATCATATCATTTGTTTTTTATTTTTATTTTAAAACAAAACAGTTTCGTTCTTCACTACCAATCGCTAAAAATTGGTACAAAAGTAAAGCTAATGTAAGTTTCGGTGCATTTATTCTTTTATTTGGTTTAAACCAAGCCTATTTATTCCCTGGGTTATATACATTTATTATTGTAGCAATTCTTGTCGTTTTAGGCATCTTTGTTGTTATGGAAAATATTAAAAGGGTTCGTCACTACGGTCAATTTGTTGACGAAGAGTACCGAATTAACCAATAAATAATCAAATATGCCTCCGACGGGTGTTTGGACACCCGCTGAAAGAAGTGAAAGGGATGGTCTAGCATTTACCCTAGACCATCCCTTTTTGTGTTTTCTTAACGTTCCAGTAGTTGGAACATCATCATAGCCTTCCCAACAAGCATTTGTTGATTAAACACTTCGAAGTCCATTTTCACAAACTTACGACTCATGTCTAATATTCGAGGCTTTACAGTAAGTGTACTTTCCATTTGCACAGGCTTGATGAAATAAATCGTCATGTTTTCGGCAACTGCATCCCCACGTTTACGGCGTTTTAATGCGAATGAGCCAACTTCCGCTAACAAAGTTGTAAATGCTCCATAAGAAATTGCCCCATATTGATTTGTCATTTGTGGTGTTACTTTAAATTCTACGATTAATTCTTCATCGCCAAGTACCTTCATCTCGTTTTTCACTAAATCATCAATCGTTTCACCATGCTGCGGTTGTCTTTGAGCAAGCTGAAGCGCTTTTAGTACATCTTGTCGACTAATCACACCTTGCAAAACATTGTCATCATCAACAATTGGTAATAGGTCAATCCCTTCCCAAATCATACGATGTCCTGCAGAGGCAACGCTCATTTTCATCGATCCAGCAATCGGATTTTTAGTCATAACCTTATCAATAAGCTCGTTTTCTTCTCGACCAATAACGTCTTTTACGGTAATCATCCCAACAAGCTTATTGTTTGCTGTCACAACAGGAAATGCACCATGAGTTGTTCGTTCATTTAACTTATGGAAATGTTGAATTGTTTCATCATTTCGAAGAACAGAAGTATCCGTCATTGGCACAAAAATATCTTCAATAAATAAAATATCTTTTTTGATTAATTGGTCATAAATTGCACGGTTAATCATTGTTGCCACAGTAAAGGTATCATAGCTTGTTGAAATGATCGGTAAGTCCAAAGAATCTGCGAGTAACTTGTTTTCCTCGGTTGTATCAAAGCCCCCTGTAATTAAAACAGCTGCACCAGCTCGCAGTGCATTTTCATGTGCTTTAATACGGTTACCAACGATGAGCAAGCTTCCTGCATCTGTATAACGCATCATATCTTCTAATTGCATGGCACCAATAACAAATTTCGTTAACGTTTTATGTAGACCTGTTTTTCCACCTAAAACTTGGCCGTCTATAATGTTAACTATTTCAGCGAAGGTTAATCGCTCAATATTTTCTTTCTTTTTCTTCTCAATACGAATTGTTCCAACACGTTCAATAGAGCTTACTAAACGGCGATTTTCCGCTTCTTTAATGGCACGGTATGCCGTTCCTTCACTCACTTGCATTTCCTTTGCAATTTGACGTACTGAAATTTTATCACCCACGGGTAATGATTCGATGTATTGCAAAATTCTCTCATGTTTTGTAGACAAAATATCACCTATTTCTCAAGCATCAAATTCTGCTCTTAGTGTACCATATTTTTTATAAAAATATTTAATATAAAGTGATGAATTTGTTTTACTTTTCCCATCGTTTCAACTACGCACGTGGTGCCAACTCATATAGTACAGCAGTGTCACTAATTAGGAACAGTTTACTTTTTCACCCGCTTTTAATATTTGAACCTCTGCATTTTGCACTAAATCCGCAAAAATTTGTGGATCCTGCTCGATTGGAGGAAATGTATTGTAATGAACTGGTACGACAATTTTCGGCTTCAAAAATGAAACTGCACAAGCTGCATCTTCTGGTCCCATCGTGAAATTGTCACCAATTGGTAAAAACGCAATATCAATAGGATGGCGTTCTCCAATTAATTTCATATCACTAAACAAAGCTGTATCCCCTGCATGATAAATTGTTAATCCTTCGATAAATAATAAAATTCCAGCAGGCATTCCCATATAAATAATTTCATTATTTTCTGTTACATATGACGAACCGTGGAACGCTTGAGTAAACTTCACTTTACCAAAATCAAATTCCTTAGCTCCCCCTATATGCATTGGATGCGCTTTCACTCCTTGCCAAGAAATCCAATTGGCTAGCTCATTTGGTGCAATGACCAGCGCATCTTTTTTCTTCGCAAGCTCCACTGTATCACCGACATGATCATTATGGCCGTGTGTCAGTAAAATGATATCTGGTGCTTCATCAGCTACCTTTAAATCTGTTAGCCCATTCCCATTAATGAATGGATCTATTAATATTGTTTTCCCATTTGATTGAATTTTAACAACTGAATGTCCATGATAACTAATTTCCATCTAAATTTCCTCCTAGCAGTACATATTGTGCTACATCATTTTTATTCGCTATCCATGCGATTTTTCCCTTTTTTTGATATGCTAGTACAGAGAATAATAGATTCTTTCCCAACAGAGGTATACCTTGTAGGAAACAATTATTCATTCCGTTGAAGCCCCATACCGGGGAGGCTATAAATTTAGCCAAGCACTTGAAATTTTTTTCAATGCAAAAAGAGGAGGAACTGTGTATGTCAAAGGTTGAAGAAATTCAAAACTATTTACAACAAAACCAAATTGATGCCGCTTTCGTAACGACACCTGACAATGTTTTTTACGTTTCAGGCTTTAAAAGTAATCCGCATGAGAGATTACTTGGCGTGATGATTTTTAAAGAGGCAGAACCTTTTTTAATTTGCCCCAAAATGGAAATCCCAGATGCGAAGGATGCAGGTTGGCCTTATGAGGTCATCGGTCACCAAGATACTGAAAATTCAATGGAAGTTCTTGCCCAAGCTATTAAAGCTCGTAATGTTAACCCACAAACGTTTGCTATTGAAAAAGCTCAGCTCATCGTAGAGCGTTTAGAAGCCCTACAACAATCATTCCCACAGGCAAGTTTTGTTCGTCTCGACGAAAAAATCAATGCTATGCGAGTAATTAAAGATGAAACTGAATTAGAAAAATTACGTAAAGCTGCAGAACTAGCTGACTATGCTATTGAAATCGGTTGTAAAGAAATCGCTGAAGGCAAAACAGAAATGGAAATCTTAACTGCGATCGAAAACGCTATTCAGGATAAAGGCTGCAAGATGTCCTTTGAAACAATGGTATTGAGCGGTCCCAAAACAGCTTCTCCACACGGTAAACCAGGTGCTCGAAAAATAGAAAAAGGCGATATGATATTATTCGACCTTGGCGTAATTTACGACGGTTATTGTTCTGACATTACACGTACGGTTGCCTTTGGTGAACCTAGTGAGGCACAAAAGGAAATCTACAACACAGTACTATCAGCTAACACAAATGCAATTGCAGCTGTAAAACCAGGTGTTCGCGCAATGGATTTAGATAAAATCGCTCGTGATACTATCGCAGACGCAGGCTATGGCGAATATTTCACACACCGACTTGGTCATGGACTCGGCATTTCTGTACATGAATTCCCTTCTGTTACAGGCGCAAACGAAATGACTATGGAAGAAGGCATGGTCTTCACAATTGAACCAGGTGTCTATAAATCCGATGTGACAGGTGTCCGTATTGAAGATGATGTAGTCGTAACAAAAGACGGAGTAGAAGTACTAACAAAATTCCCTAAAGATTTGATTGTACTGTAATTGAAAATATTTACTCAGGTAAAATGAAACTTTAATCAGTGGGGATTTTCTTCATCCTCACTGATTATTAGTCTTCACCAATCGGGCTTTTACGGGCAGTTAATCTCCACCTTACTTTACATACATAAAACATTTGTAGCTGACGCTTCGCTTTCGCTACATAAAATATTTGCTGAAAGAAGTTAAATTAATGCTCCTTAATGCGAAATAAAAAGGAAGCAACCATTATAGCAGTGGTGCTTCCTTTCGTTATGTTCATTTATTATTTTTCCAAATAATCAAGAGTTGCCTGTCCTAAAACATTTGCTGCAATGCGGAGCGAGCGTTCATCAATATCAAATTTAGGATGGTGATGAGGATATACCTCCGTCCAAGAAGGGTTTTGTGCACCTACAAAGAAGAATGCACCTGGTTTTTCTTCTAAATAGTAAGCAAAATCTTCTCCCCCCATCGTAGGATCGACAATTTCAACAGCTTCGACAATAGATATCTTTTCGGCTGCCTTGATAACATGCTCAGTTTCTGCTAGATGATTCACAACAGGTGGATAGCCTCTACGGTATTCATATTCATACTCAGCCTTTGTTAAATAGCAAGTAGCTATTAGTACTTCTTCAATTTCTTGTTCAAGGAGATCACGCTCTTCGTTATGAAATGTACGGACCGTTCCTTTCATATACACTTTATCTGCTATAACGTTAAATGGGTTGAGTGCCTCAATATGTCCAATTGACACTACAGCTGGGCGCAGCGGATTTACTCGGCGTGCTACAAGCTGTTGTAAATTCGTAATAAATTGTGCAGCTAGTACAATCGAATCTTTCGTTTCATTTGGAGTAGAGCCATGCCCACCCTTCCCTTTGATTGTTATATCAATAGAATCTGCCGCAGCCATAAATGGTCCAGATGCAATTTGCACTTTACCAAGTTCTGCAGGAGCCCATAAATGCGTCCCGAAAATAACATCAACACCTTCTAGACAGCCATCCTCAATCATAGACTTTGCTCCACCCGGCGCTAATTCTTCTGCGTGTTGATGGATGAAAACAATCGTTCCTGCTAAATCTGCTTGCATTTTGTTTAATGCCTTCGCTAATACAAGTAGTGTTGCTGTATGACCATCATGCCCACAAGCGTGCATTCGACCCTTGATTTTAGATTGGAATGGTAGCCCTGTCTCTTCCGTAATTGCTAATGCATCGAAATCTGCCCGAAGTGCCACTGTTTTACCTGGTTTGTCCCCAACAAGCTTTGCGACAACGCCATTACCCCCTACGCCTTCTCGCACCTCATGTCCTAATGCACGATGAAATGCGGCAATTGTTTTAGGGGTTTCTACCTCTTCAAAAGAAAGCTCTGGATTTTCATGAAAATGACGACGCAGTGTAATCATTTCCTCCTCAAATTGTTCAAGTAATGTTGAAAGCTGTACGTGTTGTGCAATCATTCAAACCCCTCCTATTATTATCAATTATGCCTTGTCCTAATTGCATCACTCAGTCGTTCCCACAGGACGTGGCGTTCTTAGAGTGAGTTCCTCTATTTCAGCAAATGTCTTTTGTACCGAAAGCGTAGCGACAGGTACAGGTGTTTGGACACCAGCTGAAAAGTAACTTAAACCACCTATAGAGGTGGGATTCTGTTACTTAATGAATATTAATGTAATCTCCTGGTCCAAGTGGTAATCCCAATAAGAACCAAATGGCAAATAATATAATCCAACCAATAGCAAAGAATATAGTATATGGGAATAACGCCGAAATTAGCGTTCCGATTCCGATATTTTTATCGTAACGTCTTGCAAATGCTAATAAAATAGCAAAATATGCAAGCATCGGTGTAATAGGATTTGTAATCGAATCTCCTACCCTATACGCTACTTGTGTAACTGCTGGTGAATAATCAAGATACATAAACATTGGTACAAAAATCGGCGCTAATAATGCCCATTTTGCAGAGGCACTCGCAATCAGTAAATTAACGAGTGCACAGATCACAACAAATCCAATAATCATTGGTAAACCTGTGAAATTCAATGCCTGTAAAAATTCTGCTCCTTTAATTGCAACAATTGAGCCAATATTACTCCAGTTGAAGTAAGCAATCATTTGAGAAGCAACAAATGCAAGTACGATAAACGATGACATATCTGCAATTGATTTAAATATTTTTTCTGCTACATCCTTGTCACTCTTAACCTCTTTTGCTGCAATACCATATGCCAACGCTGGTAATAGGAAAAAGAACAGCATAATTGGTACAATACCCGTCATAAATGGTGAATTTAAAAAGCCGCCTGTTTCAGGATCTCGTAGTAGACCGTTTGATGGTATAACTGTATATGCAATAATTGCAGAATATATAATAGCAACAATCCCTGCCCACCTTAAACCACGCATCTCTAGCGGTGTTAATGGTTCGAGTACGCTAATTTCTCCTTTATAATCGCCAAAGCGGGGTTCTGTAAACTTTTTTGTCACCCATGTACCGATAAATATTAAAACAAATGTTGAAGCAATTAAGAAATAGTAGTTCATTGTAGCGCGGCCTGTATAATCTGGATCTACAATACGAGCAGCGGATTCTGTAATACCTAATAATAATACATCGAGTGAACTAATTAATAAATTTGCACTAAAGCCACCAGCAACAGCCGCATACGTCACAATTAAACCTACTAAAGGGTTACGTCCTATACTCATAAAAATAAGTGCCGCCACTGGAGGTAAAATAATGAAAGCCGCATCTGCAGCCAAATTGCCCACTAAACCTGTTAAAATAATCACTGGTACAATCAATTTCTGAGGTGCGCTCATAACAGTCTTTTTCATAATCGCAGAAATCAGACCTGTCTGTTCCGCCAAACCAATTCCAATCATTGACACAATAACTAAGCCAAGTGGCGGAAATCCTGTGAAATTACTTTGCATTTGTGTAACGATTAAAATTAAGCCCTCTCGACTCAATAAATTAACGACCTCTATCGTTTCATTCGTTCCTGGTTTTACAGCCAAAATACCCATAGCATCTAAAACCCAAGATAAGATGAGTACTAATAATGCCATAATAACAAATAATGTAATCGGATCCGGCAATTTATTACCAGTACGTTCAATTGTGTCGAGCATCTTATCGACAAACGATTTTTTTTGAGTTATTTCATGTTGCATACATATTTCATCCTCTTTAACTTTCAATAATTTATCTAAAACATCAATTAATTTAAATATTCTGTTTTTTTGTATGTACTAAACGATTCACTATACGCTCTTTTAAAGGGAGGAAATCTATTAGTATTGGAATATTATATTGAAATGCTAGAATAATAAGGGAGCGTATCAAATTGAACCGCTCCCTTATTTGCATTTATTGAATTAATTCATCAACATTTATATATGGTAGACCTTGAGAATCTGCAACAGCCTTGTAAACAAGATGTCCATCTATAGTATTAACACCTTTTTTCAGTGCTGCGTTTTCAACACATGCTTGTTTGTAACCCTTATTCGCAATTTGAAGTGCATAAGGAATTGTATTATTTGTTAAAGCAATTGTTGATGTACGTGGTACAGCTCCTGGCATATTTGCTACTGCATAATGCACAACTCCGTGTTTTACATAAGTTGGATCATCATGTGTCGTTACTCGATCAGATGACTCAAAAATACCGCCTTGGTCAATAGCAATATCGACTACTACTGAACCTGGTTGCATTGACTTAATCATTTCCTCAGAAACAAGCTTTGGTGCTTTAGCTCCAGGAATTAAAACTGCCCCAACTACTAAATCTGAGTTTTTCACTGATTCTGCAATATTATAAGGATTGGACATTAATGTTTGAACATCACGGCCAAATAAATCTTCTAATTGACGTAAACGCTCTGGGCTTAAATCAATAACCGTTACATCAGCACCCATTCCGACAGCTATTTTCGCCGCATTAGTTCCAGCTATACCGCCACCAATTACTGTAACTTTACCGCGTGGTACACCTGATACGCCTCCTAGTAAAATACCTTTACCTTCATGGTTTTTCTCTAAGAATTGTGCACCAATTTGCGTTGCCATTTTACCAGCAACTTCACTCATTGGTGTTAAAAGTGGTAAGGAACCATTTGCTAATTGCACTGTTTCATATGCAACCCCTACAACTTTTTTATTTAAAAGTGCCTGCGTTAATTCAAGCTCTGGCGCTAAATGTAAATAAGTAAATAAGATTTGACCTTCATAGAAGTAATCGTATTCTGATGCTACGGGCTCCTTTACTTTCATAATCATTTCTTGTGCCCATGCTTCTTTTGCTGTCTCAACAATATGAGCACCTGCAGCAACGTAGTCTGCATCTGTAAAGCTTGAGCCTAAACCTGCTCCAGATTCAATGTACACTTCATGGCCTGCATTTGTTAATGTAACAACCCCTGCTGGTGTCATGGCTACACGATTTTCATTGTTTTTAATCTCTTTTGGAATACCAATCTTCATCTTCCCTATCCCCTTCCATTACCTAAAAAATAAGCACATTTTGTTACATACTCTTCGATGTATTGATGCACCCCTTGCATTTCCATATTACCAAACATAAACAAAAAATGCTTTAATTAAAATAATAATAGATAAAATTCCTAATATTCTAATAACGGCAAATATTCCAATTAACAAGTTGGTAATTTTCCAACATACAAAAATATAAGTTTATTATCGATTGATAAGAGATTTCCTGAAGAATGCCTTGTAAGAAACAAAAAAATGCTTTTTGATAGTAATATTTATTGTTGGGGTGAATGTAAATGCCTTCACTTCTTCACATTTTTTCTTCCGGAAAGTATTTCCTTTAGAAAATCATTTGGTATAATCAACATATACAAATCTGGGAGGTAATTCAAATGGCTAATAAATATAAAAGCATTGTAGTTGCAGTAGATGGTTCTAAGGAAGCTGAATACGCTTTCCGTAAATCGATTGATGTAGCAAAACGTAACGAAGGTGCTGTATTAAATTTAGTAAATGTTATTGACACACGTTCATTCGCTGCAATCGAAGCATACGATCGTTCAATTGCTGAGCGTGCTCAAGCATTCTCTGAAGAGCTATTAAATGGTTACAAAAAACAAGCTGAAGAAGAAGGCTTAACAAATGTTAACCTTGTAATTGAATACGGCTCACCAAAAAATATCATTACAAAAGAGCTTTCTAAAATTGTAGACGCAGACTTAATCATCTGTGGTGCAACTGGTCTAAATGCAGTAGAACGCTTCTTAATCGGTTCAGTATCTGAAGCAATTGTACGCTCAGCTAAATGTGACGTACTTGTAATCCGTACACCTGAAATTTAATTTTGTCTTACATAAAAGGTATCCAATTTCGGATACCTTTTTCTTATTGTTGAAAAACTATTATGTAATGATATTAAAGTTCCTATTAAATAAAGTATGGCTCTTCTGCAAAACGAGGGGTTGATTTCCGTTCCGACTGGGCGCTTTGTAGCTGACGCTTCGCTTTCGCTACAGAAAACATTTGTTGCTGACGCTTCGCTTTCGCACAGAGCAAAGCTTCCTGGGGGCGTCCGATGAGCCATTTGGGCCAACACGAGGTTGGTCACAAAGGCGTTATCACAGGACGTGATGGTTTTAGCCTTCGTTCCTCTATCGCTGATCCTCAAGAAGTCGCCCAGTCGTAACGAAGATCAACCAATGCACTTATTCTTTTATCAACAAACTAAAGAAGTATATTTTAAAGCAAAATTAAAAAATTTCACATTAGAAAAGCGCGAGAAATCATATTTCAAAATTGATTTCTCACGCTTTTTAAGGTTTTTGACCGGTTTTGCCCCAGCCTGTTTTATGCTTATTTCCCTTCTTGCCACATCTTCACTTTTTCAAAGAACATAGCAAGAGCTTGTTTATTTTGCATGTTTGGTACTTTTGCTAACAGTACTTCTTTTGGAGCATTGAATTCCTTACCTTGCTTTTGCAAAATGACAATGCTCTTTTCAAGTGCTTTATTGGCGAACATTGTATCTGGTAATTGAATAATGGCTTGAATCCAAGCATGCTTTTGAATGTATTTATGCAGTTGTTTCGACTGCTCAGACTCGAAGAGATGGGTTGGTGCTAAGAAAAATAAATAGCCTCCATCCTTCGTGTAATTAATGGACTGCTCAATAAATAAGTGATGTGCATAACTCATTCCTTCTGAAGCGCATAGTTCATAATCTAATGCGATATCTTCATTCGGATAATACCCGACCGGTAAATCACAAACAACAGCATCTGCAGGATTTACTAATAAATCTTGTAAAGCATCTTGACGGAATAAGGAAACTGGCTGCTCTGTCAAATCAGCTGTAGCTGCAGCTATACGAATAAGTAGCTCATCAACTTCTACACCTGTTGCTTCTGTTTTTCCGTCTAATAAATTCATAACTGTTAATAGTAAATTTCCTGTACCTACTGCTGGATCTAAAATAGATATTTTTTCTGTTTCTAGACGCTCCGCAAATAGTTGCTCCACAAAATAACCAACTAATAACCCAAGAGTATCAGGTGTCATTTGGTGATTCGGCTGAGAACCTTTTCTCATCCCCTTTAAAACAGCAATTTGAATCGCTTTGCGCACATCTTCCTTCGTAGCACCTTCTTGTGAAAAATTAACTTCCCCATCTAGCCATGCCTCTAAGCCATCTAAAATACCTTCTAGCAATGTAACATTATGTTCTTTTTCTATTTTTTCAGCATGTTCATTTAGCATACCAAATAACTTTTCGATATTTTCCATACACAACTTCCTTTCACGCAGAAAAGAGCCGTGACAAAAACTTGTCACAGCCCCTTTGTCTAGTAATATCTTAGCCTAAAATCAATAAATTATGCTAGTGCTTTGACAGCTGCAATTGCCGCTTCATAGTTTGGATGGTCTGTTGCTTCAGGAACATATTCCACATATGTCACTTTGTCATTTGCATCCACAACAAACACCGCACGTGTTAGAAGGCGTAATTCTTGGATGTAGACACCATATGCTTCACCAAATGAAAGGTCACGGTGATCTGATACTGTTTGAACAGCATCAATGCCTGCTGCACCACACCAACGTTTTTGAGCAAATGGAAGGTCAACAGATACAGTATAGATAACTACATTGTCACCTAAGTTTGCTGCTTCTTCATTAAAACGACGTGTTTGTGCATCGCAAACACCAGTATCTAATGATGGTACAACGCTAAACAAACGAATTTTCCCCTCTGAATCTTTTAATGTAACAGGTGATAGATCATTCGCTAATACAGTAAAGTCTGGTGCTTTGTCTCCAACTTTTACTTCGTTACCTACAAGTGTTACTGGGCCATTTTTAAATGTTACTTGTGCCATATAAACGCCTCCTAATCTTCATATGTACATAATATTACTAAATAGAGGGAATTAATTGCAACTCAGACAACTTATCAAAAATAGTTTTGAAAAAATCATTTCGAACCTATTCATCCATATTTGATTTAGGTTGCATCATTTTCCAAGCTTATCTCTATAATGTAGGGTTGATTTCCGTTCCGGCTTGGCGCTTTCCTGGGGGCGTCCGATGAGCCGCTTCACTCGCGTTGCTCGCTCCAGGGTCTCGGGCCAACAAGAGGTTGGTCACGAAAGCGTTATCACAGGACGTGATGGTTTTAGCCTTCGTTCCTCTATTGCTAATCCCCAAGGAGTCGCCAAGCCTCCACTACAATCAACTTTATCCATGGTATACGTTATTATAAATGCATCCTAATTATTGGATCTTTTTCCCAACGAACTAACTATTAATCACCTCTATCATCACTAAAATAAAGAGCTGTCTCACCGTAATGAGACAGCTCTAGTCATTATTCTTCGTTATGTTTCTCTAGCTTTTCAGGTTCTGATTTTTCCTCTAGAGGTACAGATTCAACCTTTTCCTCTTTGATTGGCAAAGATGGTTGCACAATATCTTTTTCAATATATATTTTTTCATGAACGACTGTTGTATCCGCAAAAAAATCATGTATACCTTGATTGTTCGGTAGAATGCCTACAAGAATATAAAGTGGCATAAAAATGCTGTTGATGATACGCCCAATCCAATCACGGAATAACACGTCTGACCATGTCAGCTTCTCATGTTTTAATGAAATAACACGTAATCCTAATATCATTTTCCCTAATGTTTGCCCAAAAAATTTCGTCATTAATACGAAATAACTGTAATAAAGAATAGCGGATATAATCGAAATCGGTGCATACCACACTGTGTCAGATAATGACCAATCCATTAAATAAAATATTGGGTTAACGAGAATTCCACCTACTGCTGCAATAATAATTCCGTCTATGAAAAATGCCCAAAAACGCATCCAAAAGCCTGCCGTTTTCAACGCATAATTTTTATTCGTAATTGGCTTATCTATTAGGAACGTATTCTCCATAGAGGGTGAACCTTGCATAACAATATCATTGTTTGTCATTGTACTCCCTCCTTAGTTTTCGCCATATAAGTACATCATTTTTGGTGCTTTATATTCTGCCATAATTTTCATCAGCATTTTTTCCTCTGCTGAGGGACCAAACATGGATCCAATTTTCATCCCAACATATGATGGCCAACCACCCGTATCATATGAATACTCAAATAATTCTGCGTCCTCTAAACCAAAGTCTTTACGCATTGCAGTAATTGCTGCTTCCTCATCGCCAAGCTCATCTACTAAGCCCGATTCAAGAGCCTTCTTACCACTAAGAATTCGACCATCGGCGACTTTTTTCACATCTGCTTCAGACATATTACGGCCTTTTGCCACAATATGAACGAATTCCTGATAAGTTTCATTAATCATGTCTTGCATCATAGCACGCTCTTCCGCTGTCACTTCACGCATTGGGCTAAGCATATCTTTATGTTCACCAGATTTAAACGTTTCATATTTAATACCAACTTTTTCTGCTAACGCCTGATAATTAATAGATTGCATAATGACACCAATCGAACCTGTAATTGTATCACGTTGCGCAAATATTTTATCTGCTGGCGCTGAAATATAATAACCACCTGAAGCTGCCATCGAATCCATAGTTACATAGATTGGAATTTGTCGCTCTTCTTTAATTTTCATGAGTTTTTTATAGATTTCAGCTGATTCCTTTACACCGCCACCTGGTGAATTAACACTTAAGACGATACCTTCCACAGTCTCGTCATTTAAAATATTATCTAATTGATCTAAGAAAAATTGGTGATCATAAGAAACCGATTGCCAAAATGTACTTGAGCCAACATTTTGAATCGTTCCATCAACCTTTAAGTATGCAATACGTTTATCCATATCGCCACCTTCTTTAACCTTTTCCATTACAATTAAATCGTTTCCATCCATTAAGCTATCAAAATTACTAAAGAAATTCGATTTAAATATTGCAAAGATAGTGTTGATCCCTAATGAAAACACTAATAGTACACCTGCAATTATTAAAGCTGTCCACCTTTTACCATTCATATCTTTCCATCTCCTCATAACGTTATACGATTGATATCCTAATTTGTTTCATACTTATTGCAATAATATGGCTTATCACCATAACATAGGGGTTGATCTCTGTTCCGTTTTAACAAATATCACTCCTTAATTTAAGTAAATAACCAATACTATGCAAAAGCTTTAACCAATTTAACCAACTCAACCTATTCAACTTATACTACATTATCTAATATTAAAAAAAAATCAAAGTTCATAAAAAAAGCAGGAACTTTGATTTTCGACATTATTTCCTAGGAAATTAACGATGATTAATATAATGGATTTTTTCTTGCTCACGTAATTCGACACGGCGAATTTTGCCTGATGTAGTCTTTGGTAGCTCAGTAACAAACTCAATAGCACGAGGATATTTATAAGGGGCTGTTAAAGTTTTCACATGGCTTTGTAGTTTTTTAATAAGCGTTTCATCACCAACTACACCATCAGAGAGCACAACAAATGCCTTCACGAGATTTCCACGAATTTCATCTGGACTCGCGACTACGGCAGTTTCTTTTACCGCTGGATGCTTCAATAACGCATCTTCTACCTCAAATGGGCCTATCGTATATCCAGACGAAATAATAACATCATCCCCACGTCCTTCAAACCAAAAATAGCCATCTTCATCTTTATATGCACGATCTCCTGTAATATACCAATCGCCTCTAAATTGTAAATTTGTACGTTCGGGATCGTTTAAATATTTCTTAAATAACGCGGGTGATTCACAGTGTACAGCAATATCTCCAACTTCTCCAATTACAGTGGGATTTCCAATATCATTAATAATTTCAACAGTATTACCCGGAGTAGGCTTACCCATTGAGCCCATTCTAGCCTCCATCCCTACCATTGTTCCAACAAGTAATGTATTCTCTGTTTGTCCATAACCATCACGTACTTGTAAATTAAAGACTTCGGAAAATACTTTTATCACTTCACTATTTAAAGGTTCACCCGCTGACACAGCCTGACGTATCGTACTTAAATTAAAGTCTTGCAAATTTTCAAGACTTGCCATAAATCTGTATTCGGTCGGTGTGCAACACAGAATATTTATATTAAATTTTTCAAGCAATGCAAGGTATGTTGCCGCATCAAAGTGACCTTTGAAAACAAATGCTGTTGCACCACTTCCTAAAGTAGCAAGGAACGGAGTCCAAATCCATTTTTGCCATCCTGGTGCTGCTGTAGCCCAAACAATGTCACCTTCTTGTACACCTAACCAATTTGGAGCAGTAGTTCGCAAGTGCGCATAACCCCAGCTATGTGTATGAACCGCTGCCTTTGGATTGCCTGTTGTACCACTCGTATAAGCTAAAAATGCAATGTCTGTACTCTTAGTCGGCGTAGAACTTATGTAAGTCGTCGGTTGATTTTGCATTTTTTCAAGCAGCGGCTGCCAAGGTTCCTGTGCATGACCAATGACAAATTGCTGTATTTCTTGTAATTTCCCCACATTATCGAATTGTTCAATATAAGGCTCAAATGCTACAACGCCTTTTGCATCGGCATGATTGATTCGATATTCAATATCCTTAGTTCTCAGCATTTCTGAGCTAGGTATAATGATTAAGCCTGCCTTTAAGGCAGCAATATAGACGATATATGCTTCAACTGATCTGGGCACCATGACCAAAATAACATCACCTTTTTTTAAACCTTGAGATGTAAATACATGTGCTGCCTGGTTCGCCTTTTCAAGTAAAGCTCGATATGTTAAGTACTGAATTTCCTCATCTTCGTTATAAACTAATAATGCATTTTTAGTAGAATCCTGTGCATATTTTTCAATTTCCTCTGAAATGTTATACCATTCTGGTGCGATTAAATCTTCTCTTTTCATGGCAAATGCCCCCTTTTGTACGCTCATTATAAAACTCAATTTTTATCATTTTCAATGGAATTCACTCCAATTCATTAAAGTCGTGACAACTATCATGTTCTGCTATATGGCATCAGTCACGTATTAGTACTATCAATTTCGACTTAGCTTTAGTGCCGTTTTCGCAATGAAGAAAAAAACTCCCTATTGAACACGAGTGAATAATATGGTACATTTTGGTCAACTAAAAGCAAGATTGCAGGGGGACTCATTTAGAGTTGAGAAGGTAAAACCTGACCCTTTGAACCTGTTAGTTAATACTGACGTAGGGAGCAACTCACATCTATTTACTGATGAAAGGCTCTTTTGCGTGTTTTTTTCTACACGAAAAAGAGCCTTTTTTGCACGCTTACGTCCATCCAACAAGGAGGACTTAAAATGGTATTTCATACTATCCGTAAACAAAATCCACTTATTCATTGCATTACTAATTATGTTGTGGCTAATTTTCAAGCAAATGGCTTATTAGCAATAGGCGCTTCACCAGTTATGGCAGATGACAGTCATGAGGTTGAAGAAATGGTCGCAATTTCCTCAGGCTTATTGATAAATATCGGTACCCTTAACGAGCGAATGAAAGAATCAATGTTACTTGCTGGAAAAAAAGCAAATGCCCTTGGTATTCCCGTCATTTTAGATCCTGTTGCTGCAGGTGCAACAACTTACCGGAAACAAACGGTACAACAATTACTTGAGGAAATAAATTTTGCGGCTATTCGTTGTAATATCGGAGAGCTTGCAGCTATAGCCGATGTAGAATGGCAACAAAAAGGCGTAGATAGTGGGAGTGGTTCAATTTCTTTAGAAGTTGAGGCACAAAAAGTAGCTCAACTCTACGATTGTATTGTTATTGTGACCGGTGAAAAGGATTTTATTACTGATGGCGAACATCAGCAATGGGTTACAGGTGGAAATTTTCAAATGACAGAAGTTACTGGAACAGGTTGCTTATTGAGCGCCATTTGTTGTGCATCCTACGTCGCAGGAAATAAACCATTCGACCAATTGGTAGAAACATTATCGCTTTATAAAAAAGTGGCTGAACAAGCCGCTTCTTCTACTTCATACATTGGCGATTTTCAAATTGCAGTATTGAACGAACTACATCGCCTTTCCAAGGGTGGTGAACAATAATGCATATTGTAACAACAATTGCTGGTTCTGATAGTGGTGGCGGTGCAGGCATACAGGCTGATTTAAAAACATTTCAGGAATTAAAGGTGTTTGGAACGTCTGTTATTACAGCTTTAACCGCTCAGAATACACTTGGTGTATCGGATGTCTTACCAATTGAAGTTAGTTTTGTTGAGAAACAACTCCAAGCGCTAGTCGAGGATTTTTCAATAAGTGCCGTTAAAACCGGAATGCTGTTTTCCTCTGAAATAATTCAATCAATTGCACAGATTTTAGCTGAAAGAAATATTCCGCTTATAGTAGATCCTGTCATGATTGCAAAAGGCGGTGAAAGTTTATTACAGCAAGAAGCAATTGAGGTATTACGCAGTTGTTTGCTTCCTTTAGCAACAGTCGTAACACCGAACATTCCTGAGGCAGAAACCCTTTCTGGAAGGACAATCAATTCTTTAACAGATATTAAAGAAGCAGCTAAGGTCTTATTACTAATGGGCGTTCAATGCGTCATTATTAAAGGCGGTCATTTAGAGGATAAATGTTATGCTACTGATTATGTATTTTTCCAAGATGGTCGATCATTTTCCATGCAGTCCACTCGTATTGCAACAAAAAATACGCATGGTACAGGCTGTACGTTTTCCGCTGCATTAACTGCTTTTATTGGTCAGGGACTACCTTTAGAAGAAGCGATTGAGGAAGCTAAAAAATTTATTCAATTAGCAATAACTCATAATTTATCTATTGGTAATGGCCATGGTCCTACAAATCATTTTGCTTATCAAAACTTGAAGGATTCCTGTGAGGTGATTATTCATGAAACGTGACGATCTACAGCTATATTTTATAATGGGTACAGGTAATGTTTTCAAACAAGAGCCATTAAACGTTTTAGAGAAAGCTCTGCAATCTGGAATTACTATGTTTCAATATCGTGAAAAAGGACCAAATACATTAACTGGGCAAGCATATGAAGATTTTGCTCGCAAATGTCAAAAGCTCTGTCAACAGTATGATGTTCCGTTTATCGTCAACGATGATGTCGAGCTGGCTATAAAACTTAGAGCGGACGGTATTCATATTGGGCAAGAGGATTTTCCTGTGTCGACGGTGCGTAATAAAATTGGCAATATGATTTTAGGTGTTTCTGTTCATTCACATGCTGAATTACAAACTGCTCTACAATATGGTGCTGATTATGTAGGAATTGGTCCGATTTTTTCAACCACTTCTAAAAGTGACGCCAATCCTCCTAGTGGGACTGATTTTTTACAGCAAGTTAGGATACAATATCCTGAACTCCCTATCGTTGCAATTGGAGGCATAAACTGCTCGAATGCTCCTACGGTATTTAAAGCAGGTGCGGATGGAATAGCAGTTATTTCTGCCATTTGCCAAAGTGAGGATATTTCAAATACAGTCTCTACATTTAAATCATTTGTAGGATAAAGTGAACGTTTTTACCCCACTGATTATTAGTCTTCACCAATCGGATTTTTACGGGCAGTTAGCCTCACCTATTTCTTTGCTCTCATTGAATTGAAATGGGAGGACCTAACGTTTCTCTTTTGATATAGATAAATTACTGCCCGTTAATACGGGATAAAAATTAAAAAATTTAAACAAACTAAAACCAGTGCCTTTTACGGTCACTGGTTTTAATTTTTTGCTGATTAAGCAATTATTGGTTGTTTGGCATACCTTTTAATTGTGATTCAGCCATTTGTACAAGACGTTTAGTGATTTCACCGCCAACGGAACCGTTAGCACGAGCTGAAGCGTCAGCTCCTAATTGAACACCAAATTCTTGTGCAATTTCGTATTTCATTTGATCTAGAGCGTACTCTACACCAGGTACTGCAAGTTTGTTTGAACTGCGATTTGTTGAAGTCATGTGTCTCTCACCTCCTTGTGAATATAGAATGTGCGATATTAGATTTTTAATACAAAAATTTTAAAGGTAAATTGTACCTCCGAAGGAAATGAACAAAAAAAAGCCAACTCAAGACTTTGAGTCGGCTCATTAGCTTACGAAATCGCAAGTTTCTTCTATAGAAGATCTGCAAATTTATCGGCTTCTTGCTCTTTTTTCGGGAAAATATAAACTTCACGGTTTTTCACTGCTCGTTCGATTAGTTCATCAAAATCCGAGAAGCTTTCATAATGCTCAACCTTTTCAAGCTTTGGCTTTGTTTTTGGACTTGCTGGAGTAAAAATTGTACAACAGTCTTCAAATGGCTGGATAGACGTTTCGTATGTGCCTATTTTCTCTGCAATATCGATAATTTCTAATTTATCTGATGAGATTAATGGACGTAAAATTGGTGTGTTAGTTACGGCATTAATAGCTGTTAGACTTTCAAGGGTTTGACTCGCTACTTGTCCAAGACTTTCACCTGTAACAATTGCTAGCGCACCAATTTCTTCACGTACTTTGTCAGCAACTTTTAGCATCATTCGACGAGTTGTTGTCATCGATACATTAGAAGGTACTTTTTCTTTAATAAGAACTTGGATTTCAGTGAAAGGAATAACATGTAAACGAATACTAGCGCCAAATTTCGTTAATTCATTAGCAAGCACCTTTACTTTTTCCAATGAATTTTGGCTTGTATAAGGTGGACTAAAGAAGTGAATCGCTTCTAAGCGCACTCCTCGTTTCATCATTAAATAACCAGCAACAGGACTATCTATTCCACCAGAAAGCATTAATAAAGATTTACCATTCGAACCTACAGGCATTCCACCTGCACCTGGAATAACTTGTGCCATCATATATGTTGCGTCATGACGCACTTCTACACGAAGTTCGATATCAGGCTTTTTCACCTTTACTGATAAATTTTGATATTGTGGTAATACATAACCACCGATTTCGCGTTGAATGGCATGTGATTCTAATGGAAATGTTTTATCAGTACGCTTTACTTCTACTTTAAAAGTAAGCTGCTCATTTTTAAATGTATCCATAATTGTTATAGCAAGTTTTTTCATGGCCTCCATGTCTTTTTCACATGCTGCCACTGGACTAAATGATTGGATACCAAAAATTTTAGGTAATCCTTTTAATAGAACGTCCATTTGTGTTTCATCTTGAATGGCGATAAACATACGGTCGCGCTCTGTACGAATGTGTAAATGCCCTAAATCTGCAAATGCATGACGAATGTTCTCACGTAAACGACGAATAAAATCCATCTTGTTGCGACCTTTTGTAGAAAGCTCTCCATATCGAATTAAAATTTCTTTCCAAATCATTTTTAAAATTCTCCTTTAAGTTCCATCAATACTTCATCTAACACTTGTTTAAACTTTACTATATCTTCATTTGTTACATGTGCGCCAAAACTTATACGAATAACACCCTTTTTAAAGTGCTCATCAATATTTAAAGCTTCAACAACATGGCTTGTTTTTGTCTGTTTCGATGAGCACGCACTCGATGTCGATACAATTACATTGCGTTTTTGCAATGCATTAATAATGACTTCACCTTTTAAGTCGCGAATACTAAAAGATAAAATATGTGCCGCACCTTGTGGGGTTGATAAAATATGCGCTGCATCTCCATAGCCACGTAGTTGCGTGCATATTTCTTCATTCCATTGACGATATTTTTTTGCACGATCATTCATCGTCTCTACTGCTATTCGGGCTGCTTTAGATAAGGCTACTGCTTGCGGTACAGCTACTGTTCCACTACGCAAACCAAACTCCTGCCCTCCGCCAAGTGCATATGGTTGCCATTTCATTTTTTTACGAAATGCTAGTACACCTGAACCTTTAAAGCCATGAATTTTATGGCCAGAAATTGAAATACAGTCTGGTCCATCATCATCGTTAAATGATATCGGTAACTTTCCAAAGCTTTGTACAGCATCCACGTGAAAAGCTGCGCGACTTGATTCATGAATAATTTTTGCAGCTTCAAAAATTGGTTGGATAGCACCCATTTCATTATTTACATGCATCATACTTACTAAAATGGTATCCTTGCGCACTTTTGTACGAAGCTCCTCTAAAGAAATAACTCCATTTTTATCGGCTTGTAAGTATTCAACATCAAAACCCTCTTGCTCAAGTTGCTTAACAGCTTCTAGAACAGATGGATGTTCAACTTCAGTTGTTAAAATATGATTTCCTTTATGTGTATTGCTACGTGCTAAACCAAATATAGCCGTGTTATTGGATTCAGTACCACCTGATGTAAATAGCACATTTTTTGCTTCTGTCTGCAAAATATCTGCTACTTGCTCACGTGCACGCATTAACAATTCGTTTGATTCAACACCCATTGCATGAATGGAAGCAGGATTGGCATAATACTGCTCATTCACTGCCATAAATGCTTGCATAACCTCTTTTAAAGGTTTTGTTGTTGCACTGTTGTCTAAATAGATTGTATTAACTTCCATTAATATTCACACACTTTCAAAACGTTGATTTAACGGTATTTATCATAACGCAATCTTCAGCAATTGACTACTAACTTTAACAATTATCCTAATTTAATCACTTATTTGTTTGCTTTTAATGTGAAAAACCACCCATTAAGAGTGGCATATTAAAATTTACTATGAACGTTTCCTGAGTATAAAAATTTGGGTTTTGCATTGTTAGGCTTATTACTATAACGTGAAGTTGATTTCCGTTCCGGCTGGGCGCTTTGTAGCTGTCGCTTCGCTTTCGCTACAGAAAACATTTGTTGCTGTCGCTTCGCTTTCGCTACAGAAAACAGTTGTTACTGACGCTTCGCTTTCGCTCAGAGCAGAGCTTCCTGGGGGCGTCCGATGAGCCGCTTGGGGCAACAGGATGTTTTTTGCGCGAAAGCGTAGTGCTAACGTAGCGTCAGCAGCAGGATGTTTTTTGCGCGAAAGCGTAGTGCTAACGTAGCGTCAGCAGCAGGATGTTGGTCACGAAGGCGTTATCACAGGACGTGATGCTTTTAGCCTTCGTTCCTCTATTGCTGATCCCCAAGGAGTCGCCCAACCTCCACTCCAATCAACTTATATACATGACATATGCTTTAAATAAATGCCATCCTCAACTTTCAGCAGCCATATTTATACTATATTTTACCACCATATTGAAGGCGGACTTCACCACAATATACCTTAGTCAACACGCTTATTTTTAACCTTTTTTCATTGTTATAAATTCTGTTGAAGCTGTAAATTCCATGACTTTTGTAAAACCTAATTTTTCATAAAGATGAATGGCTCTTGTATTAAATGTAGCTACTGTTAAACGAATAGGACTATGATTTTCTTGTTGTAGCTGATTTAAAATAAATGAAAAAAATTCTGAACCGCAACCTTTTCCTGTTAGCTCAGGCTTCATCCCTATCCCCACATCAATGCACTCGTCTAAATACGCACCATAATCACGTCCTTTAGGTACTTGTGCTGATGTTCCTGTACAGAAAAAACCAACTAGCTCTTCTTGATCATTGACAATTGAATAATACGGACTTTCAAGAATTTCTTTTAGAGATTCATCGCATAGATCATTGTTATAAAAATCATATGGTTCTTCATATTTCCAATTCAAAATATCAGTCGCAAAAATTTCATTCATTTCCCGAATATAAAATTGCATTATGACCACCTCTATTAGTTTTTAATCAAAATCGTAGTGAGACATCATGTGAAGCTTCCCGCTCCATTTCCCTTTTATCACGAATGCGTAGCTTCCTCAAACATTTCAAGGCGCTAAAATCGTAGGTTTAGAGAAATTTTGCATCTTAATAACAAAACTGTCTAAAAAGTAATAACTATACCTTTTAGACAGCTGATGTATTTTTTTATTATACTTGACTATTTAGTTATTGTTTCTCTGCTACAAGTTCTTGAATTCGCTTTAAAGCACCTGGCTCCATTTCTTCAACTGCCGTTCCAGCCTCTTCTAATGCCTTGGAATAGCGGAATTGATTAAAGGATTTTTCTGCTTCTCTTAAACGAGTATGCAATTTTGGATTTGTTGCACGATGACGATTACCATACTGAATAATACGTTCAATCAGCATTACATTTTCAATCAATTCATTCGCCTTCGCTTTTACATCCTCTACGCAAAGTGTTGCAGCATTTAAATTGTTATGGACTGTTCCCATATTGAGTGGTACCTCTTGAAGGCTTTGCATAACTACATAAATATGCTCTGCTGCCTCATCTAGACGGGCATCCATCTCTTCAGGAATACCTGGAATATTAGCCTTATTCAATAGCCGATCTGTTTCTTGTAACGTTTTCTTTAAGCTTTCTACTTGTGCACGAGCCTTGTTTTCATCAATTCGGAGCTTCTTCATCGTATTTGATAAATGGCCTTGCTCCTCATGAATATGTTCAAGTTCCTCGTTAATTTCAATCAATTCTTCCTGCAAACTTGAGTATGCGGATTTTTCCTCTCTAACACGCATCGCTAATAAATCATAGCGACGTTGTAAAGCCTCTAATTGCTTTAACGCAGCTTTTGGAATTTCTGCATCTTTTTCATTTAAACGGTAGCTTTGCTGCACAAAAGTTGCTTCATCACTTACTAATCTTGTTGAACTAATAACATTAGTAATTGAGCTTAATAAACGATCACAATTTTGGTCAACATAATTTTTAGCAATAACTTCTTTTTCAAGTAGATCGTAAAAGTGATCAATCTCTTCATTTATTTCAGCTACACGTGGTTTAACAACGGTTAAATTAAGCTCTGCTAATTCATTTTTTAATGTCGCAAATTCTTCATCAAATTTATCGAACCCCTTAGTTAGCTCTAAATGCTGTAAATAGTAGGATTGCTCCTCCATTTCACGCTGGCCACTACGTAATTCCTGTACCGCGCCTGGTAGTTTTACTTGCAATTCAGTCAAAATTGCTGGGACATCATTAATATATTCAAATGTCTGTTGTGATTCTTGATTCAAGCCAATAACAATTTCTCGAGCCTGCAAATAATTCCCTTCGCTAGTAAGCACATCGAATTCCTCAAACTTTTGAACAAACATCTCCAGCTTTTTCTCCAGAGCCGGTAATGCTACACCAAATGAATGTTGGTGAGCTAACAATGTTTTACGTGCAGAGCGATAGTATTCTTTTAATTGTTCAATTTCAATACGATTTTTTTCTTCGCTGCCAATTAATTCATTTAGTTCTTCTAAGATTTTATCTTTATCTTGTTCACATTTTTGAATGTAATCTTCTATCTCACGTTCAATTAACGTTGCTTTCTTAAAACGAAGTCTATTGATTTGATCCTCTGCATCAAATAAAAGTGAATCAATTTTTGTCATATGTACATCGATGACTTCATCCCAGCTATTTCGCCATCGTTCAAACATCTCTTCCGTTTCACCGTTCATGTTCAAAGATTTAACTTTTGAAATTTCCTCATTTATGGGATTGTTTTGTATTTGTGATTTTTCATTTTCAAGTTTAGCAATGATTGTTGTATGTTTTCGTCGCATCATAAATCCTACTATCGCTAAAATTAATAGTAGGATAACCGGAATGATGATATACTCCATCGTAAGCCTCCTATTCTACAATAAACGAATTGGCTAGTTGTATTTATTATATACTATGTTATCGCCTTTTGTACTAAAATTTGAGTGTTTTTTATGTATTTACGCCTTTCAAGAATAACACCTACTTAAATTCTGAACAATTTGCGCAAATAAAAGTGTTTGATCCAAAAGCTAAAGGAGTGGTAATTTTATGAAATGTGACGGCCATGTTCATAGTCCGTATTGTCCACATGGTACTTCTGATTCATTTAAGCAATATATTGAAAAAGCAATTTCTCACAACTTTACAGATATTACCTTTACAGAACACGCACCATTACCTTTGAATTTTACTGACCCTACACCTCAGCAAGATAGTGGTATGAATCCAGAATTTTTAATGCCTTATTTTGAAGATTTACAGTGCCTTCAAAAGGAGTACGCACAAGACATTCGCATTCATATCGGTCTTGAGGTTGACTATATTCAAGGCTTTGAACAAGAAACTCGTCAATTTCTTGATACATATGGACACTTTTTAGATGACTCTATTTTATCAGTCCATTTTTTACAATGGCAAAATATCTTTGAATGCATAGACTTTTCTCCAGAAAGCTTTATGGCTTTTTCAAAAAAAGTGGGCTCTATTGAACAAGTGTATAATTTATATTACGATACCGTCCTACAATCCATTAAAGCAGATTTAGGGCAATACAAGCCTAAACGCATTGGGCATCCTTCACTTATTCACAAATTTCAATTAGCACATAAAATGAAAATTGATGATTCTACGCGGATTCGAGAAGTATTAGATTTAATGAAAGCAGAAGGCTATGAGCTAGATTTAAATAGCGCTGGTTTAAGTAAAACATATTGTCAGGAACCTTATCCACCATTTACCTTTATCGATTATAGTAAATCTATTGGGCTACCAATTGTTTTTGGTTCAGATGCTCATAGTGTTGCTGATTTACATCAACACTATAATGTTATATATCCAAAATAAATAACTTTCAAACGAGGTGCTATTATGTTTACACAAATTAATTATGAAGGGCCAATTGCCGAGCAATATAATACATTAGCAAAACAGTTAGATGCCCTACTTACTGGAGAAAGCGATCGCATTGCTAATTTAAGCAACGCCTCTGCTTTACTAAATCAATTCCTACCGAACATTAACTGGGTTGGTTTTTATGTATTACAGGGGGATGAACTTGTATTAGGGCCATTCCAAGGCTTACCTGCCTGCGTCAGAATACCAATTGGACGCGGAGTTTGTGGAACAGCTGTAGGCAAAGCAGAAACTATAGTGGTAAAAGACGTACATGACTTCCCAGGGCATATTGCTTGTGATGCCGCATCCCAATCCGAAATTGTTATTCCCTTAATAAAAGAAGGACAGGTCATCGGTGTTCTTGATATCGACAGTCCAATCACAAACCGCTTTTCAAAGGAAGATCAAGAGGGGTTAGAGGTATTCGTAAAAACCTTACTTCTCCATTTATAAAAAATACCCTGAAATGATTTATTGTCATTTCAGGGCATTTCAGCGCATAAGGCTGATGTTTTATTTTCAAAACCAACTTTTTTTATTACATTATAAATTGTTTTGATAAGATCGATCATGAATACAAAATCGATTTTTACCACTGTTTTTCGCTTCATAAAGCGCTGTATCTGCATGTAGGAAAACAGATTGAAACGCTGGATGGTACTGTTCGTCCCATGTTATGAGACCTGCTGAAATAGTCACCTGAGGATCTGTTGTATTTGGAATTATTGCAACGATTGTTGCTGCTAATTCGATTGCTTCTTTCTCATCAATATTTGGGATATACACAGACATTTCTTCTCCACCCCAGCGTGCACAAATACCACGAACTCCAATCATTTCTTTTAACTGTACCGCAATTTGCTTAAGAATCTTATCACCAATTTGGTGACCATACGTATCATTAATGCGTTTAAAATTATCAATATCAATGAGTAAGAACATCCCTGATTGATCATTTTTAAGAGACTTTTCTACATATTGGTCTAAATAACTTCTTGCATATAATTTCGTTAAATGGTCCAAATCTACCATTTCTTGAAGTTGATTACGTAGTATTGAGTTTGCAATTGCTAAAGAAGAGTGATGGATTAATGATTGCATTAATTTAAAGCTATCAAATGAAAAGAAATATGGCTCCTTGTGTAACACAATACTAAAGCCATTAATTTTTTCTTCCATTAAAATCGGGATTGCCATAATTGAACGATATTCAATTTGATTAGGGGTTAATCGACTGAAATCGGCAATAAATAGTGGATCGTTGGAATGTTCAAAATGATGTTCAACATGTTTTATATATGTTTGACCCTTCTCTGCATTGAAAAAGGCTGTACTCGCATCCGTCACTTTAAAGGTGTCATTATGTTTAAAAGCGAAACAAACTTCCATTGGTTGAAAAGATTTCATTAACTGTTTTTGGAGGAAAAGTAACATTTCATTTATGTCAATCCTCATATTTAAACGATGCGATGTTTCATTGATGAGTTGTAAATCACTTACAAGGCGATGTGATTGATGATATAATTTTGCATTTTCTAGTGCATTTCCAGATGCTTGTGCTAGCATTCGTACAAAATCTTTTTCAGTCGTTGAAAAAAGATATGTTGTAGGTGCACTTACTTGTAAAATACCATAAATAGCTTGTCTCCCTTTTATAGGGGCGTTTAATAATCGACAATTCAAATCGCTTGCAAGCTCCGTCGTCAGCTCTCCTGAGACAAAAGCCTCAATTGTCGCAGGTCTTTCAGATAAGTAATCAAATAGCTTAATATCGATAGTCGTATGGCGGTCTTGATCATTCGATAGTATAAGCTCCACATTAAACTCCGGGAAATTATCCTTAATATTTTTCAAGACATTTTCTAAAATTAAATCAATATCCATAGTGGAATGAAATAAATCTGTCATATTGTACAATTTTCTATATTGGTCTTCATTCACTTTTACTTCGAAATTTTCTCTAATGATCTGAAAAGCCTTCGTGAGCGTTTCGACAAAATTTTCTCCGTAATCCGAAGTCATAAAGTCTGTCCAAGCATCGGTTGCCTCAACGAGTAGCACACCAATTGGATTTTTGCCTTCTGCTTGTAAAAGCACCATATCTGTCATCATCGTATATGCTTCTTTTTCTTTTAATATATAAGGGACTTTTACCAACTTCTGTTGATAAAAGCTAGCTTCAATCATTAACCATGACACAGCATTTAGTTTTGTTTCAATTGTTACAGTAGCCATTTCTTCAACAGGTATTAAAGAATTACCTTCTAAACCGAGAAACGCCACATTTACAATTCCAAAGTGCTTCTTTAGACACCGTTCTAATGGGTGAAAATACCCATTAAAACCGGCTTGTTCCTTAGAACTCACCCAAATGCTCAAAACATCTGATTTTATATATTTTAGCGTTTGTAAATGGTCTGTCATGAAATCACCTTTTCTATATAACGTCCAAATCAATACTATTAACTTATAGTATAGTATACATAATTT
Organism: Lysinibacillus sp. NPDC096212; assembly: GCF_044763105.1. Lineage (NCBI taxonomy): Bacteria > Bacillati > Bacillota > Bacilli > Caryophanales > Bacillaceae > Lysinibacillus > Lysinibacillus sp. NPDC096212. The sequence goes on along the minus strand of NZ_JBIWFQ010000002.1, from coordinate 111,263 downwards.
GTGTCATTTTGACTATGTTATTCTATTTTACTTTTACATTTTACATTCCACACTGTACCATTAACTACTCTTATATATCGAAATATGTATAAAGAGGAAATTTATACTATTACACTTTTACGAAAATAGTTAGTCTAATAATTGACGTCTATGTAATAAGCCGTTACAATGGAGTTTGTGTAAAATAAACGCAGCAGTGGTATGAGCTTATTACTGTATTTTATTCCTCTATTTTATTTAGAATAACTAAACAGATTCTAAACAAATAGACGGTGTATTGCGTAACCTAACGGCTGCATAGGCGAAAATACATGAAAATAAAATACGTATAAGAATGGGTACTACTGGTTTTTGTTTTACAACAAAAAAACCAAATTTAAAGGAGGAGACAACAATATGTCTCGTTATACAGGTCCATCTTGGAAATTATCACGTCGTCTTGGTATCTCACTAAGCGGTACAGGTAAAGAAATCGAAAAACGCCCTTACGCACCAGGTCAACACGGTCCAAACCAACGCAAAAAATTATCAGAATACGGTTTACAACTTCAAGAAAAACAAAAACTTCGTCACATGTACGGCATGAACGAACGTCAATTCCGTACTCTATTTGACCGCGCTGGTAAAATGAAAGGTGTACACGGTGAAAACTTCATGGTTCTTCTTGAAACTCGCCTTGACAACCTAGTTTACCGTTTAGGTTTATCTCGTACTCGTCGTGGATCTCGTCAATTAGTAAACCACGGCCACATCTTAGTAGATGGCAAACGCGTTGATATTCCTTCATACAGCGTAAAACCAGGTCAAACGATTTCTCTTCGCGAAAAATCTCAAAACCTTGCTGTAGTAGCAGAAGCAATCGAAGTAAACAACTTCGTACCTGACTACTTAACATTTGACGCTGACAAAAAAGAAGGTACATTCACTCGCCTTCCAGAGCGTTCTGAATTATCAGCTGAAATCAACGAAGCATTCATCGTAGAGTACTACTCTCGTTAATTAAATTGCTCTGCAAAGAGTAGTTTAGAAAACCCTAGAAAACCTTTTATATCAAGGTTTTCTAGGGTTTTTGCTTTTTTATCGACAATGCACAATCATGCATTAAATATTGTTATTTTTGGGCTGACATTGGGGGAAGATTGGTGCTAATAAATTACGGTGAATGTGTGTATAGGAATGCGTGAGTAGGATTGAGGCTAATTGCTTCAATCTTTTTTTCGGGTTAACTAGTGATCCGAAGAATAAAAGAAACTATCTGTTTAGTCGATAGCCTCTTCGATAAAAAATCGGATTAAACTTTTGTTTTCCCTGTACTTTTTCTTCCAAAATTTCACCTCCTACTATTTCTCTTATTTAATACGTTTATCAATGGAAAAAGTTTTAATTTCCTATTCATTTAATTAAATATTTATTCTCAAACAAACGTCAAGAAATCATTTTATGCGATTGATACTATATCCATTAATATGCTAGCAGAAACGATTAAACGACCTGAGCCTTTAAAATCCCGGGCTCAAGCCGCTTCATACATGTTTATTATTCTCCTTGACCTAGCACAGTTCAGCATTCTAAATTTTTCTTATTTCATTTGTTGTTGCAATAGAACTCAAAATACCTATTGTCCCGAGAACTAACAACGATTTCGATGGACCAATAATTCCCAATGTTAATCCTCCTACTCCTACGACAGTTGTGAAATACCTACTATATTTCAGTTTTGATTTTGTTACTTTTGGCGTTTTCACATTTACCCTAACCATCTTATTTACCTTACTCAGAGCAGTATCTAATTGTTTAATCATTTTAGTTTACCTCCGTTAGAATTAATTGAATAAAAAATCAATAGCGGGATTTACTAATAGCAAGAAACTGGAAATCAATACATATACGCCATATTTTTTCTTTTTTAAAATACAAAGCAATCCAATAATAAACACCACAAGTGCAAGCCCAATTGATATGTAGCTGAATATTCCTATAGAACTATTTTGTTGCAAGATATCTAATATTAAATTTCTCAAAGCAAATCCCCCAATCTTAATGTTTGTTTCAGTTAGTTTACACAATGGTCATTAGTAAGATTTTTGTTTGCTAAAGAAAATGAATTTGTAAAAATTTGATATATTGAACTATCGAGTAGAAAATTGAATATTTCGCATTTGTTACAAACTAAATCTTTTTTCATCGCTGCGGTATATAAAAGTGTGCTAAAGATCCCATATGCTTTTTCTCTTGAAATTTTCACATCTAGATTTGAACGCTCTAAAACTTCATCAAAAAAATTCTTATCATTTTCTCTTAGACTTTCAATTTTTTCTTTAGGTAGCTTTTTTAAAAACAAATGATAATCTGGATTGTTGAAATTATATAATGTAGGATGCTTTACATACTCTTCAAAAAGCCAGTTCATAGCTTTTTTAAACCCTTCTATACCTGAGTTAGTCTCTATCATAGAGTGCCATTGTTCTTTCAATTGATTTTGAATCATCGACAGTACTTCTAGAAAGAGCTCTTCTTTTGTTTTATATAGCCTGTAAAAAAATTCAGTTGATATGCCAACTTCATTAGTAAGTGTATCGATGCTAGTTAATTTGTATCCTTTCGTTTTCCAACTCTGAGCACAACTTTCACGTAACTTTTGTTTAACTAATGGAATATCTTCCTCAGTAAAATTTTTAATCATTAGATCAGTTCCTCTAATTAGTATCATTTAGATCAGCCCCTTTCATTTCATACTTTAATTGTACGAATCGATTGTCTCTTTTTTCTTACTCATTCCTTACAAGTTTATTAATTTTATAAAACTTAAGATGAAACAAATGCAAAAGTAGAAATGGCTTAATCATGCTGAAAAAAGCCCTCCACGGTGCCGCACCCTAGAAGTTAGAATTGAAAATCTAACTTTTGGGGTGTTTTTTTCTGACAAAATATAGGGATGAATTTAAATTAAAAGTTGTTAAAGAATATTTAGAAGGTACTTTAGGCTATAAATTATTAGCTATGAAATATGGTATTCCTGCTGAATCTCAACTAAAAAATGGGTACGTGAATTTCCCTCTCCAACTTTTTTCGTTTAGTTCGCAATAAAAGCCCTACCATTAGGTAAAGAATTGTAGTAATAATGCCTGCCGTTGGAGAAACAAGAAATTCTTTTCCCTGAGAAATTTTAATATATCCATCAAGAATAAGTGGATTCACAAGCGCATCTTCTGTCATATGCATAAGGACAAGTGGCCAAATACTTTTCGTCATTAAATAAATTTCTGTATACATTACTGTCCAGCAAATCATCGTCACAATACCTATCAACGCAAATAGCCACCTATTTACAGGAAGTACACTAAAGATGTCACTTTCTGATAAGAACACTAAAAAATACGGGATATGCCAAGCTCCCCAAACACCACCAGCAATAAGATACAACCAAAAATCATTTACCTTTAACGTTAAAAGTTTACTTGTCAAATAACCTCTCCAAACGGATTCCTCAAAAAAGTTTTTAACAAATTGGATCAGTAAACCACCAACAAAAACTGAAATTAATGCATCCAAATTAAAATCCGAAAAATCCATCCAGCCAAATATATAGCTTACTAACAAAACTATAGTAGTGATGACAGGATAGACTAGGAGCGAGACAATATACCATTTTATGTTGCCTTTCAAATTAGGTAATAAGCCTATATCTCGCCACCCATCTCCTGCAAAGACACGTAACAGTATAGTTGTCAGCAGCGGAAATACTAGCCAAATTCCCATCCCAAGCGTGTCACCTTTAGGCTGTTCAGGGATGGAGCGATCTACAAAAACACCAAGCCAACCACATAGCAAAACAACAACTATAAAGATTATTAAGTTCCGTGTAGTTTTCACTTTTAATTCGCCTCCCTGTTTTCAAGGATTGAAATAACCCACATTGAATTGGGACAAGGAGTTTCGGGATGCAGCGCAATGTATTGGGCGATTCCTTGTATAGAACACCAAAATGCTACCGCAAGTGCCTCAGCATTTCCCTGTTTAATTTCTCCTAGTAATTGCCCCTTCTCTATTAATGAAATACTCTTTTTTATTAATTTATCTGCTTCCGTAAGCATTTCTTTTAAATCTTCCGACAAGGAATCAAGATGCTGTGCATTTTCCATTAGCACAAACATTTTTGCTGCAGATGGGTTTGTACGGATCGTGTCAAACAAATCCTCAGCAGCCGTTGTAAAAATTGCCAATGGCGATTCATTCATAAAATTAAAATCCAACTTGAGTCTTTCACACCCTATGCGAATTAACTCTTCATAAAGCTTTTCCTTAGAGTCAAAATAATGAAAAAGTAGCCCCATGCTCATATCAGCAGCTTTAGCAATATCAGCAACTTTCGTTTCACCGTACCCCTTCCGAATAAACAAATCTAATGCAGATTGTAAAATTAAAGCCCTTCGTTGTTCTTTTTGTTCATGTCTAATTGACATTTTTACCCATCCTTTTATTGAAAATATTTTCATTGAAATTGTATTCAATAAAATTGCAAATATCCCTGAAAAGTGCCCTAAAAATGAAAACTTTAATAAGTTTTCATTCCCTTTTGTAAATATCAATAAAAAAGGAACCTTTTATCTTTATGAAAGTCTAAATGGGAAATATCGGAATAAAAGAGGAAATAATGGGGGTTTCTGAACTTACTGTGATGGTAAAAACATCAAAGCAAGGGAATTAAGCGTCCAATTACTTTTAAAGAAAGTCTACTGCATATCACTTCTCATAAAAAGGCTTCACTAGCTCTCCTATTATTAGGCTTTTTGCTAGTAGCTATTTGGTTCGGATATGAGCAGGAGGTATATCATTTTAATGCTCACAGTGGTTATCCTCCTATAAGTTTAGGTTCAAAAGCAATTGTCTATATGTGCGCATTACTTGGATATACGGTCATTCCTTATTTACTGCTTGCATTATGGCTCTCCTTAAACATTTCAAAAAGAAAAAGAATTTAATTTAAATATTCTGTAAATTATGACTATTTTATGTACTTTAAAATAGTAATTACTCAATAAAAAAACGACTTAACCACTACTATTATAGTAAAAACAAAATATCAGTTATTTACTATTCAATACTTCTTTAAAATAGAACACATTTCCCAAAAATATATTTTACTTTCATAGGAAAACAATTCTTAAACCATTTTAAAATCAATATCCCTAGACAATTCAACCTTCCTCCAATCAAAAAACAAGGCTAACTTTTTTGTAAAATAATAACACGATTAAAATTAACAATTTTAATAAAAATACGAGTTGAACTTTTACAAAAAATAGAATACTATGAATTTCGAAAGGTGGTTCGCCATCATTCAAGCAATAACAATTTTTTTAAAGGGGTTGGAAATATGTCAGACGTTCTAAAGCAATTTGTTATGCCGAAAACAAACTTATTTGGACCTGGAGCAATTCAAGAAGTTGGTAAACGCTTAAATGATTTAGAAGTGAAAAAGACATTAATCGTAACAGATGAGGGCTTACACAAACTAGGTCTCTCTGAACAAATTGCTAACATCATTATAGCTGCTGGAATTGATGTAGCAATTTTCCCGAAAGCAGAACCAAATCCAACAGATCAAAACATTGAAGATGGGATTACAGTGTATCATGCTGAAAACTGTGATTCGATCATTTCTCTTGGAGGAGGTAGCGCACACGATGCAGCGAAAGGTATCGGACTTATTGCTTCGAATGGTGGACGCATTCATGATTACGAGGGCGTTGACAAATCACAAAACCCATTGGTGCCATTAATCGCTATTAACACAACTGCTGGTACAGCAAGTGAAATGACTCGCTTCACGATTATCACGGATACAACTCGTAAAGTGAAGATGGCCATTGTAGACAAACATGTTACTCCACTACTATCAATTAATGACCCAGAGCTAATGATTGGCTTACCTCCTGCTCTAACAGCGGCAACTGGTTTAGATGCATTAACACATGCAATTGAATCATTTGTATCGACAAACGCAACACCAATTACTGACGCTTGCGCTGAAAAGGTACTTCAGCTAGTTCCTGAATATTTACCACGTGCCTATGCAAACGGTGCTGATTTAGAAGCGCGTGAACAAATGGTTTACGCACAATTTTTAGCAGGCATGGCGTTTAATAACGCTTCACTTGGCTATGTACATGCAATTGCTCATCAATTAGGCGGCTTCTATAATCTACCACATGGTGTATGTAATGCTATTTTATTGCCTCATGTTTGCCGCTTTAACTTAACAGCACGTACTGAGCGTTTTGCAAAAATCGCTGAATTGTTAGGTGAAAACGTTGAAGGATTAAGTAAACGTGATGCTGCCGAGAAAGCAATTACAGCAATTGAAAATCTTTCTAGCGATTTGAACATTCCAAGTGGCTTCCGCGAATTAGGTGCGAAGGATGAGGATATTGAAATCTTAGCGAAAAATGCAATGTTAGATGTATGTGCTTCAACAAACCCACGTAAAGCAACGTTAGAAGACATTAAACAAATTATTACAAATGCGATGGGTCCTGTAGCAAAAAAAGAAGAATCACTCGAAGCTATCGCACTTTCTTAATAAGTAATCAGAAGGCATGTCTCTTGGCATGCCTTTTTTATTGAGGAAAACATTCTGTCATTGTATGTGACTCCAACACTCGCTATACTTTTCTTAAAAAGAATTGGAGATAAGAAGATGCGTTTAATATCAATATGTCCTAGTAATACCGAGCTTGTTGCTTATTTAGGTCTGACTGATCAACTTGTTGGTGTCGATGATTTTTCGGATTGGCCATTAGCAGTAAAAAACTTACCTCAGCTTGGCCCAGATTTATCAATTGATATGGATGCATTAGAGGCATTGCAGCCTGATCTTGTACTCGCATCCTTAAGTGTCCCTGGCATGGAAAAAAATATTGAAGCGTTACAAGCTAGAAATATTCCCCATATCGTTTTTAATGCTAATTCATTAGAGGAAATCGCACAGGATCTCCATACTTTAGGTAAAGCCTGTGGAGTTGAAGGGCGTGCAAAAGAAATCTCTGAGGAATATTTACAATGTATCGATCGTCTTCGCACAATTGCTAAAACGATTCCTAAAAAGCCTACTCTCTATTGGGAGTGGTGGCCAAACCCTATCTTTACGCCAGGTAAAATAAATTGGCTAACTGAAATTAGTGCCATTGCTGGTGGGCAAAATCTGTTTCAAGATGTAGAACTAGCAAGCGTGCAAACTGATTGGGCAGATGTAGTAAAGCGCGACCCAGACTATATTATGATGGCTTGGGTAGGAGTTGCTTTTGAGCGTATTCAACCGGCTAATTTATTGAAGCGTGCACATGCGCAGGAGCTTCAAGCCGTTAAAACGAAACAGCTTCACGTAATGGAGGAATGGCTTTATTGTCGCCCATCACCACGTCTTATAGAGGGTGCATTAAAGCTAGCGAATATGCTTCACCCCGAAGAATATAAGCACGTAAAGCTTCCTAGTTTTTTAGATAGCTAAAAGAAATGTCAACGAAGTCTTTGTTAATATTGTGGCACTTTAAATGAGAGTGATTTCGGTTCTATGCTACTCGCTTTCGCGCAGGTAAAACATTGATAGAGTTTCGTCTTATAACTATGACATGCCAGAAGATACATGCTATGTGAAGTGGTTGTTTGGAGTGGAGACCGGGCGACTCCATAGGGATTAGCAATAGGGGAACGAAGGCTAAAACCATCACGTCCTGTGATAACGCCTTCGTGACCAACATCCTGTTGGCCCGAGACCCTGCAGTGAAGTGAAGCGGCTCATCGGACGCCCCCAGGAAAGCGCCCAGCCGGAACGGAAATTACCCCCTCGTTTTGCCGAGGTGCCATACTTTATTTTCAACAAAACGAAACATCCCCTCAAATATTGAGGGGATGTCTTGTTGTATAAGTCTGAGTTAAACAAACTTCACCATATGGTATTTTTTCTTGCCGCGACGAACAATGCTGAATGCATCTTCTAAACGATCTTTGCCGTCGATTACATATTCTAATTCAGTGACTTTTTCACCGTTCACGCTAATCGCACCATTTGTTACGTCTTCACGAGCTTGACGTTTTGAAGGTGAAATACCCGCTTCCACTAATAAGTCCACAATGTTTTTATCTTCTTTCGCCAATTCAATAGAAGGAACATCTTTAAACGCATCTTTCATTTCATCAGCAGAAAGTGCTTTTAAGTCTCCAGAGAATAAAGCAGCTGTAATGCGGATCGCTTGGTCTAATGCTTCTTGACCATGAATTAAGCGAGTCATTTCTTCAGCTAGTGCTTTTTGCGCCTTACGTAAATGTGGTTCCTCTTCTACAGATACTGCTAATGCTTCAATTTCTTCACGAGAAAGGAATGTGAAGATTTTTAAGTATTTTACAACGTCAGCATCCGCAGCATTAATCCAGAATTGGTAGAACTCGTATGGAGATGTTTTCTTACTATCTAACCATACAGCACCACCCGCTGTTTTACCAAATTTCGTACCGTCTGCTTTCGTTACTAACGGAATTGTGATACCGAAGGCTTTTGTCTCTTCCTCATGTGTTTTACGAATAACTTCTAAACCTGTTGTAATATTCCCCCACTGGTCAGAGCCACCTACTTGAATACGGCAGTTGTAATGGTTGTATAAATGATTGTAATCAATACCTTGAATTAAAGTATACGCAAACTCAGTAAATGAAATCCCTGTATCAAGGCGTGATGCAATCGTATCCTTTGCTAACATGTAATTCACGTTAATTAATTTCCCGTAATCACGTAAAAACTCAATCGTATTTATATTGCCAATCCAGTCACGGTTATTCACTAATTGTGCACCATTACCATCTTCTGCAAAATCAAAAATACGCTCTAATTGACTACGGATACCTTGAACATTTTTATCAATTTGCTCAACTGTTTGTAATTGGCGTTCTTCAGAGCGACCAGATGGATCTCCAATCATACCAGTCGCACCACCAACTAATAAAATTGGACGGTGACCTGCTTTTTGGAATCGACGTAGCGTTAAAAGAGGCACAATATGCCCAATATGCATAGAATCCGCAGTTGGATCAACACCACAGTACAAAGATACAGATTGTTCATCTAATAATTTCGTCATACCTTCAGCATCAGTTTGTTGGTACAACAATCCGCGCCATTCTAAGTCTTGTAATAATTCGTTCGTCATTTTTATTCCTCCTAAGTGTTTAATAATTCCGTGTAGGGAGAAACAAAAAAGTCCCTACACGCAAAACATTGCATGCAGGGACGTTATAAACTAACGCGGTACCACCCGGCTTGAAGATGTCATCCATCTTCCTCTTCATTCAACCGCCTTTATCGCAGGCGCGCACGTCTAAGCTCCAAGCACGTAATTCGTCTCTACATTATGACCAGCTTTCACCAACCGCCGGCTCTCTAAACAGGGAATATAGACACTACTGCAAGCTCTTCTTCGCTAGAAAACTATAAGCATTATTCTAAACGATTCTTTTTCATTGTCAATAATTATGTTCGACCTAAATCAATATGTGCTATAATAGACAAGATTTTAGGAGGTCGATACATTGAAAGATTGGATTGAGAAAATCAATGCAAAGATCGATGAATTAATTCAACAAAAATGGATGAAGAAATTACGTATTTCAGGAAGTGTTACCTGGAACTTATTTTTACTATTTTTAGTCTTTGCATTGGTAGGTACTGTATTTGCCGGTTCAGTTGGCGCTGGCTATTTTGCGTCACTTGTAAAAGAAGAGCCACTACGCTCAAAGCAAGAATTACGAAATGAAATTTTCAACTACGATTCAACAAGTGAGATTTATTTTGCTAACGATATTTATATCGGAAAATTACGTACAGATTTAGACCGTCGAACAACAACATTAAACAATATCGCACCTGATGTTATTAATGCGGTATTAGCGACAGAGGACGAGTATTTCCGTGAACATAGCGGAATAGTTCCAAAAGCTGTCATCCGAGGGCTACTTCAAGACGTCACAAACTCTTCCACTCAAACTGGTGGTTCTACACTAACACAGCAACTTATAAAAAACCAAGTATTAACAAACGAAGTATCTTATGAGCGAAAAGCAAAAGAACTTTTACTTGCGATGCGTTTAGAGCACTTTATGAAAAAGGAAGAAATTTTAGAGGCCTATTTAAACATAATTCCTTATGGGCGTAACTCTTCTGGTCGAAACATCGCAGGAGTTGAAACAGCTGCTGAAGGTATTTTCAATGTAAAAGCAAAGGATTTAACGCTTCCTCAAGCAGCGTATATAGCTGGTATTCCTCAAGCACCTTTTACTTACACACCTTTTACAAATACGGGTGCACTTAAAAGTAAAGAAGCTCTTCAACAGGGTATTGATCGTATGAAAACTGTACTTTTTCGCATGAAAGACGCAGGTTACATTAACGAGGCTCAATATAAAGAAGCACTCGCTTATGATATTACTGCTGACTTCCGTTCACCAGAGATGCGAGCGGAAGATCGCTACCCATGGCTAACATATGAGCTTGAAAGTCGTGCGACAGAAATTATTGCTGAAAAACTAGCAGTAGAAGATGGTATTGATCCAGAACGCTTAAAAAATGAAAAAAAATTAAAAGATAAGTATACGATCCTAGCAGATCGTGATGTCCGCTCAAAAGGTTATCGCATCTATTCAACTATTAATAAAGATATGTACGATGCGATGCAAAAAGCAGCGGAAAACTTTCAAAATTACGGTCATACTTACACCGTCAAAGACAAAGACCCTGTAACAGGTGAAGAAATTGATGTTCAAATGCCTGTACAGGTTGGAAGTATTTTAATTGAAAATACTACCGGACGTATTTTAAGCTTTGTCGGTGGTCGTGACTTTGAATTGAAAAAATATAACTATGCTACACAGGCAAAACGTTCAAATGGTTCAACAATGAAGCCACTACTCGTATATGCACCTGCCATAGAATACGGTGTAATCGGTGCAGGTAGCCCATTAGTCGACGTAAAATTCTCTATTCCCGGATGGAGCCCAACAAACTATAATACTAATGATGAACGAGGACTAATCCCTGCACGTGAGGCATTAGCAGATTCACAAAACTTATCAGCTATACGTCTATATTATAGTATTCTTAACAGACGTCCTGCCGATTATTTAGTAAAGATGGGAATCACAACCTTAAAGCCTAAGGACTTCACAAACCCTGCAGCTAGTATTGGGGCCATAGAAGAAGGTATTACTGTTGAAGAGAACACCAATGCCTTTGCAACTTTTGCAAACAGCGGACAATTCATTGACTCTTATATGATTGATAGAATTGAAGACCAAAATGGAAATATTATATATAAACACGAAGTTAAACCTGAACAAGTGTTTAGTCCTGAAACTTCTTATATCGTTACAGATATGTTACGAGATGTGTTAACAAAAGGTACTGGTACAGTTGCAAGAAATACACTTAAATTCTCTTCTGACTTTGCTGCTAAAACAGGTACTTCACAAAATTATAAAGACGTTTGGTTTGTTGGTTATAACCCGAATGTTTCTCTTGGTGTATGGATGGGTTATGATAAAAATGAAACACTAGATGCATTTAATAATACGTATCAACGGCCTAGCGTGCGAATTAACAAGCTATGGGGAACATTAATGAATTCTGTGTATGATGTCGATCCACAATTAATTGCCCCTAAAACTAGATTTACGCAACCGAAAAACGTTGTTACAGCATCATTCTGTGGTATTTCTGGTTTAGCGCCTTCAGCAGCATGTGCTAATGCTGGCCTCGTGCGCTCTGACTTGTTTAACGCAAAAGTATTTTTACCTTCACAGCCTGATGATAGCTTAGCTTCCGCAAGCGTTGTTACGATTAAAGGTAAAACCTATAATGCACTTCCTAACACACCATCAGAATTTGTAAAACCAGGTGGTGCAGGTATTAATCAAGCATTCATTAAACGAATGTTAGGCAGACTTGGTGGTAACCCAGCCAGCCTATTACCAAAAAATTCAACATTATCGAATTCATCGGTATCAGCCGTTGATTTCCCGGCAGATAACAATGCGCCAGCAGCAGTAACTGCTTCAATTAATGGTAATACATTATCTTGGACAGGCTCTTCAAATGATGTAGTCGGTTACCGAGTTTATAAAGTAACAAACGGCGGTAGAACGCTTGTCGGATCAGTGCTTGAATCATCACAAAGCATGACTGTAGCAAGTGGGCAAGCCTATGTTGTTGTCGCTGTAGATATTACAGGTTTAACTTCAGCGCAATCCAATGTCGTTTCTACTGGTGGTAGTGCGAATGAAAAACAACCTGAAAAAGACAAGGAAGAAAATGTTCCACCAACTACCCCACCTACTAACGGCGAAGACTCAAACCAAAACGGAAACGGTTCGGAAAATGGCAATGGGTCAGATGGTAGTAACGGGAATAGCTCAAACAATGGAAACGGCTCGAATAACGGTAGTGGTTCTGGAAATACCGGAAACGGCTCGAATAACGGCAGTGGTTCCGGAAATACCGGAAACGGCTCGAATAACGGCAGTGGTTCCGGAAATACCGGAAATGGCTCAAATAACGGTAATAGTTCAAATAACGGTAATGGTTCCGGAAACACCGGAAATGGCTCTAACGGAGGAGACAACGGAAATACAACTCCACCGACTAATCCACCACCTACCCAATAATAAACAGGCATGGCATACTACAAAGTAATTGTAGTATGCCTGTTTTTTTGTCATTATAAAGGGGACTACTAATTTGAAGGGGTGGAAATAATTGAACATTTTAGTTTTAGGAGGCACTCGTTTTTTTGGTAAAAAGCTTGTTGAACTCTATCTTCAAAATGGGCATAGCGTAACTATTTTAACACGTGGACAAAGTGGAAATCCTTTTGGCACAAAGGTGAAGCAGCTAATTGTTAATCGAGATGATGCCGATTCGTTGTCACAGGCACTATCAGGTACAACATGGGATATTGTCTATGATAATATTTGCTATTCTCCTAACGAAGCTCATAAAATATGTGAAATTTTAGAAGGTAAAACGAAAAAGCTCGTTTTCACATCTACTCTATCCACCTACGAAATAGACAGCATTGTCAAAACTGAAGAAGATTTTAATCCATATGATTATGAAGTTCGGATGGGGAATCGTGAAGATTTTTCGTATGGTGAGGGTAAGCGTCAAGCAGAGGCAGTACTTTTCAAAGAGGCCACGTTCCCTGTTGTCGCTGTACGTTTCCCGATTGTTATGGGGGAGAACGACTATACACGCCGTTTACATTTTCACATTGAACGAATTTTACAGGACCAGCCTATTTCATTACCAAATATTGAAGCAAAGATGAGCTTTATTACGGATGACGAAGCAGCAGCATTTTTATATTTTGCTGGCATTACACCAATTGAAGGACCTTATAATGCAACAGCTACGGGTGCAATTTCATTAAAGGATTTGCTGGGGCTTATTGAAGAAACAACCGGAAAGCATGCGAAAATTTCACTAGTAGGTGGTGATGAAATGTCGCAGTCACCGTATGGAGTTCCTGCAGATTGGTATATGACAACTACAAAGGCGGAGGCTGCAGGCTTTGCATTTAGTCAACTTCATGATTGGCTCCCTACTCTAGTGAAAACATTAGTAAAAGAATTACAATAGGATTTCACTAAATAAAAAACTTATCACCATAATGTGAGGTTGATTTCCGTTCCGACTGGGCGCTTTGTTGCTGACGCTTCGCTTTCGCGCAGAGCAGAGCTTCCTGGGGGCGTCCGATGAGCCGCTTCACTCGCGTTGCTCGCTCCAGGGTCTCGGGCCAGGGTCTCGGGCCAACAGATGTCTTTTGCGCGAAAGCGTAGTGCAACGAAGCGACAGCAACAGCACCGATGTTGGTCACGAAGGCGTTATCACAGGACGTGATGGTTTTAGCCTTCGTTCCCCTATCCGCTAATCCCCAAGGAGTCGCCCAGCCTCCACTCCAATCAACTTATTCATATGGCATTTGTTTTAACAAAATGTCATCCCAAACTTCCGATGATAAGCCATTAAAAATCTGCTAGACTTCTCCAAAGAAAGTCTAGCAGATTCATTTTCATCGTAATTAATTGACCTAATACTATAACAGTATCGTTTTTAATATTGCAACTGCTTCATCGATCTCTGCTTTTGAAACGGTTAATGGTGGTAGTAGACGAATAACATTTGGTCCTGCTCCTACTAATAATAAGCCGTTTTCCTCTGCTGCAGCTATATACGAGGCTACCTCAGTATCGCCACAACCAATGCCAAGAAGTAAGCCCTGACCCTGTACCGTATACGTAGTCGGTAGATTCTCTTTCAACTGCTTAACAAAATACGAAGATTGCTGCTGCACATTTTGTAAAAAAGCAGGTTCAAAAACATGATTAAGCACGGTTTCAGCAACACTCATCGCAAGTGGGTTCCCACCGAATGTTGTCCCATGTGTGCCAGGACCAAATGAATCATATAGCTCGGCTGTTCCAAGCATCCCACCGACTGGGAATCCACCACCTAGCCCTTTTGCCAATGTCACGATATTTGGCTTTAAAATCGTTTGCTCATAGGCATATCTTGTTCCTGTTCGTCCAATACCTGTTTGAACTTCATCGATGATTAGTAATATTCCTTTGTCGTCACAGACTTTAGCGATTGCTGCTGCGAATTCTGGTGATACACTGTTAACACCGCCCTCACCTTGAATCATTTCTAGCATAATTGCCGCAACAGAATCGTCAATCGTTGCTTCAAGTGCTGACACATCATTAAAAGGAAGAATCGTAAATTTTTCAACAAGCGGTCCGAAGCCATTATGTATATTGCTCTGACCTGTTGCGGACATCGCTCCAAAAGTTCGCCCATGAAAAGATTTTTCAAAAGTAATAATATGATTTTTCCCTGTATGCTTACGAGCAAGCTTAATGGCCGCTTCATTTGCTTCCGCACCACTATTACAGAAAAATGCATAAGAAAAATGTGTATCTGCTATTAATTTTTGCGCAACCTTCTCCTGACCGGGAATATCAAATAAATTAGAAATATGCAAAAGCTTTTTACTTTGATCATGAACAGCCTCCACGATTGCAGGATGTGCATGACCAAGACTCACTACAGCAATTCCACTTGTAAAATCTAAATATTTTTTCCCAGCCGAATCTTCTACAACAGTTCCTTGCCCTTTGACAATTTGGGCGCGGCGTTTGCCATAGTTTCCAAATAAAGCACTCATTTTATCAACTCCTACTAATTTTGGCTATAACAATCTTCTTCTCTAAATAACTATATTGCTACCTCTATGCCATTGAAAGGTCACTCTTAAACTATAAAGAAGAATGACTTTTACTAATTTGCTTTCTTCATCCCCCAGATAAAATCGTCGTACCTACTAAGGATTCTCCAACAATTTGCACTGATGGAATGCCTGCACTTAAGCATTCGAGAGCTCCATTAACTTTAGGTATCATCCCTCCATAAATATGCCCCTCCTCAATCCATTGATTGATGAAAGAAGGTGTTGCTTTCGATTGATATTCATCGTTAATGCGAATACCACTTACATCCGTTACAAGTAATAAGCTATCTGCATCTATTGCTAGCGCTATTTCACTTGCTACCGTATCTCCATTAATATTTAATGCCTGACCATGTTCATCTGATCCCACGCAAGCAATAACCGGTACAACCCCAGCACTAATTATTGCTTCTAGCAAAAATGTGTTGACGGTTTTCACTTCACCAACAAAACCGTATACGTCTTTATCTAGATAATCCGCTACAATTAACTGACCATCGAAGCCGTTTAATCCAATCGCAGCAATGCCAGAAGTCGTTAATTCATGAACAAGCGCAGGATTGACCTTTCCTATTAACGTTGACTGTACAATATCCATTGCAGCTTCACTCGTGACACGAATACCATTTAAAGCATGTGATTCTATTCCGCGCACCGCTAGTTCACGGTTAATAGCTGGACCACCACCATGGGTAATAATAAGCTCTATGCCGCTTTCTTGGAGTTTTTTAAAATTCTCAAAAAACGACTCATTTAAGCCCTCTAACGTACTTCCACCAAGCTTAATGACCATTCGTTTACGAGCGGTATGAGGCATTGATTTGAACGTAGTCATAAGTTAGATCACATCCCCAAGCATGCCCCTTGCCTTCCCCAATACCAAGCGACACATAGATTTTCACTTCATGCATTTTTAAAATTTGAATTAACCCATCCTCCGAAAATGGAATCGGCTCACCGTTTTCAACCATCGTAACACCGCCAATTTGGATCGTAATTTTTTCTGGATCAACTGTTGCGCCACTATAGCCTACAGCGGCAATAATACGTCCCCAGTTTGCATCACAGCCAAATACTGCCGTTTTCACAAGTGGTGAACCAACTACCGTTTTAGCAATTTTACGTCCTTCTTCATCCGAAAACGCCCCTTCAACTTCAACCTCAATTAGCTTCGTTGCCCCCTCACCATCTTTGGCAATCATTTTCGCTAAGTCTTCAGCTACTGTTTTCAATGTATAATAGAAGTTTTGCCAATCTGGATGGTCAGGAGTTAAAGCTACATTTCCTGCTAAGCCGTTTGCCATTACAACTACTGTGTCATTTGTAGATGTATCCCCATCCACTGTAATTGCATTGAAAGTCATATTTGTTATATCAGATAAGGTAGCCTGTAGCACATCTGATTCAATATTTGCATCTGTCGTAATAAAACCTAGCATCGTTGCCATATTTGGTTCAATCATACCTGACCCTTTTGCAACACCAGCGATAATAATCTCTTTGCCATCAACAATAGTACTGTAACTTGTGTTTTTCATAACCGTATCTGTTGTCATAATCGCTTGTGCAAAATCAATAGCACTTTCTAAATTATCCTTTGGCTCTAACTGATAAATCCCATTTGCCAGTGGCTCCATATTCATAATTTCACCGATGACACCCGTTGAGCAAACACCTACTAAATTTGCCCCGATACCTAGCTTTTCTGCCATGAGGGCCTGCATTGTTTGTGCATCCTTCGCTCCTTGCTTTCCTGTACAAGCATTTGCATTTCCGGAGTTGACAATCATCGCCTGCATTTTCTTCGTTGTATACACAACCTCTTTCGTTACTTTTAATGGTGCTGCCTGTACAGCGTTCGTTGTAAAGACACCTGCTACACTTGCGGGTACTTCACTAACTAACACAGCTAAATCTTTTTTCTTATGCTTTAAACCACAATGTAAACCCGCAGCTTTAAAGCCCTTTGGTGAAACAATATTTTTACTTGATAATTTTTTCATAATACTCGTGGATGCTATTAATGTCATAAAATTTTTCCTCCTTAGTTAATCAATTTTCCTTGGCATATAAAGAGTAGCTGACGCTCTGCTTTCGCTACATAAAAGATTCGCTGAAATAAGTTACAGAAAGAACGGAACGACATCTAATCCTGTCGTTTGTGGTAAATCAAATTGAACGTTCATATTTTGAATGGCTTGCCCTGCAGCCCCTTTGACTAAATTATCGATAACGCCAACAATTGTGGCACGATTCGTACGGCTATCAACTTTCACCGAAATGTCGCAATAGTTCGAACCTTTAACGCGGTTTGTTCCTAGACTATTTACATCTGTAACAATCCGCACAAACGGATGCTTTTCATAGGCACTCTGTAAACAAGCAACTAGCTGCTTCTCTGTAACACCAGACATAACAGGTGCATATGAGGTAGATAAAATCCCTCTAGTCATTGGCACTAAATGAGTATTAAAAGATATGGTTGTATCAACCCCCGCGAACATTGAAATGGCCTGCTCGATTTCCGGTATATGCTGATGTGTATTCGTTTTATAGATTGAAAAGCTTTCGTTGGTCTCACTAAAATGCGTTGTTTGCGATGGTTTATTCCCAGCCCCAGAAATCCCACTTTTCGCATCAATCACTAAAAAGCTCGAATCAATCAATCGTTCTTTTAGCAATGGTAACAACGAAAGTAAAACGGCTGTTGGATAACACCCTGGATTTGCGATAAGAGGAGCATGTTGAACATTTTCTGCATTCCATTCAGTTAAGCCATATACACTTTGTTGAATAAATTCTAATGGCGCAGCTTTTTTACCGTACCATGCTTTATAACTCGCTGGATCTTGTAAACGGAAGTCACCAGACAAGTCTATTAATTTAGGACCTTTCCCTACCAATGGAGGTAATAACTCACTTGTCACCCCTGAAGGTGTACTTGTAAAAACAACATCAAATTTCTCCAAAGCCCCATAATCAATTTTTTGTAAAGGTGTATCGGCAATATTAACAAGATGACCAAACTTAGAAGAAAAATTTACGCCTTCTTCTGAAGATGTGAATAAATCGATCCGTTCCACCGCTTTATGATTATGTAAAAATCGAATAAGTTCTAAGCCACCATATCCGGTTGCACCAACAATTCCTACTTTCAATGCACTCACCTCTGAAATAAGTTAAAATTAGTATACGTCTGCATATTTATTAAGTCAACTGAATTTTTATTTATATCTGAATTTTTCGCAATATTTATTGAGTAATTGATTTTAAGACAAAATTTGAAGAACTAGACGAGTATTTGGCATGGTCTAATTTCTTGGATTCATTTGCGTTTGATTCTGATGAACATTCTTTTCGTGCATTTGCGGTGGAAAATTGCTTATACCCAATAAAGATACCATTAAGAAAAAAATGATAATAACAAAGTTTTTGGGAATATTTGTAGAATGATAATATATAATGAAAGAAACATAAGTAACCTTGGTTAATAAAAGGACGGGATTATGAAAAAGGGGAATATAAATTTGAAAAAAATTTTTTTAATATTGAGTTTGTTATTATTAGTTGCGTGTTCAAATGATGAAGTTAAATATGATGGAGCACCTTTAAAAATTGCTGTAGTTGGTGATATTCCTGAATTAAATAACGAAAAAATTCATTTCGAACCAATTTCATTAGATGATTTTAGTGAAGATACATTGCATATTTCAACAAATTTTGATGCTGTTATGATAACACCAGTGATGTTTGAAGAAGCATCAGATGATAGATTTGTTAAAGTTTATAATAATTCTAAAATGCCAATTATTTTTTTTGATTCAACAAAACGTCATTTTCCATTTACAAGAGAAGGGGTTACCTATGAAACAGCTCATTGGGAATCATTAAATAATAGATCTCATACAACAATTTATTTATCTGATAACGATGCAAATAGAGAAGATGCTTGGTATTTCTATTTAAAAGGTGAAAAAGAGTTAGATATCCTTTACAAAGATATTTTCCAAAAGATCGAAACATTATAAAGGTATATTTTCATGTATTTTCCATCAGAAAACCAGCGTATTCGAAAATTCTCGAATACGCTTTTCATTTGAGAAAAAAATACTCAAGTTAAACAGCGCTTTTTAAAAAAGAAAGCAGGAATTTTTCGTCGACCGAATAAATTCCTGCTTCATATAATTAATCTTCCATCGTAGATAAATCACCAGTTGGTAAATTTAACTCCCACGCCTTTAACACACGACGCATAATCTTACCACTGCGTGTTTTTGGTAGCTTATCCTTAAATTCGATTTCACGTGGTGCTGCGTGTGCAGATAAGCCCTTCTTAACAAAATTACGAATATCCTCTATCAATGCATCTGAAGGTTCAACTCCCTCACGTAATGATACAAAGGCTTTAATAATTTCACCTCGGACAGGATCTGGCTTTCCAATCACCCCTGCCTCTACTATATCGGGGTGCTCTAGTAGCTTACTTTCTACCTCGAAAGGACCTACCCGCTCACCAGCTGTCATAATAACATCATCTACACGCCCCTGGAACCAGAAGTAGCCATCATCATCCATATAGGCAGAGTCCCCAGACACATACCATTCACCTTTTAAGAAATAGGATTCATAACGCTCTGGATTTCCCCAAATTTGACGCATCATTGCAGGCCAACCACGTCGAACCGCTAAATTCCCCATTGTAAAAGGTGGTACTTCATTACCCGCATCATCAACAATCGTCGCATGAATACCTGGTAATGGTTTACCCATTGAGCCTGGCTTAATATCCATAGAGGGATAGTTACAAATCATATGCGCACCAGTTTCTGTCATCCACCACGTATCATGAATGCGTTGACCTAACTCATCAGTCCCCCAACGAATTACCTCTGGATTTAACGGCTCACCAACAGATAAAATGTGACGTACCGAAGATAGATCATAGTTCTCAAGCATACCACTACCAGCACCCATTAACATTCTGAAAGCAGTTGGTGCACTATACCAAACTGTTACACTATAATCCTCAATAGCTTGGTACCAAGCTTGTGGTGAAAATCTCCCACCAACAATTAGCATTGTGACACCATTTAACCATGGACCAAAAATGCCATACGCTGTGCCTGTCACCCATCCTGGATCAGCTGTACACCAGTAAATATCGTCTTCACGCAAATCTAATACCCATTGCGTTGATTGGTATTGTTGAAGCATTGCATTATGAACATGCAATACGCCCTTTGGTGCTCCAGTTGATCCAGAAGTATAATGAAGAATCATACCATCCTCTCTGTCCATCCATTCAATATCAAATTGAGAAGATGCTTCTTTCAAGCGTCTATTAAAATCTAAAATTTGTGTTGTTTCCTCTATTTCAGATCCTACTAAAAAGACGTGCTGCAAATGCGGTAGCTTTGCTAAAGGTACACGTTCAAGTAACTCTGGTGTTGTCACTAATACTTTAGCCTCGCTATCTGCAAGTCTGTCATAAACAGCTCCTTCCATGAATGCCTCGAATAGTGGACCTACAATCACACCCATTTTCAATGCGCCTAATAAAGAAAAATAAAGCTCCGGTGAACGTGGCATAAAAATAAATAATCGATCACCTTTTTCCAAATTTGTTGCTGCCTTAAAAACATTTGCGGCTTTATTCGTCAGCTTTTTCATTTCATTGAAAGAATAAGCCTCTTTACGCTTTCCATCATTAAAATAAAGTGCAACTTTGTTTTTTCGATGCGTTTCTGTATGACGATCAATTGCCTCGTATGCCATATTTACAAGCCCTGTTTCATACCAACTGAATCCCTTTTCTGTCTCTGTCCAATCATGTGTTGCCGCTGCTTTCTCATAATCAAGCAAATTATATTGCCCCGGTAAAGCATTCAACTTCTCCAACATTTTCATCCCCATGAAACTACCCCTCTCTTTGCGATCGCCTTAGTATATTAGTAAGCAAATTTTCAATTATGCCTCGGCATAATTGCGTCCGGAATCGGCTTAGTGCTTGCACAAAGCCGATTTCATGACATCCGCCGGAGGCTTTAACTTCTTTCAGCAGGTGTTTGGATACCCGTTGAAAAGTAACTTAATTCAGCATCAGCATTCTTCTCACCATCTATAGAAGTGGGAGACTTCTGTACCTGCCGCTACGCTTTCGGTACAAAAGTGATTTGTAACT
Source organism: Lysinibacillus sp. NPDC096212 (assembly GCF_044763105.1). Taxonomy (NCBI): domain Bacteria; kingdom Bacillati; phylum Bacillota; class Bacilli; order Caryophanales; family Bacillaceae; genus Lysinibacillus; species Lysinibacillus sp. NPDC096212. The sequence goes on along the minus strand of NZ_JBIWFQ010000002.1, from coordinate 89,750 downwards.
GCCGTTTCACTTACGTTACAAAAAACATTTGTAGCTGATGCTTCGCTTTTGCTACAATAGACATTTGCTGAAAGAAGTTAAATCGTAATTTCATTAATTCCCCCTTAAAAATCCGCCACCTTCTCCAAAGACAACTACGTTATGTAGCACTTGTTATACAACAGTTAAGGTAGTGTAAAATTAGTGAATGCTTATTCACACTACATTCATCTGTTGAATAACAGATGCAATATACATATATTTTACACGAAATCACTAAGAATGTCTTAATATTTTCACTTTTCTAAAAACACAGGTATATTTTGCAAAAAGTAGCGTTTTTCCGCAGGAAATCAGCTATAATGGAACTATTAAACTCAGGTGGTGTAATTATGGAACACAAAAAAACTTTTTTTTCTGTCACAAAGGAAACAAAGCATGGTACTGTGTATGTGGAAGGACCTGTTCCTCCAGAAAAATTAGCGACATATTCATTCCACGAAGGCTTGGTTGCTTTTAGACCTCCAAAGCAACAGCAGCAAGCCATTATAGAAATTGCAGGACTTCCTGAAGGACGAATTATTATTATTCGAAATGAAAACATTATTGTAGGCTACGTTACTTATCTATATCCCGATCCACTCGAACGCTGGGCGGAGGATCGTATTGATAACATGATTGAGCTAGGTGCTATTGAAGTCATTCCAGACTATCGTGGTACAGGTGCTGGTAAAGCACTACTAGCCGTATCTTTTATGGGAGATGAAATGGAAGACTATCTTGTTATCACTACCGAATATTATTGGCATTGGGATTTAAAAGGGACTGGTTTAAACGTTTGGGATTATCGCAAAATGATGGAGAAAATGATGGGCTCTGCCACCTTCGAATATTTTGCTACAGATGACCCTGAGATCACATCACATCCTGCTAACTGCCTGATGGCACGTGAAGGCAAACGCGTGCCTCCTGAGACAATGGAAAGATTCGATAGACTTCGCTTTAAAAATCGCTTCATGTATTAAAACCAACACAAAGGGGATGAGTATATGATCGTAGAAGAAATTATGAATAATGAGCCCTACACGTTGGCTCCGACAAATACAGTGGTTGAAGCGCTGAAGTTCATGCGTGAGAAAAAAGTACGTCATTTACCAGTTGTAGATGAGGAGCATCATGTTCTTGGGGTGATCACTGAAAGAGATATTAAAGAGGCATTGCCTTCCTCGTTACGGGATGAGCCTAATTCACCAGTTTTTAATGCAAAAGTGGAAGAGATTATGATTAAAAATCCAATTGTCGGTCATCCTCTTGATTTCGTAGAGGAGGTTGCTCTTACTTTTTATGAATCTAAAATAGGCTGTTTACCAATTGTCTCCGGAGGAAAATTAGTTGGGATTGTCACTACCACAGATTTACTCTATACATACATAGAGTTAACTGGTGCCACTGAACCTGGCTCAAAAATTGAAATTCGTGTATCCGATACGCCAGGAATATTATTTGAGATTACTAAAATTTTTCGTAAACATCATGCAAATGTCCAAAGCGTCTTAGTTTATCCTGACTCTGAAAATACGCAAAATAAAATTTTAAGTATCCGAGTAAAAACTCTCAATCCACTAGCTATGATTGAAGAACTTCGTAAAGAGGGCTTTGATGTATTATGGCCTAATTTACCAGGTGTTTCATTACAATGAAAAAAGCAGTATTTGTGTACTCGCCAGAGCAACTCGGATATAAATTTTCAGATACCCATCCTTTCAATCATAAACGCTTGACGCTTACAATGGATTTGTTAAAGAATATTGATGCTCTTGATGATTTGGATATCGTTCCAGCTCGTGTCGCAACAGAGGAAGAACTTTTACTTGCACATGATCCAAAATATATTGAAATCGTTAAAAGAGCAGGACATGGTGAGCTTTCAGAGGCACAATGTGAAAGCTACGGCATAGGCACCGAAGATACACCCATTTTTGAAAATATGCACGAAGCAAGTGCACAGCTTGTCGGTGGAACATTAACAGCTGTCGATTATGTAATGGAAGGAAAAGCCGAGCACGCCCTCAATCTAGGGGGAGGGCTACACCACGGCTTCCGCGGCCGTGCATCAGGTTTTTGTATTTATAACGATAGTACAGTAGCTATTCGCTATTTGCAGGAAAAATACAATGCTCGTGTACTTTATGTAGATACCGATGCCCATCATGGAGATGGGGTGCAATGGAGTTTTTATGAAGATCCAGATGTTTGTACATTGTCTATTCATGAAACAGGGCGCTATCTTTTCCCCGGAACTGGTAATATTACGGAACGCGGGAATGGACAAGGCTATGGCACTTCTTTTAATTTTCCAATTGATGCTTTTACAGAAGATGAGAGTTTCCTAGACATATATGAAAAGGCTATGCGAGAAGTCTTTGAATTTTTCAAGCCGGATGTTGTGTTAACGCAAAACGGCGCAGATGCACATTATTTTGATCCATTAACACATTTATATGGAACAATGAACATTTATAGAGAAATTCCAAAGCTTGCGCATAAATTAGCACATGAATATTGTGGGGGGAAATGGATTGCCGTTGGCGGTGGAGGCTATGATATTTGGCGTGTTGTGCCTCGCGCGTGGTCGATGCTATGGCTTGAAATGACAGATCAGCAATTACCAACAGGCCCCCTACCACAAGCTTGGTTAGATCGTTGGCAGCCTGAAGCACCAGTGCCTTTTATTCCAACTTGGGAGGATCCAAATCCATTGTATGAGCCAATCCCTCGAAAGGCTGAGATTGAAGAAAAAAACGCGCAAATGCTAACCAAAGCGCTTCATATTATTCGCAATGAAAAACACGTTTAACACTATGCCTCACGACAATCGTGAGGCTTTTTATTTTCACCTTAGTCCTCTATCGGTTACTTTCGGCTTTCAATCTCTCTATAAAAAAACACGCAAATCCATTATCAGATTAACGTGTTAATTACTGTTATTTACTTTTGACAGACTGTCGATGTTCTATACGATGAGGTAAAATAACCGCTTCGTCCTCAACAGGCTCTTTGCTCATCAATTTAGTTAGCAAGCGCATTGCGACAGCTCCGATATCATACAGCGGTAATGCGACACTTGTTAGCTGTGGACGAACCATGCGTGCTAATTTTGAATTTTCAAAGCTGATCACTTCGATATCCTCAGGTACATCTTTACCTGCATCCTGTGCACCATGAATCAATCCAATTGCTAATTCATCACTACCTGCAAAATAAGCAGTTGGAGGATTTTCAAGTGAGGATAATGATTCCCACGCCTCTAAGCCCATATCATAGCTCGATTCTTCTGCAGCGATTAGTGATTCATCTATAGGTAAACCTGCGTCTTGTAAGGCTTTTTTATAAGCTTCAAGTTTGAATTTTCCATTAATAGTATACGTAAGCGGACCTGTTACGAAAGCGATTCGCTTATGGCCATTTTGAATGAGTAATGTAATCGCCTCATAGGCTGCTTGGAAATAATCAATGTTAACAGTCGCAATTGTTTGCGATTCATCTACTGAACCTGCAAGCACAATTGGTACCGGTGAATGATCCATAGTTTGTTGCATTTTTTCAGTCACTTCATCACTCATCATAACAATACCGTCAACCTGTTTTCCTAGCATTGTATCCAGTAGCTGAAGCTCTTTATCTTCATGTTGGTCTGAGTTGGCTAAAATAATATTGTAACGATACATTGTTGCAATATCCTCTACACCACGTGCCAGCTCCGCATAAACATTATTTGCAATATCCGGGATAATCACGCCAACTGTTGTTGTTTTCTTACTTGCTAATCCACGCGCTACTGCGTTTGGACGATACTCTAATCGTTCAATTACTTCTAATACTTTTTTTCGTGTTGCCGGTTTTACGTTTTGATTACCATTGACTACACGAGAGACCGTTGCCATAGAAACATTTGCTTCTCTTGCAACATCATAAATTGTAACAGTCATCGTACGTGCCTCCCTTTTTTCCTTTTATAGCCTTATCATACGATAATTTTCATATTCTTTTCAAGAAGCAGTATGTACATGAAAAGAAAAACCAAGTACAAATAGTACTTTTCTAGTCATTATTTTGTCACTATATAGTAAACACCGCCTGCCGATTAAAGCAAGCGGTGTTTATCAACATATCAATTATGCCCCGGCATAATTGCGTCTGGAATCGGCTTTGTGCTTAGGCCTACGTGATGCAGGTCAGTTAGCTGTTATCGCAAGGATGCGATGGTTTTAGGCTAACATCCCCTAAGAACTCCTTTCCGATTCCGTGACATCCGCCGGAGGCTTTGGGCCAACAGATGTTTTTTGCGCGAAAGCGTAGTGCAACGTAGCGACAGCACCGATGTTGGTCACTCAGTCGTGTGTTGTTGCTGTCGCTTCGCTTTCGCACAGATAAAACCGTGTTGCTGTCGCTTCGCTTTCGCACAGATAAAACCGTGTTGCTGTCGCTTCGCTTTCGCACAGATAAATTGCCACAGGACGTGGCGTTCTTAGACTGAGTTTCTCTATTTCAGCGGGTGTTTGGACACCCACTGAAAAGTAACTTAAATCTGCATTCATCTCACCACCTATAGAGGTGGGAGACTTCTGTACCTGCCGCTACGCTTTCGGTACAGAAAATAATTGCTGAAAGAAATTATGCATTGATTTCATGGCTCTTCATGAATTTTTGTAGTGTATCGTAGAAAGCATCAAATGTTGGAATATCCATTTGTTGTTGTGAATCAGAAAGTGCTACAGATGGATCTGGATGCACCTCTGCCATAACGCCATCAGCTCCAATAGCAATTGCTGCCTTAGCACATGGTAATAGTAAATCACGACGACCTGTTGAATGCGTTACGTCTACAAATACTGGTAAATGCGTTTCTTGTTTTAAAATTGGTACAGCAGAAATATCTAATGTGTTACGAGTTGCTTTTTCGTAAGTACGAATACCACGCTCACAAAGAATGATGTTCTCATTTCCTTTAGACATAATGTATTCTGCAGCGTGAATGAATTCATCAATTGTCGCCGCTAAGCCTCTTTTTAAAAGTACAGGTTTATTTGTTGCACCCGCAGCTTTTAATAATTCGAAGTTTTGCATATTACGTGCACCAATTTGGATAACATCGATGTAATCTAAAGCTTCCTCTAAATGACCTGGTGTAACGATTTCCGTAATAACGCCTAAACCGTATTCCTCTGACACACGTTTTAAAATTTTAAGTCCTTCTAATCCAAGACCTTGGAAGTCATATGGAGAAGTACGTGGTTTATAAGCGCCGCCACGAATTAACTTTTCACCTTTTGCTTTAATAGATTCTGCTACTGCCGCTACTTGTTCGTATGATTCTACAGCGCAAGGTCCAAATACGAAAGATGGTTTTCCTTGGCCAATTAGCTCACCATTCACATTAATGACAGTATCTTCTGATTTTTTCTTACGGGAAACAAGTAATTCTTTTTTCTTATCCGCTTCAAGTTGTTTTAAAGCTGTTTTAAAGATTTGCTTAAATATATAATCAACCGTCATTTGGTTTAATGGACCTTGATTGTGCTCTTTAATAAGATCAAGCATATGGCGTTCACGTAACGGGTCATAGCGATTCACACCTTGTTTTTCTTTAATCTTACCGATTTCATCAACTACTGCTGCGCGTTCGTTAATTAGACGAAGAATTTCTAAGTTTAAACCGTCTATTTGACTACGTAAGCTTTCTAAATCTTTTTGGCTCATTTTTCTTGCTCCTCTCCTCATGACAGACACTTTCAGAACTCTGAAATGTATGTTACATTTTTAGATATTAGCAACATTATAATCAATGTTGCACAGAATGTCACGCATTTTTAATTTAGCGCTTCAACTCGCTAAATTATATTAACATATTACGAGAAAGGAAGCGAGTATAAAGAACTCCTTTCCGTTTCGTGACATCCGCCGGAGGCTTTGGGCCAACAAATGTTTTTTGTGCGAAAGCGCAGCGACAGTAACAAATGTTTTTTGTGCGAAAGCGTAGCGTCAGCAACAAATGTTTTTTGTGCGAAAGCGTAGCGTCAGCAACAAATGTTTTTTGTGCGAAAGCGT
>NZ_JBIWFQ010000002.1:0-83567 GCF_044763105.1 Lysinibacillus sp. NPDC096212 | reverse complement strand
AGTAACAAATGTTTTTTGTGCGAAAGCGTAGCGTCAGCAACAAATGTTTTTTGTGCGAAAGCGTAGCGTCAGCAACAAATGTTTTTTGTGCGAAAGCGTAGCGTCAGCAACAAATGTTTTTTGTGCGAAAGCGTAGCGTCAGCAACAAATGTTTTTTGTGCGAAAGCGTAGCGTCAGCAACACGATGTTGGTCACTCAGGCGCTTTCACAGGATGTGAAGTTCTTAGCCTGAGTTCCTCTATGCCAGCTGAATTTTGCTGAAAGAAGTTAACATATAACTAGAAAGGAAGCGAGGACATTGAGTTCAAAATTATTTGCACTTGATATCGGTACACGTTCTGTAGTAGGCATTATTTTAGCTGAAGATAATGACCGCTTTCACGTGGAAGACATCTTAGTAAAAGAACATAAAGAACGCGCCATGGTTGATGGTCAAATACATAATGTCATGTATGTGGCAGATTTAATCAATGAAATTAAACATGAACTTGAAGAGAAGCATGGTCCTTTAAAAAAAGTGAGCGTCGCTGCGGCTGGTCGCTCATTAAAAACAGAACAAGCAAGCGTGACGATCAATATACGTAATCGACCAATCTTTACAGAAGAAGATATAAGTCGTTTAGAACTGCAAGCTGTTCAACAGGCACAGCAACAGCTCCTTCAACAAAAAGAAGACGCTAAAATAAGCCACTATTATTGTGTTGGTTATTCAGTTTTATACTATCGTTTAGATGGCGAAGAAATTGGTAGCCTACTCGATCAGCAAGGTGATGAAGCACAAATTGAAGTTATTGCTACGTTCTTGCCACGAGTTGTCGTAGAATCACTTATCGCGGCTCTTAAACGCGCGGATTTAGAAATGGATGCACTAACATTAGAACCTATTGCAGCTATTAATGTGCTTATCCCCCCAACAATGCGTCGTTTAAATGTGGCGCTTGTTGATATTGGTGCTGGTACATCTGATATTGCCATTACCGATAAAAGTACTGTTGTCGCATATGGCATGGTACCAACAGCTGGTGATGAAATAACAGAGGCTTTAAGTGACCACTACTTACTCGACTTCCCAGTTGCCGAAAAAGCGAAACGTCAACTGCAAACAGATGAAGAAATTTTAATACAGGATATTTTAGGCTTTGACCAATATTATCCGAAAGAAGAAGTTCTTCAAGCAATTGAACCCGCTGTAAAGCAACTTGCAAAAGCCATTGGGGAAGAAATTTTGCGTCTTAATAATCGCTTAGCTCCTAAGGCGGTAATGCTTGTTGGTGGAGGTAGCTTAACACCAAATCTTACAACTGAACTTGGATTGGTACTAGATTTACCTGCCAATCGCATTGCCGTTCGAGGGATTGATGCCATTCAAAACTTAACGAAGGAAGATCATATCAAAGCATCTCCTGAATTGGTGACCCCAATTGGTATCGCCATCGCAGCAAAAAAAATGCCTATTCAATATATGAGTCTAACTGTCAATGAGCAAGTAGTTCGCCTTTTTGAATTAAAGGAAATGACCGTTGCCGATGCATTTTTAGCAGCCAATATTCGAGCAAAGCAATTATATGGAAAACCGGGATATGGATTATCAGTGAATGTAAATGGACAAGATATTTTCATCCCTGGTGGTCACGGTCAGCCGGCAGAAATTTTAGTGAATGGTCATCAGGCATCCACAAAAACGATGATTAAAACAGGCGATGCTATCCAGCTAATTGAAGGCCAAGACGGTCAGCCAGCTAATGCTACGGTGAGAGATATTGTAGATGATGCTGCCATTAAAACAATTACAATTCAGCATACAAAATATGTAATTGAACCACAAATAACTGTTAATAGTTCTAGTGCATCACTCGATAGTGCATTAAATGATCGAGATGTTGTGATGTTTGAAATATCCGAAACAGTCGAGGATGTATTTAAGCTCACAAATAATTGGGAGTTATTAAAACAATTTGAGTCATTTTATATTCAAGTGGACGGAAAGCCACTTTATTTACCAGAGTTTTCAGCCCATCTAATGATTAATGGTAAACCAGCTAAAATGTCATATGCTGTCCAAGATGGTGATGTACTTACATTTCAGCAACAAACATTCCCTACTGTTCAACGGATTGCTGACCAAATGAATGTTTTACTTGAGGATAAAATCATCATACACTTTCAAAACGAAGTGTTAGAGCTGAAGAAGATGGCCAACGAAGTTCTCGTTAATCATGTAGTAGTTTCACCTCTTTCAACCGTTCCAAATGGAGCAACACTTTCATTTAAAGAAAAAGACCGAAGTCGTTGGATATACCAGGATGTGTTCCGCTTCTCTAATTGGCAACTACCTACTACATTTAAAGGTAATTTTACAATTTTACGAAATGGTCAACCGGCCAGCTTTGATATGGAGATTTTCGGCGGGGATAAATTAGAGATTTTACTAGAAAAAGCGCCCATATCTTAAAAAAAGGGATACGTTACATCTATGATAAGATGTAGCGTATCCCTTTTATCTATTATGCGCGAACTTCTTCACTTTTTTCTTCAGCTTGTTCCTTTTTTTCACTAGCATCCTCTGCTTTAGGTTCTTCACTAGGAATGAAATCCTCCAGTGGCTCTTCACCCTCAAAAGAAACAGTACCATCGTCAAAAACAGTTGGTGCTTTTGCTGATTTTAATATTTTTACTTTCTCTACTAATTGTGTAGATTGTTCTTGAATTTGTTTAGATAATTGAACCGTTTTATCTTTAGCAGTTGTCGAGAAATCTGCACTCTTATCTTTTAAGTTAACAGCTTGTACTGCTACATCGCTACGTAAATCTTTCCCTGATTTTGGAGCTAGTAATAAGCCTGCAGCTGCACCTACTATACCCCCAACTAATGCGCCAATAACAAAATCCTTCATGTTCACTCGCTCCTCTTCATAGATCGACTCTTGCGGTTGATAAAGCTGTGGCAATGAACTTTCAAGTTGTTGTTCCTTCACTTCATTATAATTTGGCTTTTGAGTTGTCATGCAACAATTCCTCCCCATCTTATTATCTAATTTGCTTAGACTGGTTGTCCATCTGCTTTCGCGGATGCATTCTTCAACATATGCTTAAGACTTTATTTTTATTCCGTTGACATTTAATGCCACCGAATAATAATTATTTTTTACGGCCCCATTTTCTTTTCGGTTTTTCCGACTGCTCTGATTCAGAAGAATAAACATCTTCTTGAATCACCTCATTGGCCTGATCGATAATTTTACGATTCTTCCACTTATCTGCAATGCCAATTGCGACATTACTCCATTGAACAACTTGCGCAATTTTTTCTTCATTTTGTTCCACAGTTTTAGAAATTGAAGAAGTAATTTGCTGTACAGATGTATTTAAACCATTTACAGAGTCGCCAATTCCTTTGACTGCATGAACAACGGAATTTAACTGTTCAGATTTTTCTTGAATATCCTCTGCCAAGCTATTTGTTTTGGATAGTAAGGAAGTCGTTTCACGTGTAATACCTTCCATTTGTCCTTCAATACCCGATAATGTTCCAGCTAAACTGTTAAGGATTGGTTTGAGCGAAAATAATGTCATTCCAACGCTCACACAAAAAATTAAAAAACCGATTGCTGCGATAATTGCTGCAATATACAAAATAACTTCCATAACTAGACCTCCTACAAGTAAAAATTCTCTTTACTATTCATTTCCTTAAATTCGACAAAAAAAACTGAATTCCTCCTCATTTTTGAGAAAAAACAGCTTATTCCTTGCGGACTAAGCTGTTTCGTTGTTCTTTAGCACGTCTTCGAAAGCATCTTGGAATTTGTGAACATCGCCTGCGCCCATAAATAAAAATACTGCGTCCTTATGCTTTGTTAACACTTCAATTCCTTCAGTGGTAATCACTGCACTGCCTTCAATTAAAGACGCTAAATCTTGGATTGAAAGTGCGCCTTGTGTTTCCCTTGCAGAGCCAAAAATATCACATAAGTATGCTGTATCTGCAAGACTTAGACTATCCGCAAAATCCTGTAAAAAAGCTTGTGTACGTGTAAATGTATGTGGTTGGAAAATAGCTACTAACTCACGATCCGGAAACTTTTGTCGTGCTGATTGAACCGTTGCACGGATTTCTGTTGGATGGTGTGCATAGTCATCTATTAAAACATTATTCCCAATATTCGTTTCTGTAAAACGTCTTTTTACACCTTTGTATGTGTATAAACGTTCTTGAACGATTTCTGGTGAAATACCTTCATATTGGCAAAGTGTAATAACAGCTAATGTATTTAATACCGCATGATCTCCAAATAACGGGATAAAGAAAGTGCTATAAAATTCATTACGGACAAATACATCAAATTTTGTACCCTTAGTTGTTTTTTCAACATTACGAGCTTCAAAATCATTTTCAGCCCCAAAACCGTAATAAACAACAGGCACCTTTGCTTGAATACGTTGTAGATGTTCATCATCACCGCAAGCAATAATTGCTTTTTTAACCTGTAGTGCTAATGATTGAAATGCTGAATAAACATCCTCTATGTTTGCAAAGTAGTCTGGATGGTCAAAATCAATATTAGTCATTACAGCGTAATCGGGATTATAAGCTAAAAAGTGTCGACGGTATTCACATGCTTCCATCACAAAGAAGTCAGCATTTTCATGTCCAGCTCCTGTTCCATCACCGATTAAATAAGAAGTTGGTTTATACCCACCTACAACATGAGCCATCAAGCCTGTTGTTGATGTTTTACCATGTGCACCAGTAATAGCAATCGACGTATAATTACCGATATATTCACCTAAAAATTTATGGTAGCGAATAACTTCTACACCGATTTCACGAGCACGCTCTAATTCAGGATGGTCATCAGGAAATGCGTTCCCTGCAATAACTGTCATACCTTCTTTAATATTATCTGCGGTAAATGTAAAAATTGGAATATTACGATCACGTAACGGCTGTTCCGTGAAGAAATATTTATCAACATCTGAGCCCTGTACTTGTTCACCAGCATCAAATAAGATTTGTGCAAGTGAACTCATGCCAGAACCTTTAATGCCTGTGAAATGAAAAACTGTCATTAATTAAACCCCCCGGGAATTCAATATCCCTTCTATCATCTATTAGGTGTATCGTATTTTTCACTAATTATTAGGTATTAATACCTTTGTAAGTACTAAAAAATACGTACTCATCTTCATATCTCGTCTATTATAGCACTATTTATGCATTAGGATAAATGTGTAACTTTTCTAAAAATACTAATTTTGACGTGAATAAGATAATCTATACGAAAACAATGTAATTCTTATTCAAACATAGCAATTAAATCTTCTTCTGTAATGTAACTTTCTCGTGGTTTACTGCCACGTGCCTCAGACACAAAGCCATGCGATTCCAACATATCGATTAAACGAGCAGCACGATTATAGCCAATATGGTATTTGCGCTGAATTAAGGACGTAGAAGCTCCTCCCTGCTCATAAACAAATCGACATACATCCTCGAACAGTTCATCTTGCTCAGCGGAAACCTCCGTCTTCTTTAAAAGTTCCTCTTGATCGAATATATAATCAGGCTCTCCTTGCTCACGAACATGCTCAATGATCGCTTCAATTTCATCATCTGTCACAAATGTCCCCTGCAAACGCACCGGAGCAGACATACCATTACCTAAATATAACATATCGCCTCGTCCAAGCAATCTTTCTGCACCTTGCGCATCTAAAATTGTACGTGAGTCGATTTGTGATGATACCGCAAAAGCAATACGTGTAGGAATATTTGATTTAATAAGCCCTGTAATAACGTCAACAGACGGTCTTTGAGTTGCAACAATTAAATGGATACCACAAGCACGTGCCTTTTGAGCAATACGACAAATCGCCTCCTCTACATCTGCAGGAGACATCATCATTAAATCTGCCAATTCATCAATGACAATTAGAATATATGGTAATTTTAAGCTATGTTCATTATTTTTATCCGCAATTGCATTATAACGTGTAATATCACGTGCGCCCGCATGTGCAAATAACTGATAACGACGCTCCATTTCCTCCACTGCCCATTTCAGTGCAGCTGTAGCAGCCTTAACATCGGTGATGACCGGGCTAACTAAATGTGGAATATGATTAAACGGTGCTAATTCTACCATTTTAGGATCGATAAGCATCAGCTTTAATTCATGTGGTGCAGCTTTATATAATAAACTAACCAAAATTGAATTGATACAAACCGATTTACCAGAACCTGTAGCTCCGGCAATTAATCCATGTGGCATTTTTCGTAAATCAATAGTTACAGGCTTCCCTGTTAAATCCAGACCCAATGCTGCTTCTAACGGTGAATCTGACTCGAGGAAAGAAGCACTATTTGTCACTTCTGATAATCGAACAGCGCGAGATACACGGTTCGGTATCTCAATGCCAATTGAGCTCTTCCCAGGAATCGGTGCTTGGATGCGGATGTCTTTCGCTGCCAATGCAAGCTTCAAATCATCTGATAGATTGCGGATTTTGCTAACCTTTGTACCATGACTCACGGTTATTTCAAATTGTGTCACGGCAGGTCCTTGCATAATGGATTCTATTTGAGCTGAGACTTGGAAATAAGACAAAGCTTCGACCAATGTATCTCCCTGTTGCTCCATCCACTCAGTATCTTGTGTTTTTTCCTCAGGTGGCTCTAAAAACTCATCATCTGGCTTTTGATACACATGAACAGGTTTTCGAGGTGTTTCCTGTACTTGAACTTCTACTAATGTTTCATCTAATATGGAAGGTTGCTCCGGATACTCCTCCGTATCAATAAAATTCACCTCAGGAATATCTATATTCTCGGTAGTAAGCTTCTGTTCAGTAGCTGTTTCTACGTCCATTTCAGTAGTTGCTGAAATTTCGTCGAAGCTCTCAACATCAATCACTGTTTTTTCTAATGTCGAAACGTTAGACATTGATGTGACTGGTGCCATTGTAATGACTGAGACACTCTCTGTTGCAGCATTGAATGGAACAGTATTTTGAATAGAAACCTCGTTGTCCTCCGTCGACTCTGTAGCTGTTTTATTGTCCACCTCTAACTCGCTTAACTCTAAATCTATAGATTGTGGAATTTGTTCTTTTTCAGATGGAATAGTATTTTCAATAGAAAATTCGTTTTCCTTCGTCAACTCTGTAGCTGTTTTATTGTCCACCTCTAACTCGCTTATCTCTAAATCTATAGATTGTGGAATTTGTTCTTTTTCAGATGGAGTAGTATTTTCAATAGAAAACTCGTTTTCCTTCGTCAACTGTGGAGTTGTTTTATTGTCCATCTCTAGCTCACTAATCCCCATATCTATAGATTGTGGAATTTGTTCTTTTTCAGATGTCACTAATTGATGTTCTACTCCCGAATTAATAAGCTCAGATGAAGGCTCCTGTTCCTCTTGATTTATTTCAACAATTGTTGATGTCGGCTTCATATTTTTAAATTGCTGTTGGATTCTCCATTTCTCTTTATCAGTTTTTAGCATTAAAACATTAAATGGAATGCCACTTTTTTCTTTCTTTTCTACAGATTGCTCTTCTAAAGACTGTTCCTGCAACACATCTTGCTTATCATCTTCATTCATTGGTGGCTGGACTACTGTAACTTCACCAATGTGGATGGTAGAATTTTCGATTTGTACTTGTTCTACAACTACTTCTTTTACATGGATTTCTGATTGGTCAGATGATAGTTGTTCAATATTCAGCTCATGTTGAACGGCTTCTTTCACTTGATTTTCAAATTCTACAGCAAAAGAAGTTGTTTGCGGTACAGGTAATTCCGTCGTCGTTTTTTCACTATGATCATTTGTTTCGTCTGTTAATTTATCTTCAAAAGTAATCGGTTGCATTGCAGGTACTTCAATTTTTTCAGGGTTTTCAAGCTGTTCATCTTTCCGAACTGCGCTAATAGGCTCTTTTTCTTCTAGTATATTTTCATTAGTCTCATTTGTTGTCGTTTCTTTTAAAGACTTAGAAGCAGTAGGTATTTCTAACTCTTTCTTGTCGTGCTCTTCCTTCCGTTTCTCTAATAATTGCTCAATTGGGCTTGGCTTAGAAAAACCATAGACTGGTGACGGAACATCACTTGGTACAAAACGCTTGCGATTTTCGGGTAAAACACTTTCATCTGCTTTTTCTAATTGATAATTCGTATTTTTAGGTGGCGTCGGTACCTCATTTTGCGCATCTCGAAAAACAAGACTTGCTTTTGAACGGTTCTCCTGTTCAGGCTGACTTCGTGTAATCGTCGTTCTACCAGTTCTCTTCGTCCGATTTGCTAATAGATCTCGAATACCTGAAACCTCAATATCATAAACACTCGAATCTACAATATGATTATTTAAATGCCTCGGTAGCGATAAATCTTCAATTTGTCCGGAGTAAGTATCGTCCATTTGATTGAATGCTTCTTTTGATGGTGGTGATGATGGTGAAGCCGAAAATTCCTCATCCTCTATTAACGGAAAACGAAAAGTTTTTTGCTTTGCTACAGTTGCTTCTTTATATGAAGGCAACTGCTCGGATTGTTCTTCTTCATAGTCATCATAAAACTCTTCATATTCGTAATCATTGTCATCTTTATTTATAAATTTATTCATTTGTTTTTTTAACCAATTCACTTTGTTCACTCATTTCTCTTACACTTCATTTATAGCATTAACTAAATCAATTATGCCTCGGCATAATTGCGTCCGAAGGCTTTGGGCCAACACGATGTGGTCACTAGACTGAGTTCCTCTATTTCTAGCGGGTATTTGGACACCCACTGAAAAGTAGCCTAAACCTGCATTCATCTCACCACCTATAGAGGTAGGAGACCTCTGAAAGAAGTTAAATGTCTATAACAAAAAGCATACCATAAAAATGTAACAGAAACTTGCATTAAGAGGCTCATTCTACATAAAAAAATCGTTATGTTACTAGCATAATAGTAGCATAACGATTTTAAGTACATATAATCAATTTTCACTTAGCAAATTGTAGCTGTCGCTGCGCTTTCGCACAGAAAACATTTGTTGCTGCCGCTCCGCTTTCGCACAGCTAAAGTGCTTCCTATGGCTTTATCTAGTTGGTGCCTCAAACGCACTACCAGTTTTCGCATCTTCAGGTAATACTAAAATTCCTTTTTCAGAAGGTGCATTTGGTATTGCTAATTCGCGTGCTGAACATAACATACCGTATGATTCAACACCACGTAAATTACCTTCTTTAATAAGCATTCCAGAAGGCATCACCGCACCAATTTTAGCTACAACAACCTTTTGACCTGCTTCCACATTTGGCGCACCACATACAATTTGTAATGTTTCTTCACCTACGTTTACAGAACAAATACTTAATTTATCAGCATTTGGATGCTTGTCCTTTGTTTCTACATAGCCAACAACAAATTTTGGAGAAAAATCTACATCAAGGCTGATTACGGCTCCATTTTTTGCAATAGCTGCCTCTAGTTGAGCTACTAATTCTGGAGTAACTTCTACTAGACCTTTTGCATCAGTTTGAATATAGTTGCTGGCATTAAATAAATTAAATGCTTTAATTTCTCCCGTTTGTGCTTCCTTTAATATAGCAATATCACCCGCACGTTCTAACTCCGTCTTCACGATTGATTCTGTTGCTAATTGTACTAGCAATACATCTCCTACATGCTCTTTGTTGTAAAATACATTCATTGTTTCTCTTGCTCCTTTTTAACTCTGTTTTTTGCTAATATAAAGATCGGTTCTAGCTCCCCGTCTTCATAAATAAAAGATAATGACGTAATCGGTACAGTACCGACAGCGAAGAAATGCATCGTCATCTGCGCTAATACATCATACCCTGTTTCATTACGAATATCACCTACTATTAATACATCCTGATGTGGCACAGATAACGTCATGTCACCTTCAATGTTCGTCTGCATCTCTTTCAAAAAGCTTTCATTTAAAATACGACTTGCATCGTAGCCATCATTAGCATTAACAAAATAGAAAATATTCCCTGCAACTTCATCTTTTTTATAAACTGTTGGCAGTTGCTTTGCGGAAAATCGTGCCATTTCACGAATTTGCTCTACTGTTAATTGTAGTACCTCTAACATGGATTCATCAATAAAACGATAGGTTTTTCCTAAATCAAGCGCATAAAAAATACGTGTTTCTGCCGTATGTTCAGTAGTAATGAATGCATGCCCCTCCTTCGAGGCTTTAGGGTAGGATGTTGCGCGAATAACTGGATAAATTTTTGTAATATCTTGGAATCCCTGTTCCATTTCTTGTTCCATAGCATTAAAGGTTTGCTCGATTGTATAAACAACTTCATCGATTGCAGCCCCTTGCTTGTCATTATATTTTGCTAAAATGCCTGGTAGAGATAGCTCCATTCCTTTACCAATTTTTTTATGGTTTAGGCGTAATTTATCGTGCTTTTTATCAAATTCAAAATCAAACTTTTCCTCATTCAATTGTTGTTTTAATAGGGTCACAAGTTGTTCTGATTTAATTTGTTTCACCTAGCTCATACCCTTTCTTCTAAATTAATTTATATTTTTGGTGTAATTACCGCTGACGCGCAGAAATAAATTGTCGCAGAATGTGACGTTTACTCCAGCAAATCTGGGTATCCTTCACCCTTATTTAGTCCATCAACTATAGATAGGAGTCTATTGTAACTTAATATAATCAATTATGCCTTGGCATAATTGCGTCCGGAATCGGCTTTGGGCCAACAAATGTTTTTTGCGCTACAGAAAATAATTGCTGAAAGAAGTTAAATGAAGAGAAAACGGCTCACATGTTTGTAAACCGTTCTGTTCAAAACTATCCAATTATTTAATCTTAACCGAATGAACGATTTTCGTCATCTCATGTAAATTATCATATATTTTTCTATTTTTAAAAAATTATTTTAAAGTTGCAACTTCACTATTCCATTATCACTAATCAACAGAAACTAGTCATGTGCTAATGTGAATAAATATTGGCCAATAAGAAGCGAAACTATATGCTCGAACATCATCTGACGACTTACTAACCCTTGAGTAAAAACACCTACAGCTCCCGCACCTTGTCGGATATCTCGGCGTTGTGTAAAGTGCTCCATTACAGGCCCAAGTTCCTTCCCAGCTCTTATTTCCTGGGCAATTTCTTCTGGTAATATAATTTGTGCGCCAGCAGCTGTATAAGTTGTGCCATTTGAAACTGTAAGTGCTCCCCAGTTACAAACGTACATAACACCATCTATTTCAGTCACTCCACCCTCCAATCCAAACGATAATTGAGCACCCGTCTCTTTGATTGCGTTTTTCGAACGGTTTATTGCTCCCAATCGTGTTTCTTCATGAGTCATCGGTTGATCAGATACTTGCGAAGCTGCCTTGACGTAGGTGAAATTTGGTTTATCAAAATATTTTCTAGCTATAACTTCAACTGCCTCTGTTTTTGCTTTGTTTGTTGTTCCAATAGTTATGTTCATTTTCTAATCCCTCTTTCTTCGCATAGAAAAAGATGCCCCTAAAGGCATCTTTTAACTTCTTCCAGCGGAATCACATTATACATTAGCGCGAATCGTTGCTAATGTCGAACGATCTGCTTTTTTCACTAGTTCCACAATTAAAGCTTTTGCAGCTGCATAGTCATCAATATGAATAATTGAAGCAGATGTATGAATATAGCGTGAGCAAACACCAATTACTGCACTAGGAACGCCGTCATTTGCCGTGTGTACACGTCCTGCATCCGTACCACCTTGTGATACAAAATATTGATAAGGGATATTATTCGTTTCCGCAGTATCTAAGATGAATTCACGCATGCCTCTATGTGTAACCATCGTACGGTCAAGAATACGTAATAATGTCCCTTTTCCAAGCTGACCAAATTGTTTTTTTTCTCCTGACATATCATTTGCAGGTGAAGCATCTAGAGCAAAGAATAAATCTGGTTTAATCATATTTGCGGACACTTGAGCACCTCGCAGACCAACTTCTTCCATTACATTGGCACCTGCATATAAATGCGAGGCTAACTTTTCACCTTTTACTTCTTTCATCAATTCAATTGCCAATCCACAGCCATAGCGGTTATCCCAAGCTTTGGCCATAATTTTTTTCGGATTTGCCATTGGTGTAAATGGGCAGACAGGGATAATTGATTGACCTGGACGAACGCCAAGTGCAATAGCATCTTCTTTATTGTCTGCGCCAACATCTATAAGCATATTTTTAATATCCATCGGTTTAGAACGTTCAGCATCTGTTAATAAATGTGGTGGTATTGATGAAATCACGCCAGGAATCGCACCATTTTTAGTAAACACTTCAACTCGTTGCGCTAGCATTACCTGATTCCACCAGCCACCTAATGTTTGAAAGCGGATCATCCCATTATCAGTAATAGAAGTAACCATGAATGCCACTTCATCCATATGACCAGCAACTAACACTTTTGGTGCATCAGCAATTTCACTATGCTTCACACCGAAAATACCCCCTAAATTATCCTGAACGATCTCATCCGAGTACTTTTCCAACTCAGAACGCATGAACGCACGTACCGCATGTTCATTTCCCGGCGCGCCTGGTAATTCTGTTAGTGTTTTAAATAATTGTAATGTTTCCTCATTCATGATGACTCTCTCTCCCCACGAAGTAGAATATTCTTCCTTTGCCATTGTAACATATTTATCTATATTCAGCAGAAAACTCCCATTTTTCAATGAGCCGCAAGATAAAATGAAAGTGTAGTTTCTCTTCGAAGTTTATCCAAAATTTGCTCAGTGCAAAAGCGAAGCCTCCGTGCAATTTCCAAATCCGAAATATTGATACATTTCCTAAAAAGTGCTAAAGTGTGAACGTGCATTCACTCTGTATGCTATGTTAAAATGGAGCTATAGAAAAAGGAGGAAAAAAGCATGAAATTACGTGATTTTTTAATTGGTGTTGCTACTGGCCTAGCTGCCGCAGTCATTGTTAAAGAAGCAAGTGAAAAGGTTTCTCCGTATGTACCTGCAGGACAAGTACTCGAAAACATAAAAAAGGAATTTAAAAAGGATTCACCGATTGACGGTTCTTGGATTTTTATGAAGACAGACAATTTCTCAAACGGCATTATGACTATTCCTGTATATCGTGGAGGTATCTCTCGTATGAACGAGGGCGAAATGCAAACATTTGAATTTGCTGCTGACGCTCGCTCAGGTGTAGTAGTAGAGCTAACAGAAGTGTAACCTTACTCAGCAATACACGAACAAATATTATAGAACCCTACAAAAGAAGCCATCTCAGTTAGTTGAGATGGCTTCTTTGTTTTACTCAGACAATCCTTTATTGTTGAAGTATTTTTTATATTTGCGATAATAATTTAAATTATTTAATGTTAGCTTCACCCAACGTTTCGCATTCATATCTTGATTAAAGTAAAGAGAGTTTGTATATTTCCCTTCACGAATTAATTTTTTCGCTTCTAGCTTAAGCTTTTCATTTGATGCATATTTGAACAGAACACCCTTAGGAATAATCATCCATAAATGCTTGTCCTGAACATAAGTTACTTCCTGTTCAATATTTAACATATGGTCATCAGCTACATATTTCATTAAATTATGACCACTTGCTGTTACATAATAACTAGAGCGACCATTACGTAAGTTAATTTCAAACAACTTATACTGTTTGTCACGCATATCGTATTTCATATCGAAGTTTGCAAAGCCTGTATAACCGATATCCTCTAAGAAGGAACGTACTTGATCCATTAATTCTTTATCGTATGTTGTAACAATGGCTGCATAACTACCGATTCCTTCAGGTGAATGCTCTTCTAAGATTGGGTTTCCTAGACACATTAGCTTCACTTTGCCATCTTTCCCTACATACGCATTTAATACACGCATATACGAATCATCACCTGGAATGAATTCTTGAATAATCATTGTATCCTGATAAGTTGAGCTGTAGATTGCTTTTAAAATAGCTGTTTTTTCAGCTTCATCATTCGCAACGAAAACTTTTTTCTTACCTGGGAATTTACATGCCCAATATTCCACCGAGTTCGATGCCTTTAAAATAATTGGGTAATCAAATGGTGGTGTAAAGTTTTCGTAATTGTCTGCTGTTACAGTCGTCGTACCTGGATATTTAAAATCGTACTTATCACACATTTTATAGAAATTTTCTTTTAATAAAATTTCATCCATAAGTGATTCATCAATGTATGGTACTGTAAAATGTTCCTGCAATGCTGGCTTATTTTTGATAATAAGCTTTGCATAATCATCTCCACAAGCTAACAACAGTAGTTTTTTATCAGAATATTTTTTTGCGACCTTTGCAAGTGCAGGTGCAAATACATCCTGTTCATTTAAGCGATCAATCTCTTCGAAATTTATGATATGACTATCTTGCGTTGCCGTTAAATGTGAACGTCCTAATACTAGTGGTTTAATGCCATATGCTTCATAAAATGCACGTGCCATACCATATGCATTCATATCTGATCCTAATAATACTGGTAAAAATGGTTGCTCAGTTGCCATGTAAATTTCAACTCTCTTTTGTGTTTTAGTATAGTTTTTAGTGTATCATATTTTCCAAGATGTTCACGAGAAAAGTGTCAAAAAAATGGGGTATAGACAATTAAGCATATCTTCATAACGTTAAGTTAATTTCTGTTCCTACTATACAACTACAATAATTTTTATCACATAGCTTACGTTTGCATAAAACAATAAGTGAAGTTCCGTTTTATCACTATAAATTAGAGTGACATACCCGAGATACATACTATGTGAAGCGTTTGATTGGAGTGGAGAATGGGCGACTCCTCGGGGATTAGCGTCACAGATGAGACCCTGGAACGAGCAACGCGAGTGAAGCGGCTCATCGGACGCCCCCAGGAAAGCGCCCAGTCGGAACGGAAATCAAACCCTAGTTTTGCCAAAGAGCGATACTTTATTTAATTACCTTAATTTTATTGACACAATCGTTTTCAACACGATGAAAAAAACGTGCGAACACAAAAGGTTCACACGTTCTATTAATTAGAATGTAATAACAGCTTGTCTACTACGTTCTAGCTTATCTACAATTTCTTTACCTGTTTCATCCCATTTAATCATGCGGTAATACGCATCATGGTAGAAAATAAAGCCGTAGCCATTCGCAAGTGCTTCTTTCATTATACGTTCCTTCGCATAGACACTCGTCATTGGATAATCGTCATACGCTAAAACCCATAATGGATTTTGGTGTGCATGTGTTGGCATAATATCTGCCATATGCAATAATACCTCGCCATTTTGAGTTAATTTTATAATGGCATGTCCATCACTATGACCACCCGTATGGATCATTTCAATACCCGGAACTACCTCTAACGTACCTTCATACGTTTCTACTAAGTGCTGAACTGGCTCCCAGTTTTCTTTCCAATACGTATTTTTCGAGCGAATATTCGGCTCACGCATTTCTTCCCATTCGATTTTCGTTACGAAGATTTTGGCGTTTGGGAATGTTGGTACAAGTACATCATTTTCCCATTGCGTTAAACCTCCAGCATGGTCAAAATGTAAATGCGTCATTAATACTGCATCAATATCAGCTGTTGTTAATCCTAGCTCCTGTAAGCTAGCCGCTAATGTTGATTCCTCAGTGACCCCAAAGTTTCGTAGCTGTTTTTCATTTAATTTGTTAAAGCCAACACCAGTATCAACAAGATAGTTTTTGCCACCATATTGAATTAAAATCGGCTCAGTTGGTAGCTCGATTTGATTTTTTTCGTTGACTGGATATTTGCGTGACCAAAGTGGTTTTGGTACAACTCCAAACATAGCACCGCCATCAAGGCAAGTGACACCCCCGTTTAGCCATGATAATGACATATTGTGAAACTTTAACTGATCCATCCATACTCCCCCTATTTAGTAAAGAATTGCGATTCTAGACGATAAATTGGCTGTCCTTTAGCAGAAAATTTCTCCTCATATTCAGTCATAACATTATCCTCTGGCATATTCGCATGTAGGTCGAGTGATACATACTTTAGTAACATACCATATTCAGACATACTCATTAATGAATACTCAAACAAACCACGGTTGTCCGTTTTAAAATGGATTTCCCCCTCATCCACTAAAATCGACTCATATAATTTCAAAAAATCCCCGTGCATTAAACGTCGCTTAGCATGGCGCGTTTTCGGCCAAGGATCTGAGAAATTCAGATACACACGCTCTACATCATTTTTTCCAAAATATTTATATAAATCTGCGCCATTTACTTTTAATAATCGTAAATTCGCTGGAGATTTAGCCTCTAAAATTTTTTCTAATGCACAAACAATTACACTGTCATAAAGCTCAATGCCAATATAATTTATATCCGGATTTTGTAAGGCCATACCTGTGACAAATTGACCTTTCCCAGTACCTACTTCAATATGTAGCGGGTTGTCATTTCCAAAAACAGCCTGCCAATTACCTTTAAAGTCTTCAGGATTCGGAACAATCACCTCTGGATGACTCGTAATCATTTCCTCCGCCCAAGGCTTATTTCTTAATCTCAATTTTTTTCCTCATTTCTTTCTCATGAAATTATTGATTTTTTATAGTATAACGTATAACCATAAAATTCGCATGAAATTATTGCGAAATGATATTTTAGTGATGGGCCATCTTCAATGCCCGTCTGATATAACCTGCCAAGCATTACGTTGCACTGTACAATGAATCCCCGTTCCCTCTCTAATTTCTCCGATATAATTACCATCCGTATGAGCATCAACGTTATTTGCGTGCACGAAAATGTTAAATTGATTGCCTTGCAAAAAAGTAACCTCTTTAAATTTTGTATGCTTTTCAAAAAAAACCGTGCTAAAAACTAGTAGCAATTTAAGGCGTGAAATACCGTGAACGATTGTTATTTCGACTTGTCCATCATCTGGTTTAGAAGATGGGGAAATTTTCATTCCACCTCCGAAATAAGGTTGATTGCTCATCGCAACAAACCACGCCTGCTTAAATTGCCATTCTTGATTGTTTGTACGAATAGTTACATCAAAACATCTAAAGCTAAATAACCCTCTTACAACGGCGGCAGCATAGGATAGCTTGCCGAGCCCGATTTTATTGAGGTAAAGCTTCAAACGGGATTTATTAATTCTTTTTGTGACAAATGCATCGAAGCCCACACCAGCATTATTAACAAATATTTCGTGCAGTTGATCTCCAAATTGAACGGTACCAACATCCATTTGGAGGTTAGCCATTTCTTTTTGTATATAGCTTTCAATTTGAAAAGCATTTTGAAATGTAGTAAAGTATCGTGCGAAATCATTTCCGGAACCAGCACGGACTACACCAATAACTATAAATTTATTATGTACAAAGCCACTAACAATCTCATGTATTGTGCCGTCACCGCCAACAATAACAATTAATTTTTTGGTTTGAGCATCTTGCGCCCAATTTTTTGCAAGTTCCTGTCCATGCCCCTCATATTCTGTAAAAGCGACTTCATAGTTCATTGTTAATTGTTGTTGAAGGTGATGCCAAACTTTCTTACCTTTGCCGTGCCCTGCTGCTTCATTCACAATAAATAATACTTGCATTCACTAATCCCCGGCTGGTTGAGAAGATTGCTTCCAAATATCTCGATTAAAAGATGTTGTTTGTACGTTGTTTAAAATCGTTTGAGAAGCACGAATTTGCATATGTTTCATAGGAGAGGATACTTTCTTTAAATGCTCCATCCACTCTCCATAATTTCGACGATCAACAAATTGAATTCCATAAGGTGACCCTGGATAATCGAAATAGCCATTCTGGGATAAAATAACCTTACGAATTGGCATATTTATATCGTCCTGCATAAATAATTGAGTTAATACAGACTCCATACGATTTAAACTTATCATTGGATTAAGGACTTTTGAATCCTTCGTTCCTACTTTTTTGATCCAGAATCGCTCACTGCCTCCAACATAAACTGCTTGATTTTCTGCTTCCAGCACTGTTATACATATACATTCTGTCGGTGACATTAGTACGACATCCAGCTCTATAGGTGCTTTTCTAATTTGTAAAATAGGATAATAAAAAAGTAAATAATTGTCCGGTAATTTTTGCAATAAATTTCGTAGTAATGGATCACGCATAAAACGAGGATCAACATACGACTTTTCACGTAATGTTGAACTTGCCCATTTCATTTGGAAATGGAAAAATTGATCGATAAACATTCGTTTTAATTCATGAATAGATTGTGGTGCGTAGACAATTTTTGGTTCAAATGTTAAAGTCGTTTCTTCTTCAGGTATGCTATCTTCATCACTTACTAGTTCATTCGATATTTCGATCTGTTCAACGTCCTCATTTTCTTCCTTCTGACGACCTGCAAATATCTTTTTGAATAAAGAAAATCTCTCTTTTTCTGCGAAAGAATCATTTTCTGAATCGTCGTCGGTATGTTGCCACTCACTAATTTCTTCTCCTAACTCCCACTGTCGCTTAACACGCTCCCATTGACTTTTCTTTAAGCGTACAAATTGAGTTGGATATCTTGCTAAATCAATCTGATAGCGTGAAATATAATCTTGTATTTTCACCAATTGCGCCATGTTAAGGTCACTCCAATCTTACTCGCCCTATATCTAATTTGCTAATCTCCCTACAACTGCTCGGAAGGCAAATCGAAGTATCAATTTTCTCCTTGGCATAATGTAGTTGTAGTTATAGCTGTAGCTTCATTAGCACTATGCTTTCGCTACATAAAAAATTACTAAATAAAGATAAATAGACATTTGCATTCATTACATCGACATTTGCTCTTTAACTTTAAATTCCGATAGCGATCATTCTACAACTCATTCATCCTTTTTATTTTACATGACGTTTCAGGATAAAACATCCATAATTTGCTCTATAGAAAAAGAGAACTACCCAAGTTTAGGTAGTTCTCTTAAAGGATTTATTTATTTCGCATTAATAGAAAGCGGTAATTTCACTTCGAATGCTTGCTGTAATTTACGAGTCCATTCACCTGGAACTCCAGCACCAATTTTGTTACCATCAACATCGATAACAGGTGTTACTTCAGAAGATACAGATGACACAATTACCTCATCCATTGTTAATACATCAGCCTTCGTCATTGGTTCTTCAATAACTGGTAAATTAATTTCCTCAGCACATTTTAAAATAACTTGGCGTGTAATACCGTTTAAAATGAAGTTATTTGCAGGGTGTGTATAAAGCTTACCATCTTTAATGCCGTAAACATTTGCTGATGAACATTCTGTTACGATGTCACCACGATGTAAAATAGCTTCATAGCAGCATTTTTCAGATGCTTCCTGTTTCGCCAGTACAGCACCTAATAAATTTAATGATTTAATATCACAACGTAACCAGCGAATATCCTCGACAAAGGTAGCCTTAACACCTTTTTCAAAGTTTTCATACGAACGCTCGCCAACTTTAACATTCCCTGTTAATACAGCTGGAACACTTGTATCCGGGAAAATATGATTACGAGAAGTTGTACCACGTGTAATTTGGAAGTAAATATGACCCGTTTCCAAATTATTTTTTTCGATAAGATCATGTAATAATTTGTGTAATACGTCTTTAGTATACGGAATGACAAGACGAATTTTATCGGCACTCGCATAGAAACGATCAATGTGTTCTTGTGCTGTGAACATGTTTCCGTTATAAACTTTAATTACTTCATAAATACCGTCACCAAATTGGTAACCTCTGTCTTCTGGAGATACTGAAATTGATCCTTCTTCAACGATTTGATCATTCCATAATGAATATGCCATGCTTCGTTCATCCTTTTCATCTTTAATTTATTTGTTTCCTGCAAGTTCAACAATTGCTTCAGCATAAATAGCTGTTGCTTTTATAAGATTTTCAATGACGACAAACTCATCCGCACGATGCGCTACGTCAGGTTCACCTGGGAACAGCATGCCAAATGCTACACCTTTTTTCATGACACGCGCATACGTACCACCACCAGTAGACAGTAGAGGTGTTTCATAGTCTCCGGTTTGACGTCTATAAATATCTGCTAAAGTCTGGATAAATGCATCGTCCTCGCTTACATAATGAGGTTTAGAGTCATCTTGAATATCCAATGAAAATCCTTTTGCCACAGTTAAGCGTTGTGCTTCCGTGATTTTTTCATCAAACGGATATGAGACAGAATAGCGCATACTAATGACCATGCTGCCACCTTTAGCCACATCGTAGGTCACAATACCTGGATTTAATGTAGTTTTACCAGACATTTCATCCTCGAATTGTAAATCAAGCTTGTTACCATAATGATCTTGATAAAAAACATCTGCGGTAAAGTCGACAAATTGTTTACTTGCCTCTGTCGTCAACTCTTGTTGTAAAAATGCTGCAAGATAAACAGCTGCATTGACACCTTTTTCCGGCTCCATTGCATGGGCTGCCTTACCTTTGATAGTTATTATATAGCGAGAACCCTCGATTAATAAAGACCCTTCTAGCTGATTTTTACTTAAAAATGCGTGAAAATTCTGTTCGAATTGTGAGGAAACGAACTGCACCGTTGCTTTTGCAAAATCCGGTACCATATTTGGTCGCTTTCCAGCATTAAATAGTAATAGCTGTTCTTTCGAAGCATCACCTGTTTTATTTTGAGAGAACACTAGCTCGGCAATGCCTTTTTCAGCATTGATGAGCGGGAAATCCGCATCTGGTGCAAATCCAATCGTCGGCATTTCCTCATGTTTAAAATAGTGGTCGACACAGCGGAAGCCAGTTTCTTCATCCGTACCAATTATCATACGTACTCTTTTATTAAGCTCAACGCCTGCATCTTTAACAAGTTTCATTGCCATCCATGCCGCAATTGTTGGTCCTTTATCATCTATTGCGCCACGAGCAAATAGCTTACCATCTGCTACAGTGCCGCTAAAGGGTGGGTATGTCCAATCTGTTTCATCACCAACTGGTACCACGTCAACATGACATAAAATACCTAATAAATCGTCACCTTCACCCATCTGTATGTGACCTGCATAATTATCAATATTTTTAGTTTGCAAACCTTCAGCTTGGCCCTTTGCTAATAACCATTCCAGAGCCTTTAATGGACCATCACCAAAAGGTACTTCAGTAGTGATCGTATTCTCATCAAGAACACTATTAATTTGCACAAGCTCCTGTAACTCTTGTATCAATTCATCTTGTCTTTCCTTTGCAGCTTGTAACCAATCCATATGATGGACCTCCTCTAAAGTAATAACATTATTCTACTCTTAACAACATAAATTACAATCATCTTTCTGACAACTTTTCAAAATCTTACTTCGAACACTACCACATATAGCACGTTTTTCACTTATTCCCACAAAATACAGTATAAATTTTATGTCTTAATTGTAAATTTCCCTTGCATTCACTAGAAAATCGACTAGCTTTTCTATATAATGAAATTATCAGAATGATTTTTCTGAATATAAAATTAGAAAAGGGGATGTCTAAGGCAGCTACTTATTAGCCTAAGTGCACTCCGCACATATTGTCGTCCGCTAGTCTTTGCCAAGAGAATTAAGATGAAGGAGTGGTTCATTTATGAAACCAACTACTGATCGAATGCTTAATCGTATTAAAGATGTGTACATGTTTATTTTAGACAAAGGAACCGTGTCTACACAGGATTTAGTCGAAGAGTTTAGTATCACTCCTCGCACCGTTCAAAGAGATTTGAACGTGTTAGCCTTTAACGATTTGGTGATGAGTCCAAGTCGAGGCAAATGGACAACGACGAAGAAAAAAGTAAAAATGACGTCTTAGTTTTTACGTGTAACACGTAAAGCATCTTGTATGGAAAAAGAATGACCTTTCGTCGTGGTCATTCTTTTTTTGTTTTCTACTATTTTTTGATTCCCCACAATTTCTCAAGCTTCCAAGCAAATACCTCTCAAAAGTTTGCGATTACTTTTAGTGAAATTTCCACTAATCATGAAATTCATTATTTACGGTATTCATCATCAACAGTTGAGGATAACATTATTTTAAAAGTATGCCATGTATATAAATTGATTGGAGCCCTTTATTTGCTAACAATTCATGTATTTTTGTAACATTCGTTTTCTCAGCGTTATCTTCAAATGTTTTTTGACTATTTACAATTGATTAACAATCCGTTAAAATCGAAACATTCTACATTTTGAGAGGAGGATTCTATGAAACTTCCCAAACTGTTTCATCCGCTAGTTTGGATTATTTTAGGGGGAACTATTTTCACACGTATTGCAAGTTTTATGGCAATGCCCTTTTTAGCAATTTACTTACATAATGAAATTGAAGCATCCCCTTTACAAATAGGCTTGACGATTGGTATTGCACCGTTAATCTCCACTGTAGGCGGATTCTTTGGCGGTTATTTAACTGACCGATTTGGTAGAAAAAACGTCATTTTGCTTACGATTATTGTTTGGAGCATTGTGTTCTTTGGCTTTGCAACAGCACAAACGATTTGGTTCTTTGTAGCATTGAACGCCCTTAATGGCTTATGTCGCTCCTTCTTTGAACCCTCGACACAGGCATTAATGATTGATTTTACTCCTGCTGATAAACGAAAAAGATTGTTTTCACTTCGTTACACAGCCATTAACATAGCTGCTGTTATCGGTCCTATTATTGGTGTTTATATTTCTCAATTGTCCAGCCCAAGTATTCCATTCATGCTGACAGGAACTATGTATATTATTTATGCTGTATTTTTATTTTTCGTGTTAAATCGCTATGAAATGCAACAACCAAAAGCTTCAACACCAACGAAAATACTGCAAACCTTTACGATACTATTGACGAATCGTGTATTACTAAGCTTTATTTTCGGGGCAATTTTAATAAATATTGGTTACTCTCAATTTGATTCCACATTGCCACAAATCATTGAACTCAAAATTGAAAATGGTGCCAAACTCTATTCTCTACTAATCTCAATAAATGCAGCAGTTGTGTTATTACTACAATTACCGATTAGTATACTTTCAGAACGTTTTTCATCGGCAGCTACTCTATTAGTAGGGGTTTTGTTCTTCGTGTTTGGTCTTTTATTATTCGGCTTCTCAAATAACTATCCGTTATATATTATCGCTATGATTATATTCACGATTGGTGAAATTTTCGCCTTTCCGACTATGAATGTCATGATTGATGAAATTGCGCCTGATACACAAAAGGGAACTTATTTAGGAGCAGCTCAATTTAAAAATTTAGGGGGCTTTATTGGACCAATTATTGGCGGGTGGCTGCTAACACATTATATGAACGCAATGTTTGCGGTCATTGCAGTTCTAGTTTTATGCAGTTGTTTATTTTATAGATCAAAGCTTAAGACACACCACAAGGAATAAAGTGGCTCATCATCATAATGTGTGTGGTTGATTTCCGTTTCGACTGGGGGCTTGTTGCTGTCGCTTCGCTTTCGCACAGATAAAACATTTGTTGCTGTCGCTTCGCTTTCGCACAGATAAAACCCTTGTTGCTGTCGCTTCGCTTTCGCACAAAGCAAAGCTTCCTCTGGGGGCGTCCGATGAGCCGCTTGGGCAAACACGATGTTGGTCACGAAGGCGTTATCACAGGACGTGATGGTTTTAAGCCTTCGTTCCCCTATGTCCTCGCTCAAGGGTCTGATGCTGATCCCCAAGTAGTCGCCAAGTCTTCACTTCAATCAACTTAAATACATGGCATATGTTTTAACAAATGTCATCCACAACTTTTGGTGATGAGCCAAAATAATGTAAGTAATAAAGCTTTTACGGATTTTAACTTCTGACAAAAAATCGCTCCATTTCTATCAGCGAATCTCAAGCATATCAATTATGCCTCGGCAAATTGCGTTCGGAGGCTTTAACTTCTTGCTTGGACTCTCTAATAAGAATGGAGCGAGCATATAATTTTATCCTTAAAAATTGGAAGTGGCTTTAGCTTTCTTCATTAGCAGGAGCTTCTTCATAACTGGTGTATTGGTCTTTCCCAGCATTTTTCGATTGATACAACGCCTTATCTGCACGCTCAAATAAGCTTCTTTCTGACTCATCTGGATGAATGCAAATAGCACCGCCCATACTGACTGAAAGTACAGACCATCTATCAATAGAAACTTTATCCTCATACTTCAAGTGATGAATTTTCTCCAAAATAGAATTTGCTAATCTTCCCATACATTCATCCTTCGTATCATATAAAACAATTGCAAATTCATCTCCACCAAATCTTACAACAAAGCCATTCTTCCCCACTTCTTGTTTTAAAGTTCTCGCTGTTTCAATCAGAATTTTATCACCTTCAACATGTCCAAACCGATCATTTACTTGTTTAAAATTATCTAAATCTAACAGCAATAAACCCGGTTGATTCGTCTTCCTATGTCTTAATAATTTATCCGTTTTACTAATATAGGTAGCACGATTATAAACATTTGTTAAAGGATCATATGTTGCAAGATGAATCGTTTTGGAAAGGAGTTTGTTGATGACTAATAGCATGATGAAAGAAGTTACTAAGGCAATACAAAGCAATACTCGAAACTGCTTTGTATTTTTAGTTAGTGCTCTCATTTCTGTGAAATTACCATATTTCACATATACAACTCTTTTCGAGGATTCTCCCCGAACCGCTTCAGCTTCGTATGGTATAAAACGGTACTTTTCAATATAACCATTATTAAACCCCTTTTGATATTCCGTTGGCTTCATCGTTTTTTTGGCTAGCTCAAAATGCTCTTGAAACATTTTCGATTGATCTTTTACAGTTATTTCATGAGATTTAGAATCATCAAAGAAAACCCCACCCGCATTTATCGTTTGTACTTCTAACAAATCTGCATATTTATCTATTAGATAGTCAGCAGTCTTTCCGAAGTTAAAAGTTTGGAATACAGGATCATCAAGTAAGTCTATACCTACCTCGAATAAATATTTCTTGTCAGGTGTTGCTAAATAGCCAAATTTTCGATATCCCCCAGTAGTTGTTGAAATATCAATACCATCAGTGTAGAATTCTCCGCTTGCTCGACGTTTGTCTAGTAAAGTAGAAAAACGGTGGCAACATTGAGAAAAAGCTAAACCTTTATCTTTTTCAAAAGTTGTATAAATTACGGTATTTGATTGGTCGAGTATGTACACATCCATTCCATTTTCGCTTTTTATTTTCTGTAAATCCCACTTCGCTATATGTGGGTTTTCTTTATAATAAGTAATTAGTTTTCGTAGTACTTCTTCCATTTTGTCAGAGAGATTTTGATCAAAATAAAAATGTGCATTATCTACAGCCTGCATATCTTTAAGAATATGGTTTTCAATTAATGTTCTATTCATGACTTCTTGTTTTTTCATATCCTCAGTAAGTATTTGCCTATTAACGTAAAAAATTACACCTACTAGTATTAATGCAAAGGCAATTAAAGATATTAATAATTTAATTCTTAGGTTTTTCATTAACTTGTCCTCTACTTATTTTCACCATCATATTTTCTGAAACATTTAGAGATTTATTAGTACCATAGACTAAATAGCTTTTCACACAAAAGTTATATCAATTATACAGTTACTGGTATAAGTATGTATATAAAAAATGCCTCGATACTAATCTATATTAGCATCGAGGAATTCTTTAATCCCTAATTTGTAAGCAAGCTAGTTCTTCAGCCGTTAATTCTCGATATTCACCTAATTCTAGACTGTCATCTAGCTTTAGGCTGCCCATCGATAGGCGTTTTAAATACATTACACGTTTACCAACTGACTCAAACATACGCTTCACCTGATGAAACTTACCTTCTTGAATCGTTAACTCAATTTCTGATTGCTGAGCAGATTTTAAAATGATAAGCTCTCCTGGTTTTGTTACATAACCATCGTCTAGCTCAACACCTTGAGCAAATTTCTCGCAGTCTTCCTCTGTCACAATTCCTTCTATTTGTGCATAGTAAACCTTCGGCACATGTTTTTTAGGAGACAATAAATTATGGGCTAATATGCCATCATTTGTTATCAACAATAATCCCTCTGTATCTTTATCTAATCGACCTACAGGGAAAGGCTGGAAATGTTGATGTAAAGGATCTAACAAATCGATGACAGTTTCATCTCGTAAATCCTCAGTTGCAGAAATAACACCAGGAGGTTTATTCATCATAAAGTATACAAATTCTGTATAGTTCACACGTTCACCAAAAACGGAGACATCCTGCTTGTCAGGATCAACATGTAATGCTGCATCCTTCGCATATGCGCCATCTACTGTCACCGCTTTTTGCTTTAGAAGCTGCTTAACTTCCTTGCGTGACCCGTAACCCATATTCGACAGTAATTTATCTAAACGCATTAGTACCCCCTATTTAAACCCCAGTTTGTTTGTAATTCTTGTCAATCGTTCACCGAGAAGCTTTTGTGCTAAGCCTAGGCGTAAAGACAAATAGCCATATACTGCTACACCTACTCCAGCACAAATAACAGAATAAACTAATGCAGAGAATTTACCACTTACCGGTCCCATTAATAACACTAAAAGTTTATGAACGAGTAATACACTTACCGCCATTGCCGCTGTCAAAAGAGAAATGAGCGTGACACGACGAATAACCATTTCTGATTTGTAGTTCAGAGTTTTTCGTAACACAAGCATATTAATAATAATTGAAACACTATAGCCAATAGCTGTAGCAAGGAGTGCGCCATCTGCCTCCATCCAACGAATTAACGGAATGTTAATCGCTAGCTTGACTAAAATTCCAGTTAACAAGCTTAAGACAATCCACTTTTGGAAGTCGATGCCCTGTAAAAGAGCTGCTGTCACTTGGAATAATGCAAATAAAATAGCAACAGGTGCATAATGGGCTAAAATCATAGCACCCATCTCGCTTTCAGTATAGAGCATAAAGTAAATTTCATTCGATAACAATGAAATTCCAACTACCGCAGGCAATGTAATAAAAATTAATATTTGATATGTTTTATCCATTGCATGTCGAAGCGATAAATATTCACCTTGCGTAAAGTACTTTGTAATCGTCGGTACTAGTGCCGACGAAAAACCTGTAGCTAACATTACTGGGATAATGACAACCTTTTGTGTTGTAAAGTTGATCATTGATAAATACTTATCCGTTACTTCCGCTAAGCCTATAGATATCATAGCTCCATTAAATGTCAGCATATCTACTAATTGGAACAACGGATTGGCTACGCCTACAAATACCATTGGAATTGAATACGTAATTACTTCTTTATATATGTTGGACATTGGTAGCTGTGTAGACGTCACACTTTGACTGCGCAGTAAATCAAATTCAGGTTGATACTTCTTCCAATAATAATAAAGTACTAGCAACCCACCAATTGCCCCAATAAATGCAGCAAATACTGCAAAGGAAACAGCTGTTTCTGGTTTCCCTTTGAAAACTACCACAACTAAGAAAGAACCACCCAATAACACAACAATACGAACAATTTGCTCCACTAACTGAGAAACCGCTGTAGGCTCCATTTTGTCATAGCCTTGGAAAAATCCACGCCAGAGGCTCATAAATGGCACGACAATTAACGCAAAACTAACCCAGCGAATAACTGAAGCAATTTGCTCTACCGTAAATGCCTGATCATCACTTTTAATAACAAGCCCCGCTATTGGCGTAGCTAGCACAAAAAGAAAAATAAACGCCGCAAACCCCGTACACATCATTATAAGTATGCCTGATTTCATAAGTTTGCGGCCTGATTGATAATCACCCATTGCATTGTATTTAGAAACAAACTTGGATACAGCAATTGGCGCACCTGAGATGGCTACTGCTAGCATTATCGAATAGGGAATATATGCATATTGATAGAGGGCAACATTTTCCTCACCCACAATCGCATAAAAAGGAAAAATATAAATTAATCCGAGCACCTTCGATAAAAACATTCCCATTGTTAATATCGCGGTACCTTTCATTAAATTGGACATCGTACCCATCCATTCATCGTAAAATCAATATTTTCATTACCGTAACACTTATAAAATATTTGCTACATGCAGAGCAGTCTTTTTTCAAAGCATTAGAGGTTTAACCTGCTTCTAGAGCAGTTCTTTCTGCTACCTGAGAAGTTTCACTGGGTACCCAAGCGGTTTCTTCCGCTACCCGAGCACTTTTACAGGGTTGTTTCAAACGTTCTTTACTGTTCAAATCTTAATACTACGCCAATAAAAAATTCAGCAAAACAACTAGAAAGCACATCATCGCAAAATATTAAATAAGTAAACCAATTGTAATCTTAACATATTTATAGGTATACAGACGCACAAATACATTAAAAAGTTCTAGAAGCTCTATAAAAAAAATAGTGGTTGTGCCCTTCCCATAGAAAGTAGAAGGCTCAAAATAATCGGTGGAGATTAAGAAAATCCCCACCGATTAATGCTACTTCTCTATTACATATCTACGAAAAATTGTTTATACCATACTAAGAACACATAGGCTGTCCAAATATAACGTCCACGATTTGCTTTTTCTTCATAGTGCTCATCTAGGTAGCCTACTAATTGTTTTGTATCAAAGAATTCATTGGCAAAGTCAGTTGTAAACATTTCTTTTACCATCTTATAATACTTTTCTTCACGCAGCCAGTGGCGAATTGGCACTGGGAAGCCAAGCTTTGGCCGTTTTGCCCATTCTTCAGGTAATTCCTGATGTGCAGCTTGACGAAGAACATATTTCGTATCAATGTCATTTACGCGATATTTTGATGGAATGTTTTTCGCTAATTCCATCACTTCTTTATCTAAAAATGGTACACGTAATTCAATAGAATGAGCCATACTCATTTTATCTGCTTTTAATAAAATATCACCTGGCATCCAAAGATTTAAATCAAGATACTGCATTTTAGTAACATCATCATCACCTGGAACCTCATCGTAAATACGTTTTGTAATCGATTTAACAGATGGACCATTTTTATAGTCTGGTTTCAAGACATTTAATGCATCTTCTTCGTCCCATACAACCGCTTCCCCAATGAAGCGTTCTTCTACTGTTTGACCACCTTTAACGAGGAAGTTCGAATATTGATTTTTAGGTAACGCCTCTGCTATACCACGTAACGCTTTACGAATACCAAATGGGATTTTCTCATATTTTTGCATTTTACCAGAGTTTTGGTACCATGAGTAGCCACCAAAAATTTCATCCGCACCTTCACCTGAAAGTACTACTGTTACATCCTTCGATGCTAACTCAGAAAGGAAATAAAGCGGTACAGAAGATGGGTTTGATTGTGGCTCGTCCATATGCCACTGAATTTTTGGTAATGCTTCAAAACACTCATCTGCCGAAATATATTTACGTTCATTTTGAATATTTAATGTATCCGATAAATCTTTTGCTAAATTTGTTTCATTAAACATATCCTCGTAGTCAGAGAAACCAACAGAGAAGGATTTATCAGGGCGTAATAATGAAGTAATATAACTTGAATCAATACCACCTGATAAGAAAGAACCAACCTTTACATCACTTATTTGATGCGCGTCTACTGATTCACTTACAGTCGTACGAATGTCTTCTACATATTTTTCAATTGGAGCTTCTTTTGCATGGAATTTTTTATCCCAATACTGCACAATTTGCTTTTGTCCATTTTGAATAAGCATATAGTGTGCTGGTTGTAATTTGTACACACCTTTAAAGAACGTTTCGTCCATTGAAGAATATTGGAACGTCAGATACGGACGTAGCGCATTTTTATTTAATTCTTTAATAAATGCTGGGTGTGGTAAAAATGATTTAATTTCTGAACCGAAAATAAACGTACCATCTGTTGTGTTTTCTGTATAATACAGTGGCTTAATACCGAAGCCATCACGAGCGATGAATTGTAAATCATTCTTTTTATCCCAAATACAGAATGCGAACATCCCGCGAAGCTTTTTGACAAATTCTACTCCGTATTCAACATAACCATAAATAATAACTTCACTATCGGAGTGTGTTTTAAAGTTGTGACCTTTTTCAACCAAATCAGCACGTAGCTCTTGGAAGTTGAAAATCTCTCCATTAAATACGAGAACGATATTACCATCTGCACTGTACAACGGCTGATTTGCCACGTCTGATAAGTCGATAATACTTAATCGACGGAATCCTAACGTTACTTTATCATCACTGTGAATCCCACCGCTGTCTGGTCCACGGTGAATAATTGTATTCATCATATTTTCGATCGTTTGATGATGATCGATCACATTTGTTCCATTAATATAGCCTATAAATCCGCACATTCTATTTTTCACCTCATAATTTAGTGCTTAACCTTTACCATAATAGCATGAAAAGACATTCATTTCATACAGACAATATAGATAAAGCAAAACTTTCATCAGTGAGGTTATTCTACACTGATTATTCGTTCACCACGAGCACTTTATCTCTCGAAAATACCTCAATTTTCCTTCAAAACTTTACACGCTTAAGCTCCTCACCATAATGTGGAGTTGATTTCCGTTCCGACTGGGCGCTTTGTAGCTGCCGCTTCGCTTTCGCGCAGAGCAAAGCTTCCTTGGGGCGTCCGATGAGCCGCTTAGGCCAACACGATGTTGGTCACGAAGGCGTTATCACAGGATGTGATGGTTTTAGCCTTCGTTCCTCTATTGCTGATCCCCAAGGAGTCGCCCAGTCTCCACTCCAATCAACTGATATACATAGCAAAAGTTTTATCACATGTCATTCCCAACGTTATGGTGACAAGCTACTTAAAGTAGAAGATAAGGAATTATAAAATACTTTTGTTTTATTTTCAATGTGAAAGAAGCCCCTCTATATAGACTTCATGTATAATAGGAAAGATTCCTAATTTGAAAAGAAAGTGAGTTTAAATATATGTACGATGTTATCGTTATCGGTGGTGGCCCATCCGGTTTAATGGCTGCTATCGCTGCTGGAGAGCATAAAAAGAAAGTATTATTACTAGAAAAAGGGACGAAGCTTGGCAAAAAATTGGCCATTTCAGGCGGTGGTCGCTGTAATGTCACAAATCGTTTACCTGTTGAAGAAATAGTTAAGCACATACCCGGGAACGGTCGTTTTCTTTACAGCCCATTCACGGTTTACAATAACGAAGATATTATCACATTTTTTGAAGGACTTGGCGTGGCATTAAAAGAGGAAGATCATGGGCGTATGTTCCCTGTATCTAATCGCGCGCAAGATGTTGTAGATGCACTTATTCGCCAGCTTCAGAGGCTACATGTTGAAGTGCGCTTAAACACACCTGTTAATAAACTTCTAATGGATGAGGAAAAAATTCTTGGGGTACGCCTTACAGATGGCACAGAAATTCGTAGTGAGGCAATAGTCGTTGCAGTTGGCGGAAAAGCTGTTCCACAAACAGGCTCAACAGGAGATGGTTATCCATGGGCAGAGCGTGCTGGCCATACAATTACAACTCTTTTCCCTACTGAGGTTCCTGTTCTATCAAAAGAGGATTTTATTCAAGCTCGTGAGTTACAGGGGCTTGCCCTAAGAGATGTCGCTGTCTCTGTTCTAAACAAAAAGGGCAAGGTGCTCGTCACACATCAAATGGACATGCTCTTTACTCATTTCGGATTAAGCGGTCCTGCTGTTTTACGCTGTAGTCAATTTGTAGTGAAAGAATTAATGAAAACAGGTTACGAGCCTGTGACAATGCGTATTCAAACACTTGTAGATTTTAATGAAGAAACGTGTCTGCAATATTTAAACAGACTCATTAAAGAAGATCCAAAAAAAGCGGTGAAAAATGTTTGGAAAGGAATTGCACCTGAAAGCTGGCTTCTATTTTTATGTGAACGTGCAGACATCGATGTACAACTGACAGGTACTGAATTATCACAGGAAAAAATCCGCAATTTAGCTAAACTACTCGTCAACTTCACAATGACAGTTAGTGGTACGCAATCCCTTGAAAAAGCATTCGTCACTGGAGGTGGCGTCTCTATTAAAGAGATTGAACCGAAGACAATGGCTTCAAAGAAAAAAGCTGGTTTATTTTTCTGCGGAGAAATCCTTGATATTCATGGCTACACAGGAGGCTATAATATAACATCTGCACTCGTTACAGGACGTATTGCAGGGATGAATGCAGCACTTTAATATACCCTGTATCTCAGACTTCTATCAGCGATTTTCAGCAGCTTATCAGCGATTCAAGTTACTTCTCATCATAATAAAAAGCGTGTCCCGAAATGGACACGCTTTTTTAGCTATCTTTAGACATATATACTTCCTCAAATGGTTGAATGATGACAAATCCTTCACCTGAAAACGCCATTTGAATGGATTCGCCACTACCACGACCGATAAATGTTCGGAAGCTAATATCTGTTTTAAACTCTGGTGCCAGATTACCTGACCATGCTACTGTGGCATGAGGATCTGTATAGACCGTTTCACCAGGCTTCACTAACAATGTTAACGGTTCGAAATGAGTTGTGATAGCTACCTTCCCTCTTCCTTGTAAGGTTACATTAAACAACCCACCTGACATCACGCCTGCCATTTTACGCATTAAATGAATATCCCAATCAATACTTGGCTCAAAGGCAAGTAAATCATTGCCGTTTACACAAATACTTTCGTCCTTTAAATCGAAGACCGTTATTTTTTTCCCTTGATCGGCTAAATAAAGTCGCCCCTTACCTTTCGCTTTCATAAGTTGTGTACCTTCGCCGGTTAATGCTTTTTTAAACATTTTACCGAGGCCATGTTCCAACACACGCTCACGCTCAAACTTAATATCTCCTATGTAAGAAATCATCGCGCCCATTTTCGACCAAACCTCGCCATTTAGGTTGACCTCCAATACACGTTCAGTTTCTAACTCGAAATATTCATTTTCATTGTCGTCTTGCTGTGTTTTATTAACAAATTCATTTAAAGAAAACTTCCCCATTTCACATAGCCTCCTTGTTTATTTTATATACGTTTCAACTTTTAAAAAGATTCAATCAATACTGTTTACTTTTTTATTAGATGACTCCTCTATCCCTTAATATAATTAAACAAGCTTTATTGAGGAACATAAGGGGTGACAAAAAAACAGTTTGATCGCCCTCTTGAAAATGAACCCCTCAATCGCTTTCCGTTACAAAATTTCTCTTTTGGTAGCGAAATCACTTTATTTCCCGTAATGATATTGACATCAGACACCGACTGTTATACATTAAACAGAGATTAATCAAGTGTTATATAACAACAGCTACAAAAAATGACCATACAAGCGTCATGTGCGAAATGACACTCATATGGCCGATACCTTCAAGTGCGAATTGAAAGTATAATTTATTGTGTAGCGGAGACGTCTCCAACCTTTTGAGAAGCTTCTTTTAATGCTGTTCGTTTACGTACATCTGCACGTAATGTTAATGAAATAATTAATGAAGCAGCTATTAATCCTGTAAACACATAGAATACTGGAATATAACTTCCATAAGAATTTTTAATTGTGCTCACTAAAAGCGGTCCAAAAATACCACCTAATGACCAAGTTGTTAATAAATAACCATGAATAACTCCAAGTTGTTTCGTACCGAATAAATCACTTGCAAATGCAGGTAGATTCGAGAAACCTCCACCATAGCAACTAACAACTAAGAAAATAAGTGCTTGGAAAATAATAACGTTTGTTGTATGCGGTAAGACGATAAATGTAACTAGCTGTGCGATAAAGAAAATTACAAAGACGTTCGAACGACCAATATAGTCAGACACAGCAGCCCATACTAAACGACCACCACCATTAAATAATCCCATTATTCCTACCATTGCTGCGGCTCCCGCAACTGATAATCCTACAATTTCTTGAGCCATTGGAGATGCAACAGAAATCATCATAATACCTGCTGTTACGTTTACTAAATGCATCGACCAAAGCATCCAGAAATGCTTAGTTTTTACAGCTTCACGTGCTGACATGACAGCTAAATCTTTTTTCACTACGTCTTTACCATTATCTGCAGCAGCCTTCATATTCGCTGGCATATAACCAGGTTTAGGCGGTGCTATATATGAAGCCCCTAAAATCATTAACGTGAAATAACTTGCCCCTAAAATAAAGTACGTTGTAGAAATACCTACAGCCTCCATTAAGTTAGCTGCGACCGGCGCTGTAATAAGTGCCCCTGAACCAAATCCAAGTACAGCCATACCTGTTGCTAAACCGCGGCGATCCGGGAACCATTTTACTAATGTCGATACAGGTGCAATATAACCAATACCCATACCCAATCCACTTAGTAAACCATATGTTAACCAGTACAATGTTACGGAATCCATTGAAATTGCTACACCTGCACCAGCTTGTCCTGCCCCAAATAGAACAGCTGCTATCATTGCAGATTTACGTGGCCCCATTTTTTCTACTAAGTTACCGAATAATGCTGCTGAAAAACCAGCAAGCCCCATCATTATTGTGAAGGCAACCGTTACGTTTGTTTCACTCCATCCCATCTCTGTAACAATCGGTAGCTTGTATACACTGTATGCATATGCTCCACCGATCGAAAGATGAATAGCGATTGCGGATAATGCAATTAACCATCTATTTTTATTCATAATTTCTCTTTTCTCCCCTCTTTTGCTACCTGTGAAAGTTTTATGAACGTCCCTGAAAACAATTTAACACTTAGAATTATTCAAATGCAAGATGTTTTTTCAAAAAATATTATTTCTCCAAAAAGTATTTTATTTTTTACCCTAGTAATTTTATAACGAAAACCTTACAGCCTCTAAGTAAATAGATGTTTATTAAACGAAAACCCCAACATTTTTCAGCTAATATTATTTTTCTACTCTATTATCAAGTTACACATAAATTATTTCGATATAATTAATTTTGTGCATATTTTCACATGCAATCTATGTATATTGCATTTTTTCTAACTCTCATTAA
This sequence comes from Lysinibacillus sp. NPDC096212, assembly GCF_044763105.1. Lineage (NCBI taxonomy): Bacteria > Bacillati > Bacillota > Bacilli > Caryophanales > Bacillaceae > Lysinibacillus > Lysinibacillus sp. NPDC096212. Next base: position 48,600 of record NZ_JBIWFQ010000002.1, on the reverse strand, counting down.
TCCTGCACATTTCTTTAATAGGACACAAAAAGATAATCAATATGTAGAAATTTTTAGAATAAAAGAGAATTTTAAAGCTTAAATAAACGAATTTCCTCCTCGTAAAAGGATGCTAAAAAACATTATTAAATGATTCATTTAACTTTTAATGGATATCCAATTAAATAAACCCAATACACATTTTGTATATTTCAAAATGAATCATCACTACCCATCCATTTTTATTATTCAAATATATATTTTTTTATTTAAAATGAATCCTGCACATTCTTTTTAACAGTGGATAGTCCTACTTTTTTAAATTATAGATTACTAAACCAATCAGTTATAACAAAAACATTTGCTATGGCACACAAGTAAAAACAGTAATATTTTACCAACATTGTAATCGGAATAAAATTTCGAAATAGGATCATTTATGTAAAAAATAACTAGTTCTTTATATGATTTTAATTTTATTATTTGTTGTTTTTATACCTCAATTATCACTTTGGTTGCTATTATTCAATTAAAGTCCGTCAATTTTAGACGATTATATGTATCAAAAAGAGATGCTCTAAAATAATTCGAGCATCTCTTTTCGTTCGTTTCCTCTTTTATAGAAAATAAATAAAAAATACAATAATTATTGGCAATAGTGCAAGAAATGAAGCAATCGATATATAATGCCTTTTTTCCTCACGCCCATAATAATAGTCAATCACAATAGAATCTACAGTGAAGACTGCTAGAAATGCGCATACTCCAGCTGTATATAAAAACCATCCATATATATTAAATACAATAAAAATCGCCCCTTTTATAAACATAGCAATATACGTTGAACGTTGATGGCCTGTATTTATATATTTCGGCTCCTTTGGAATGTTAAACTTTTTTCGAATTGCTTTTTCTAAAAGCCACTCTAAAAAGAGAACAATGAGTAAAAAAGTAAACATCTCACCGAAACTAAAATCCTTCCCATCTTTTTGCATAAGGGCAATAAATGCTGATGCAGTAACGTCGTCTTTCACCTTGTAAAAGATATTTGTATGTCGATCGCTAAAAGCTAGCTGTTCATCGTTTAAGAACATTTTTAGCTGCACAGCCTGCCCATTATCAAACTCCACCCATACATCACTAAATGCATAATAATCTGTGTCCTTCTTCGATATAACCGCCTTCTTTAGTACATCGGCAATGAGCGTTGTTTCCGGATCTGTTTTATAAGCTTGTTGTCCAAAAATCCAGCCAGTTCTTCCTGCCTTAAAGGTATCTTCCTGCCAATTCTGCGCAATGGTAAATTGTTCAATATTTTCATGTTGGGCTAGTTCAACAATGCTAGCATGTTTAGCTATGTCTACTTGTTTCCATGGCCCAACTACAATTAAAAAGAGGATCGTCACGACAGCTCCAATGATAATCGTCGGATATCGCCATCTACTAGGTTGTTTATTTTGCTGAGAAACATTTTGCAAAATTCGCTCCTGCAATTGTTGTGAAAAACGCGGGGCTTCGCCAAGCTCTTTATCCAGTTTATCCTTAAAAGATGTCATCTTCTAGCACCTCCCAATGACTCGAGTCCAGTTTTTCCTGCAATATTTGCCTAGCTCTGCGAAGTCTTGTCTTCACTGTATTTTCTGTACATGCAAGAACCTCTGCTATCTCTCGAACCTTTAATTCTTGATAATAATAAAGAATAATTACTTCTCGATAGGTAATTGGAAGCTCAAACAAAGATGCTGTTAAAATTCTCCGCTCATCCTCCTCAAGCAAATTTGTTTCAGGCGTCCGCTTACTGGCTCCTATGTGCAATTTTTCAAATAAAATATGACGCTTATTTTTCCAGCTCCGTAAATAGTCATGGCTTTTATGTACTGTTATTTTTACTAAATATGTTTTTAGTGAGGATCGTTGTTCAAAGCGCTCTTGTTGCTGGTAATAAGCAAAAAATACATCTTGAACGATTTCTTCAGCAATTGCCCAGTCTTTAACATATAAATAAGCTACTCGAAGACAATATTCACCATGTTCATTCATAATATTTGCTAAATGCTCACTCAAACAAACACCTCCTATTCCCATTCACACTATAGTCGTATCGAAATCTCAGTTGGTTTCAGTAGAAAACAATTTTTTCATAGTAAACGGGGCTAATATTAAAAGATACAAATGTTTCAGCACTAAAACGTGTGGTTAATTCCCGTTCTCGTTCCGGCTGGGGACGTTCGATAAAATGTAAAAAGACAGAATCAAAATTTGATTCTGCCTTTTATCATATATTAATGAAATGATCCAACCATCAAAAGTGCTTCCATTAAGACTCACCTGTTCTGTAACAAGTAATCTTAACTTTTATAGAAGCATATTAAAGTTGTTTCCCTCATTTATTTAACGACGATGTTAACAAGCTTGCCTGGAATGACAATAATCTTCACTAAGTTTTTGCCTTCCATATACTCTTGTACTTTACCATCTGCAAGTGCTACTTTTTCGATTTCCTCTTTTGAAGCATCTTTTGCTACGATGATTTTTGCACGTACTTTGCCGGCAACTTGAACAGCGACTTCCACTTCATCATCAACAAGTTTAGACTCATCATATGTTGGCCATTGCGCATATGAAAGTGTTTCGGCATGACCTAAAATCTGCCATAACTCTTCAGCAACGTGTGGAACCATTGGAGCTAGCATCTTCACAAAACCTTCAGCGTAAGCTGTTGGAATAACATCGGCTTTGTAGCAATCATTGATGAATACCATCATTTGTGAAATAGCTGTATTGAAGCGAATACCTTCGTAATCCTCTGTCACTTTTTTCACAGTTTGATGATATGATTTTTCAAGTGTTTTGTCATCAGAAGCTTGAATTTTCGCAGCGATTGTACCATCTTCATTGACAAATAGACGCCAAATACGATCTAAGAAGCGACGTGCCCCGTCCAAGCCATTTGTTGACCATGCAACAGATGCTTCTAGTGGACCCATGAACATTTCATATAGACGTAAAGTATCCGCACCGTGTGAAGAAATGATTTCATCAGGGTTAACGACATTGCCTTTTGATTTAGACATTTTTTCATTACCTTCACCAAGAATCATCCCTTGGTTAAATAATTTGTGGAATGGCTCTTTCGTGTGTACAACACCTAAATCGTATAATACTTTGTGCCAGAAGCGAGCGTATAGTAAGTGTAATACGGCATGCTCTGCCCCACCGATATAAATATCAACTGGTAACCAGCGTTTCAGTAACTCAGGGTCCGCAACTGCTTCTTTATTAGTTGGGTCAATATAACGTATGAAGTACCAGCTAGAACCTGCCCACTGTGGCATCGTGTTCGTTTCGCGACGACCTTTTTTGCCTGTTTCAGGATCAACAACATTTACCCATTCAGCAATGTTCGCTAACGGAGATTCACCCGTACCTGAAGGACGAATATTATCTGTTTTTGGTAGCACTAATGGTAATTCTGATTCCGGTACTGGCGTCGTTGTACCATCTTCCCAATGAATCATAGGAATTGGCTCTCCCCAGTAACGTTGACGAGAGAATAACCAGTCGCGAAGACGGTAAGAGATTTTCTTCTCCCCTACTCCTTTTTCCTCAAGCCATTGAATTGCCTTAGCAATACCGTCCTCTTTGTTTAAGCCATCAAGGAAGTCAGAGTTAATGTGCTTACCATCTCCTGTAAATGCTTCTTTACTAATGTCTCCACCTTCAAGAACAGGAATAATTTCTAAACCAAATTCTGTTGCAAATTCATAGTCACGCTCATCATGTGCCGGAACCGCCATGATTGCACCTGTACCATATGATACTAACACGTAGTCTGCAATCCAAATCGGCATTTTCTTACCGTTAATTGGATTCACTGCATAGGCACCTGTGAATACGCCTGTTTTTTCTTTCGCTAGATCTGTACGCTCTAGATCAGATTTCATTTTTACTTTATCTAAATAAGCTTCAACAGCTTGACGTTGTTCAGCAGTTGTAATTTGCTCCACTAATTGATGCTCAGGTGCAAGAACACAGTATGTAGCACCAAATAACGTATCAGGACGAGTTGTAAACACTGTGAAGTTTTCATCTGTTCCATCTATACTAAATGTTACTTCTGCACCTTCCGAACGACCAATCCAGTTACGCTGCATATCCTTAATAGACTCTGGCCAATCAACTTCCTCTAAGTCGTCGATTAAACGATCAGCAAAGGCAGTAATTTTAAGCATCCATTGTTTCATCGGACGACGTTCTACAGGGTGACCACCACGCTCTGATTTTCCATCAATTACTTCTTCGTTTGCAAGTACTGTTCCTAGTGCCGGACACCAGTTTACAGCTACTTCATCTATATAAGCCAAACCTTTTTTATAAAGTTGGATAAAGATCCATTGTGTCCACTTATAATATTCTGGATCTGTTGTGTTAATTTCACGATCCCAATCATAGCTAAAGCCTAGCTCTTGGATTTGACGCTTGAATGTCGCAATATTTTTCGCTGTAAATTCTGCTGGGTCATTTCCTGTATCAAGTGCGTATTGTTCTGCTGGTAAACCGAATGCGTCCCAGCCCATAGGATGTAGGACGTTATAGCCTTGCATGCGCTTGAAGCGTGAAAGGATGTCTGTCGCTGTGTAGCCCTCTGGATGTCCTACATGAAGACCTGCACCAGATGGGTACGGGAACATATCTAATGCATAAAATTTTGGTTTTTCAGTTTCATTTTCAGTTTTGAAAGTTTTGTTATCTGCCCAATATTGCTGCCACTTTTTTTCAATTTGTTGATGATTAAAACTCATTATTTTTCCTCCTTTGAATGCGTCATACTTTTCTTGAAGAATTGACAAAATATTTAAAAAATAAAAAAACTCGCCCCTTTCTTTGTCAGAAAGGGACGAGAGAATTCGTATCTCCCGCGGTACCACCCACATTAGTGATCACACTCGGCTTTAGCTTCCTTAACGCGGAAGGAACGGCACGAGCTGTTTCACTCGGGCAGACTCAGAAGGCGAGTTCAATTTGCTTTCCTACTAGCTCCCACCAACCGCTAGCTCTCTAAAAAGAAACACAAATTTACTATTCCTCATCATTGTCTTACATGTATTGCATTTATTCTAATGGAAAGTACTGAAAAGCACAAGACTTTGTTTACATACTACCCATTATTGAACAATTCAAACCCTATTTGTTAGACTGTATCTATTTTAAACTACGAGAAAGCTCCGTAAAAATAACCCCTAGCGCATAAGCACCAGCATCCGGATAACCTAGACTTCTTTCACCAACTGTACCAGCGCGACCCATTCGAGCAACAATTTCTTTTGTATATTCTGCTCCTTTAACAGCTGCCTCTGCCCCTTTTTCAAAGGCAGTTTTAAAATCCGCACCAGCTGCAGCGCTTTCTGTCCAAACATTTACACAAGGTACAAGCGCATCTACAAGCGTTTTATCGCCTACCTCTGCCCCTCTTCCGAAAGAGCGCTCACCGATAGACTGTATGCCTTTAAGCGCAACTTGTAACATTTCAGCAAACTCTCCGACCGTTAATTCCATTTTTCCTTCTACAGCTTTACCCGCAGCTCGGAAAGCCCCTCCCCAAATGGGTCCAGAAGCTCCTCCGCAATGCTCCATAATTACCATAGAACTCGCATCAAGGAAAGTCCCAATATTTAAATGTTCCTGACCTAGAATCGAGCTCCATTCTCGTTTTAATTGCTTAAATCCTTTTGCGACGCTCATTCCGAAATCGCCATCTCCTGCATGTGTATCTAATTCGCAGAAAGGTACTTCGTTCTTGATAATAATTTCACTCATTTTATCTACGAGATAAATTATATTATTTAATGTGATTACCTCACTCTTGATAATAGCGTGTTCTTCCACTGTTTCCGTCTCAAAGACAACTTGTTTCTCTTCCAAGTTGTCATTAATATCTACGTACTCTACATTATCAACCGGTCCCTCTACCTTAAATGCAGGTGTATTACATTCTTTCGATAGTAATGTTTTCAGCTCATTATCTAGTTTCATTACTGTTAGAGAAATCCCAGCCATATCAATACTTGTCATGTAATTGCCGACAAACGTTCTATTGATTCGTATATTTCTTTTACTCAACTCTCTAGTCACTGCATTGTTAAACAGATAAAGTTCTTGAAGCGGTGTACCGCCAAAACCATTTACTAGAACAGCAATTTCAGCATCTTTATCTAATCTTAAATCTTTCACAAGGTCATTTGTCATACGAAAAGCTAATTCATCTGCGGCCATAACTTTTTCACGTTTTCTCCCTGGCTCTCCATGAATACCGACGCCATATTCCATCTCATCTTCATCCAATTTGAAAGTCGGTGATCCACTAGCTGGAACCGTACAGGAAGTTAGTGCTAGACCAATTGTTCGAACATTTGCCGCTGCTTTTTCCGCAGCAGCTTTGACTTGCATCAAATCCAAACCTTCTTCTGCTGCAGCACCAGCGATTTTATGCACTAACACAACCCCAGCAACGCCGCGTCTTCCTACTGTATAAAGACTATCCTCTACTGCAATATCATCATTTACGCGGACGTACTCTACTTGAATGCCATCCTCAGTAGCTAAGTGGGCACCATTTTTAAAGTTCATAATATCTCCGCTGTAATTTTTAATAATAAGCAGTGTACCTTTTTTGCTAGCTGTTGCTTTAATTGCTTGATATACCTGTATTTGCGAAGGAGAAGCAAAGACGTCACCGCATACTGCAGCATCCAGCATTCCTTTCCCTACTAACCCCGCATGTGCCGGTTCATGCCCACTACCGCCACCGCTAATTAAAGTTACCTTATTTTCATTCATTTCTTTTTTCTTAATTATTTTATATTTTTTTAACAACTCAAGTTCCGGATGAGCCATAACCATCCCATTGCACATTTCCATAACGAGTGTTTCAGGTTGATTCATAATTTTCTTCATTTTTATTCCTCCCCTGTAAGCTTGGTTACATTCTTCGCAGCCTATTCATATTCATACTTCTATAATTATTCATAGAAGATTTCTACTATGATATGATTTCTATTATTTGAAAGCATATTCTTATTAATTATAGCAAAATGAAAGCGCTTTATCTCGAAAGGACAAAATGAACGATTTGTCTAAAGACACTCGGCCTTTTTTGTTGTAGAGATGATTATCATAATCTCTCATACAGTTCATCCCCCATCTAACTTCTACATTTTCGTAGAATTCCGAGGTGAGAGACTTTACCTGTTGCTTCACTTTCGGTGAGAATAAACTACTGCCCGTTAGGTTGGGATAAAGTGAAACTTTAAGCAGTGGGGATTTTCTCCATCCCCACTGCTTATTAGTCTTCACCAATCGGGCGTTTACGGGCAGTTTTTCTTCAGATAACTACTGCCCGTTAACGCGGGATAATTCCTGACATTCACGGAAAGCAAAGTGCTTACATCCAATACATTTATTTGTATCTAAATAACTTAAAGACTTATTAATCGCTTCTCCTGTACGCTGATAGAAATTCTCTTCACCAATTTCAGCATATAAACCATTTTTTTGTAGCGCTAATTTCAATTCATCTTGCACACCTGTAACTAAAATAGTGCCACCCTGAGCTTTAAAATTCCGGATGACATTACCAAAATATGTCTCACCTGTCGTATCCAAAAAGGGCACTTTGCTCATGCGTAATATCAAAACTTTTTGTTGTTGTTGAATGGAACTTACATTTGCCTCCTCAAAAGTTTGAGCTGCGCCAAAGAAAAGAGGACCCTCAATTGTATAAATACTAATTTGTGGACAGTCACGTTTCTGGTGGACAACATGTGATTGTACCTTCCCACTCTCTTTCGAATGATCCGGTAATACTTTTGTTACTACAAGCTTTTCGCTCATACGCTTCGCAAATAATACGACTGCTAACACAAGTCCAACCTCTACAGCTAATGTTAAGCTTGTAAAAACAGTCAGTAAAAACGTAATCATTAAAACGAGGGAATCTCCTGATTTTAATTTAACGATATGCGCAAAATGCTTTTGCTCACTCATATTCCAAGCCACGACCATTAAAACTGGAGCCATACTTGCTAACGGAATATGTGAAGCAAAGGGCGCTAGTAATAATAAAGTAACTAATACAAATACACCGTGAATAATACCTGATATTGGTGATACTGCACCTGTTTTAATATTTGTCGCAGTACGCGCAATAGCCCCTGTCGCAGGGATACCCCCAAAGAAAGGAGTGACGATATTAGCAATTCCTTGACCAACAAGTTCGCGATTACTATTATGTTTTGTATTTGTCATTCCATCCGCTACTACTGCAGATAGAAGTGATTCAATTCCGCCTAGCATAGCAATCACAAAGGCTGGTCCAATAAGTAGCTGAATTCGCTCCCATGTGATATCTGGAATCGCAAAATTCGGTAATGTATTTGGAATTTGACCATAGGCCGTTGCGATTGTGGCAACTTGTCCAGAAAAAAAGAACGTTGCAACTAATGTAGAAACAACAATGCCTGCTAACGCCCCTGGAACTTTGGGTAAAACTTTCGGTGTTATTAAAATAATGATCAGACTAATGATTGCCGTTAAAACACTATAAAAGTTTGTTGTACCAATATGCATAACAATTTCTTTTACATTGTCAATAAAATACTCATGTCTTTTAATATTAGTCAAACCTAAGAAATTAGCAATTTGGCCTGTAAAAATAATAACTGCAATTCCTGCTGTAAAACCTATTGTCACGGGACGTGGGATAAATTTTATTAATGAGCCAAGTTTAAATATCCCCATTAAGCACAAAATGACCCCTGCCATTAATCCAGCGATAAGTAAGTTTTCATAGCCATATGAAATGACTACCCCTAGCAGAATTGGCACAAACGCACCTGTAGGTCCTCCGATTTGAAACTTCGAACCACCCAAAAGAGAAATTAGTATTCCAGCAATAAAAGCTGTATATATTCCATACTCAGGCTTAACACCTGACGCAATGGCAAAGGACATTGCCAGTGGTATTGCTACAATCCCGACAATAGTCCCTGAGATTAAATCTTTCTTCAAATGATGAACAGAATATCCTTCATATCGTCCTGTAAACAGTGACTTCATCTATAAATCTTCCCTTCAAAATAATAAGCAAGGTAAATGTTTCATAAGAACACAGTCTACAAAATTTACATATCTTCTTCATTATTTTCGTTAATAGTCATTTCTTCTAATCTTGAAATTGTATTTATCAAGTGATTGTTGAAAATATCTTTTGTTACACCTAGTAATTCTCCAATCATCGGATCGCTTAAAGAATAGTAAACTTTTTTCCCCTCTTTCGTCCCATGCACAATATTTTTGCCTCGTAATACACTTAATTGCTGAGAAACAGCTGAGCCCTCTTTTTCTAAGCAGCTTTGAATTTCATTGACATTTTTCTTACCGTCTACTAGTAATTCCAATATTCTAATTCGTAATGGATGTGCTAAAGCTTTAAAAAAATCTGCCTTAAATTGCTGCAAGCTCTCTTCCACATAAATCCCTCCACGGAACTTCATTTTCATATATTCAAATATTTGAATATGTATGATTGATTGTACGCTACTATAAGCAAACTTTCAATATCAAACATTAAAAAACGAGCAAAAAACGTGTTTCCCACACAGTTTTTGCTCGTTTTCGGAAATTCTTTGTTAAATTTAACCTATTAATCTATCACTGTTTTATTCTTTCGTAAAGGATAATCATAGATAAGGCATGGAATAATCGCAAACAATACTATAATTACTAGGATTAATACGAGTACAATCATGCCAAACTGATCGACCATAATACCACCAAATAGAGGGCCAATCATACGACCAGTTGTTGCCGCACTATTAATAATCCCTTGATAAAAGCCCTGACGCCCTTTTGGTGCAAGCTGATTGGCGATGGTAGGTAAAGCAGGCGTATAAAACATTTCACCAAAAGTTAGCACTACCATTGCTGCTCCAAACATTTTAAAATCACTTGCAAATGCAATGATTCCAAAGGATATTGCGATAAGGATAACGCCTAATACTAATTGACGCTTTAATTTATTTTCCCAACGTTTCACTAGCGGCGCAATTAGCGGTTGCCCTAAAACGATAAGCAGACCATTAATAGTCCAAAGTAAGCTGTACTGTTTCAATCCTAATCCTAGATCTTGCGTATAGGAAGAAATAGTCGCACTCCATTGTGAATAAGCGAGCCAGCATAGTACAGAGGAAGAACTTATAATTAATAATGCATAAAACGGCGCTTTATTTATAATTCGCTTACTTTCACCCACGACATTCATCGGTGCAATGCTCCCCGCTTCTAATCGTTTAAAAGTAAAAAACGCTATAAAAAAGAACAAAATATACATAGCTAAGTTGACCTTAAAGACGTAGTCAAATTTATAATCAGCAACAACGCCGGCAAGTGCAGGACCAATTGCTACTCCTAAATTTTGAGCTAAATAAATTGCGTTAAAGGCCTTTCGTCCACCCTCAGGCCACGCAGTTCCAGCTAAAGCAAACATTCCTGGGAATACAATACCTCCACTAAAGCCGAGTATCGTTAAAATCCACACATAATGTGGCCAGCCGTGCCAAATCGTTAAAGCTATTAATGAGGCAATCGTTAACAGAATGCCTAGCATTGTTGATTTATAGCCACCTATTCTATCAAATAAATAACCACCTAAGAGATTTCCTATTACGCCAGCAGCAGAATTCAGCATCAACACAAAGCCAGCCATCGCAAGGGACTTCCCTAAATAATCGTGCATATAAATGGCATTTAAAGGCCATAAAAATGAATTGCCCGTCGTGTTCACAAGCATTCCGATAATTAAAAACCAAACGCTTTTTGGCATAAAATATCCTCCATTATTTCGCTACTCTAAATAGTTAGTTTATGTTGAAAAATACAAAAGTACAAGAAAAATAAATTTACTCTTTTCACATAGGATTTAGAATATTTACTGTGTAGTTTTTTCGGCCATCCTCATGATTTACTCCTGTCGATGTACTTTTCGTTTGGCTTCCCTCATCAATCGCTCAGGTCATTCACATAATATTAAATTCTTCCCTCATGACGGAAGCACTAGCACGTGATAAAATATAGTGTTAGAGGAGTGAAATAAATGACAGAAACAAACTTTCCTTTTCCTTCAGATGGAAAAAGGTATTATACATGGAATCGCTATTTACGTGAGCAATTTGGTCATAAAGTTTTTAAAGTAGCACTAGACGCGGGCTTTGACTGCCCAAATCGTGATGGTACGGTTGCCTTCGGAGGTTGTACGTTTTGTAGTGCAGCAGGTTCAGGTGATTTTGCGGGCAACAAAGTTGATCCTATCGAGGTGCAATTTGCTGAAATACGTGACAAAATGCATCAAAAATGGAAGGACGGCAAATATATGGCTTACTTCCAAGCATATACAAATACACATGCACCACTTCCTGTATTAAAGGAAAAATTTGAAGCAGCATTGGCTCAAGAGGGTGTTGTTGGATTATCCATTGCAACACGCCCAGACTGTCTACCAGATGATGTAGTCGAATATTTAGCTGAATTAAACGAGCGTACTTATTTGTGGATTGAACTTGGGCTTCAAACTGTGCATGAAAAAACTGCAAATCTTATCAACCGTGCCCACGACTATGCAACATATGTGGAAGGTGTTGAAAAGCTACGAAAGCATGGTATTCGTGTATGCTCTCACATTATTAATGGCCTTCCTCTTGAAGACTATGACATGATGATGGAAACTGCTCGTGAAGTCGCAAAGCTTGACGTACAAGGCATTAAAATTCATTTACTACACCTTTTAAAAGGTACTCCAATGGTTAAGCAATATGAAAAGGGCATGTTAGAATTTTTAGATCAGGACATTTACACAAAACTAGTGGCAGATCAACTTGAAATTCTACCACCAGATATGGTTATTCACCGTATTACAGGTGATGGACCAATTGATTTAATGATTGGCCCAATGTGGAGTGTTAATAAATGGGAAGTATTAAATGGTATTGATGCAGAGCTAGAACGCCGTGGAAGCTGGCAAGGGAAATTTTATCAAGCTGAGGTTGCCAAATGAAGCTACAACGCGTTTTACAATATGCACAACAGCTGATAAAAGATACAGTTGAAGAGGGCGATACTGTAGTAGACGCCACAGCAGGAAACGGCCACGACACATTATTTTTAGCACAACTTGTCGGCGATGAAGGTCAAGTATACGCCTTTGATGTTCAAAAGAGCGCTGTTGATGCAACTCTCCACCGCCTTTTAGACAATGGCTTAGAGCATCGTGCACTTGTTTTAAATAGAGGGCATGAAGAAGTAGCCAACTATGTCCACAAGCCTGTAGCTGCTGCAATCTTTAATCTCGGTTATTTGCCTGGTAGTAATCACGACATCATTACACAGCCAAATACTACGATACAAGCAATTGGAGATTTGCTAAAGATGCTAAAAATCGGTGGTCTTATTGTCCTTGTCATTTATCATGGTCATCCGGGTGGTAAGGAAGAACGAGATGCTGTAATAGATTATGTCAGTCAACTTCCCCAAAAATATGTACATGTATTAAAATACGAGTTTCTAAATCAACAAAATGATCCTCCCTTTGTGATTGCTTTGGAGAAAATGAAAGATTACTCGTTAAGTTAGTTAGAACGTTTCAATATGAGGCATGATTCCGATAAAGCATTGGAATCATGCTTTTTTAACTTCTTTCAGCAATTTTTTTCTGTAGCGAAAGCAAAGCGTCAGCTACAATTATGCCGAAGCATAATTGATTTTAGAAAAGAAAATATCCCCCGATGGCGCGGGGGATAGGGAGGAGTACTTAATTTTTACTTTCATGTCAAATTACCTTAATTAACTTAGTTAGATTTTAAAAGTGTTTGTCGTTTCATTGCATCCACATATCGCTGATTGACTTTATCCCAATCGATAGTATTCCACCAATTCGTAACAAATTCAGGTCGACGATTTTGATATTTCAAATAATACGCATGCTCCCATACATCAATAATGAGTAGAGGAATTTTCCCCTCTTTTAAAGGCGTTTCTTGGTTAGCTGTACTCATAATGGTTAATTGTTCGCCATCCAGCACTAGCCATCCATACCCACTTCCAAAGCGGGTAATCGCTGCATTAGATAGCTGATCCTGAAAATTATCAAACGTTTTAAAATAATAATCAATCGCCTTTCCAATATCAGCATTTGCCTCACCACCGCCATTGGGACTCATCAAATCCCAAAATAAACTATGGCAATAGTGTCCTCCACCATTATTTTGTACAGCTGTTTGAATATCTGCTGGTAGCACATCAAGATTGCTTAATAAATCTTCCAACGACTGATTTTGTAAATCCTTTTGACCTTCTAAGGCCGCATTTAAATTATTTACATACGTAGCGTGATGCTTAGAATGATGAATCTCTAACGTTCTAGCATCAATATAGGGCTCCAACTGATCATAATCATATGATAGTTTCGGTAAATGGAACACAGTCAATTTTTCACCTCCTCCCAAAAAAAGTTTCTCAAAGGAAAGATAATTTCCTTAAGACAAAATATACCTTCTTTTTCTATTGCCGTCAATAGAAATTTTTTATAAAACAAAAAAGCTATCTAATAGAATGTTAAATTCTATTAGATAGCTTTCTCTTTATTGTCTATTTATTTTTACGTTTTTCATTATAATCTATCCAGAAATCTGCACCTTTAATTCCTAGTTTACGAGGATCAAAAACAGGATCTTTTCCTTCTTTTTTCTGTTTCTCATAGTCCTTTAATGCTACTATAGCAGGCTTCATAATAATTAAAATCGCTAAAACGTTAATCCAAACCATTAGACCTAATCCAACATCCCCCATCGCCCAAGCAAGATCGGATGTGCGGACTGTACCGTAAAACGCAGAAATTAAAATTGCAAATTTAGCCAGCCATATGACGACTTTCTCTGTAGCTCCTGAGAATAAATAAGCCACATTTGTTTCGGCTATGTAGTAGTATGCCATAATTGTCGTAAAAGCAAAGAAGAATAAGGCAATCGCTACGAATGGTCCACCAAAACCTGGTAGTGAAGAGTCTACTGCATATTGTGTGTATGCTGCGCCTTCTTTAATACTTTTCGCAAATGTGATTTGTTCTTCTCCAGTTAATCCGCCTTTATTGAAATCGCCAACATAAACAAATGAATCAGTACCCGCTTTTTCATCGTGTACATTATACATACCAGTAAATAAAATCATAAATGCTGTAGCTGTACAGATTAATAAAGTATCAATATACACAGAAGCTGCTTGAACGATACCTTGTTTAGCAGGATGCGATACCTCTGCAGCTGCTGCTGGATGCGCCCCTGTCCCCTGACCTGCCTCATTTGAATAAATACCACGTTTAACCCCCCATGCAATAGCGGAGCCAATAATACCACCAAAGATTTCTTGTGCACCAAATGCGCTAGAAAAAATTAATGAAAATACAGCTGGTACTTCTTTAATATTCATTGCAATAATGATGATGGCCATCAGAATATATGCTAATGCCATAAACGGTACAATGATCTGCGCAGCATTGGCAATCCATTTAATACCACCGATAATAATAGTACCTAATAATACGACAATAATAAGTCCTGTAATCCAAGTCTTAATATCGAAAGCGTTTTCAACAGCTGTAGCAATTGCATTCGATTGAACACCCGGCATCAAAATTAACATGGCAGCTAATGCGGCAACAGCAAATATAACTGCAAACCACTTTTGCCCCATACCTTTTTCTATGTAAAAAGCTGGCCCACCACGATATTCTGTATCTTTCTCTTCTTTATAAATTTGAGCCAATGTCGACTCAACGTAAGCAGTTGCCGCACCGATAAATGCGATTGCCCACATCCAAAAAACAGCACCAGGTCCCCCCATCCCGATTGCTGTAGCTGTACCGGCAATGTTACCTGTACCTACTCGACCAGACAATGCGATAGACATCGCTTGGAAAGATGAAATCCCCTTATCCGATTTTTCGCCTTTAAACATTAAAACAAACATATCTTTAATGTGTCTTACTTGTAGGAACCGTGTGATAATTGAAAAAAAGAGCCCAATTAACAAAATGCCATAAATAAACCACGGTCCCCATAAAATCTCATTAATTTTCCCAACGATTGTTTCCATTTTACCCCTCCAATGTGAAAAAATATTACTTTAAGTCATTATAGTATTACACTTTTCTGAAAATTACAACATTATATTCAAGTAACAAAAAGTTAGTAATTTTCTAGTTAATTGGAGAGGTAATTCACTATTCAATTATATAGCCAATTCTTCGAAGAGCATTATTAATAAAATCACGTATATAAACAAAAATCTCGTCACGCTCTACTTCATGAAATAGATTATGATAACAGTTTGCCCATTCTTTGAATTGAAACTCTGTAAATTCCATCTGATAAAGCCAATTCCGTGTTTGTTTGGTTTCAGTAATATTATCTTTTTCAGCTGTCATAACTAACATAGGCATGTTAGGGAATTCAGCCTTCGGCAATAACACTAAATTGCGCATCATTTGTTGTAGCTCGCGATACCATTTCACTGAAACAACGGATGAAAAAGGAACCTCATCCTTCATCTCATCTCTACCTTCTATACTGCGCGTTAGTGATTCTAATGTAATTTCATGGGTCAGCTTCACATTGGCAGTCAGGGCACTTAAACTAGTTAAAGCATTTGATAGTTTACCTGGCAATAGATTTAAATGAAGCCAAGGTGAAGTTAAAATAATTCCTGCACATTCATATTTTCTTTTTTGCATGGTATGTAGTAATAGAGTCGCACCAAGTCCATGTCCTATTAAAAAGACAGGTAAATTATACGAAAAAGCATTCTCGATTAAATGCCTTGTATATTTGTTGTATTCTTTAAAATCTTCATCGTGAACACTTGAATATCCTACATTTACTCCATGATTAGGTAAATCCCCCATGACTATGTGGAAGCCTTCCAATCTAAGTTTTTCTATAAGCCATGCATACCAACGGTGATTTTCATATGCACCATGAAGAATAGCAACCACAGCCTTTGCTTGTCCATCAGCTTCCCATTTCCACATTTCACATAGTCCTCCTAAAAAAATAATTACACAATGATTATATCGTAATATCTTGATCATTTTAATTTTATATTTCCATCAAGTTGCGTATTTGATACGATAATATTACATCAAAGAAAGAAAAGAGGCGATCCTCATGATCTATCCATTTAAAGGTAAAAAACCCAATATTGACCCTTCTGTTTTTATTGCTGATTATGCAACCGTTACCGGCGACGTTACAATAGGTGCTGAAACAACAATTTGGTTTAACACAGTTATTCGAGGAGATGTATCACCAACAATTATAGGAAAAAGAGTTAGTATTCAAGACCTCTGTTGCTTACATCAAAGCCCCAAATATCCACTAATTATTGAAGATGAAGTAACAGTTGGACATCAAGTAACTTTACATAGTTGTACGATTCGAAAAAAAGCCTTAATAGGTATGGGCTCTATAGTATTAGACGGAGCGGAGATTGGAGAGGGTGCATTCATTGGGGCGGGTAGTCTAGTACCTCCAGGCAAAGTCATTCCTCCAAATAGTTTAGCACTAGGCCGTCCTGCAAAGGTTGTAAGAGAATTAAACGATGAAGATAAAGAAGATATGGAACGCATCATACGTGAATATGTAGAAAAGGGTCAATACTATAAATCTCTTCAACCAAAAAATTAATGTAAAGCAGCTCCACGATTGCTTGGGCAACCGAGCAATATAGGAGCTTATTTTTTTCGTTAAAAAACAGCGAAAGGGGCTAAATTAATGTTAAGCCCCTTTCTGTAATAGTATTTTAAAATATTTCCCCAGCTACTTCATTGCTTTAGCTGAATAGTTTATAAACCTGCTTTTTCTTTTAATGCGTCAGCTTTGTCTGTTTGTTCCCAAGGTACATTTAAATCTGTACGACCGAAGTGGCCATATGCGGCAGTTTGCTTATAAATAGGACGACGAAGGTTTAGCATTTTAATAATCCCCGCTGGGCGTAGATCGAATAGCTCGCGTACCCATTTTACAATTTCACTTTCCGTAACTTTTCCTGTTCCAAATGTATCAACAGCAATAGATACAGGTTGAGCAACACCAATCGCATAAGCTAGTTGTACTTCAGCTCGATCAGCTAAACCAGCAGCTACGATATTTTTCGCCACATAGCGTGCTGCATATGCTGCTGAACGGTCTACCTTAGTTGCGTCCTTACCTGAGAAAGCACCTCCACCATGACGTGCATAGCCACCGTATGTATCAACGATGATTTTACGTCCAGTTAGACCAGCATCCCCTTTAGGACCACCAATTACGAATCGGCCAGTTGGGTTGATGAAATATTTAGTATCGGCATCTAGTAATTCACTTGGAACAACTGGAGCAATAACGAATTCTTTTAAGTCTGCTTGAATTTGCTCAAGTGTAGCTTCTTCATCATGCTGTGTTGAAATTACAATCGTATCAACGCGTACTGGTACATTGTTTTCATCATATTCAACCGTTACTTGCGTTTTTCCATCTGGACGTAAATATGCTAGTTCACCAGATTTACGTACTTCCGTTAAACGACGAGCTAATTTATGCGCTAAACTAATTGGTAATGGCATAAGCTCTGGCGTTTCGTTACATGCATAACCGAACATTAAACCTTGGTCACCTGCGCCAATTGCTTCAATGTCAGCGTCTGTCATAGAGCCTTCACGCGCCTCTAATGCTTGGTCAACACCTTGAGCAATATCAGGTGATTGCTCGCCAATAGCAACAAGAACTGCTAGGTTTTCAGCATCAAAGCCGTATTTCCCACGTGTATAACCGATTTCTGCTACAGTATCACGAACGATACCTTTAATATCTACATAAGTAGAAGTAGTAATTTCTCCAGCTACTAATGCTAAGCCTGTTGTTACTGTTGTTTCACACGCTACACGCGCGTTTGGATCTTCTGCTAAAATAGCATCTAAAATGGCATCCGAGATTTGGTCACAAATTTTGTCTGGATGTCCTTCTGTTACACTTTCTGATGTAAACAGTCGACGGTTTGTCATTTGATTTTCCTCCTATTACTTTTACAAATAATATTTGCGAATTAATACGGTACTCATTACCCATGTCAAGTTCGCCCCTAAGGATTGAACTCTCAAGCCATTGTTGCTGTCGTTGCACTTTCGCACATTAAACATTTGTTGCTGTCGTTGCACTTTCGCACAGTAAACATTTGTTGCTGTCGTTGCACTTTCGCACAGTAAAACAGTTGTTGCTGTCACTACGCTTCCGCACAAATAAACAGCTGCTTCTTTTAACACGAGGATTTTTGAAAGATCCGTCATTATAATAAGGAAAGGACTGTATACTTACCTTTAATTCGTTTTTAACAATAAAAAAATCCTTTTCTCACGCTTACTTAACATGAGGAAAGGAATAATGACTTCGGACCTTTCACTCTTATCGTTCAAGGGAGTTTCCCCTTGCATCAGATTGGCACCAGCGCATGTCGTGAAATAGTTCATGCAGGTTGCCGGGTTTCACAGGGCCTGACCCTCCACCAGCTCGGGATAAGAGTATCCGTTCAATATCTCATAATACGTAAAAGGTCGAACATTGTCAAATATTTTTAACTTCTTTCAGCGGGTGTCCAACATCGTGCTGTTGCTGTCGCTTCGCTTTCGCACAGACTAAAACCCTTTGCTGACGCTACGCTTTCGCGCAAAAAACATTGTCAGGCCCAAGCACAAAGCAGATTCCGGACGCATTGTTTATCTGTAGCGAAAGTAAAGCGACAGTTACAATTATGCCAAGACATAATTGATTGTATTCTTATAAAGAAAGTATCGGATTTATATAGAAACAAATTTGGATTATACTGTAATTTAAAACAAAATAATCCCTACTCTCCACCTTACATCATGTGTTAACATATGTGTAACCCTTTACAGCACATTTTGTAGCAAAAGCAAAGCGTTAGCTACAGAACATGTGGTGGATGAATATGATTGTAGCCCCTTTTCAGTCGAAGACAAGCTCCAACTAATAAAAAGCAAGCTAAAACTTCACATCCTGTGCGAACCCCATGTTAGCCCAAAGCTTCCAAACACAATTTTTGCTGTGTCGAAAGTGAATGTGTGATCACTTATTATAAATAGGGTAAAAAGCATTATCAAAACAAATCAATTTACTTTTTGTCGTTTTCTTGAAAAGTAATAAAATCTGAAAAATAATTTCTGAATTAGTATAGATTATTTAAGCAATTGTGTTATACTATTTTTGAAATTAAGAAAATCTCCCTCAAACTCTAGGGAATACTATAAAAAAGGATGGTATTTAATCGATGAATTCAGTAGAAATTGCAAACGAACTGAAGGAATTATTAAGCGGCGGTAACATTAATGTTCAACTTTCAGTACCACAATTAGCTGAAAAGGCTACTTCTCGTGGTGAAGCTATGTTAACAGTAGATGGCGCAGTTCGTGCAGAAACTGGCAAATACACTGGTCGTTCACCTAAAGATAAATATACGGTAGAAGAAGATAGCACAAAAGATAAAATTGACTGGGGAAAAGTTAACCGACCAATTTCTTCTGAAGTGTTCGATAACTTATATGTAAAAGTAGTAAAATATTTAAAAGAACGTGACGAATTATTCGTATTCAAAGGCTTTGCTGGTGCTGACAAAGATTCGCAATTAAGCATCCAAGTAATCAATGAATATGCTTGGCACAATCTTTTCGCCCATCAATTATTTATCCGTCCAACTAAAGAAGAATTAGCTTCTCATGTTGCTGACTTCACAGTTATTTCAGCTCCTAACTTTAAAGCAGATCCTGCTATTGATGGCACTGCTTCTGAAACATTCATCATTGTATCACTTGAAAAGAAAATTATCCTAATCGGTGGTACTGAATACGCTGGTGAAATCAAAAAATCTATTTTTGGTATTATGAACTACTTGTTACCACAACAAGGCATCCTTTCAATGCATTGCTCAGCAAACGTTGGTGAAGCTGGTGATGTTGCATTATTCTTCGGTTTATCTGGTACTGGTAAAACAACTTTATCAGCTGATCCTGATCGTAAGCTTATCGGTGACGATGAACATGGTTGGTCTGATAACGGTGTATTCAACATTGAGGGCGGTTGCTATGCAAAAACAATTAACCTTTCTGCTGAAAAAGAACCAGAAATCTACAACGCAATCCGCTTCGGTTCTGTACTAGAAAACGTAGCTGTTGATCCAGAAACTCGAGTTTGTGACTATGATGATGGTTCATTAACAGAAAATACGCGTGTAGCTTATCCAATTCAATACATTGAAAATATTGTTGATCCATCTGTTGCAGGTCACCCAAAAACAATCATCTTCTTAACAGCTGATGCGTTTGGTGTATTACCTCCAATCAGTAAATTAACAAAAGAGCAAGCAATGTACCACTTCCTAAGCGGTTTCACATCTAAACTTGCTGGTACAGAACGTGGTGTAACGGAGCCAGAACCAGTATTCTCAACTTGCTTCGGTTCTCCATTCCTTCCACTTCCAGCAACAGTTTATGCTGAAATGTTAGGTCAAAAAATTGACGAGCACGGTGCACAAGTATACTTAGTGAACACTGGTTGGACTGGTGGCGAATACGGAACTGGTAGCCGTATGAAGCTTTCTTACACTCGTACAATGGTACGTGCTGCAATTGACGGCAAATTAGCTAATGTTGAAACAATTCAAGATTCAGTATTCGGTTTAAACATTCCAACTTCTATTGAAGGTGTACCAACTGAAGTGCTTAATCCTCGTGATGCATGGGCAGATAAAGCTGCTTATGATAAAAAAGCTTCTGAACTTGCTGGTTTATTCAACGAAAACTTCAAGAAATTCTCAAATGTTTCTGAAGCTATCACTAAACTTGGCGGTCCATTAAAATAATTCATTAAGCAAAGGGAACGATTTCAGTCGTTCCCTTTTTTGTGTTGAAAGAGAAAATATTTGTGAATATACTAGCCCTTTAAATGAGGGTGATTTCCATTCTAGGTTACTCGCACACAGAACAGTATCGTTTTATCACCATAAATTAAAGTGGCACGCCAGAAGATACATGCCGATTGGAGTGGAGACTGGGCGACTCCTTGGGGATCAGTATTAGAGGAACGAAGGCTAAAATCATCACGTCCTGTGATAACGCCTTCGTGACCAACCTCGTGTTGGCCCGAGACCCTGGAGCGAGCAGCGGCTCATCGGACGCCCCCAGGAAGCTCTGCTCTGCGCGAAAGCGAAGCGTCAGCGGAAAAGCGCTCAGTCGGAACGGAAATCAACTCCCTCGTTTTGCCGAAGAGCCATACTTTAAGACACCTTAATTTCATGTATTTTAACAACATGCAAAGGGAACGATTAGAGTCGTTCCCTTTTTTATCTCCCCTATTTTATAGAATTCTATTTTTCATATTAGTAACTTTGTGTATAATTCATAATAGTAGTTTTAGGGGGATATATATGAAAAGAAAATATAAAGTGATTATTACCATTGTCAGTCTGCTATTAGTATTGTTTGTTGTGGCTGGATTTTTTGCAGGGAATTATTTTTATAACTTCGCCTTAAATCCTAATACTGATAAATCAGATGTGTTTAATGCTCCACAAAATTCTATTGTTGTCAGTCCTAAGGATGCTAAAGAAAAAGAAGAGAGCGAAAAGTGGTTTAAAGAAAATTACAAGGACTCTTATATACAGTCTTTCGATGATTTAAAATTACATGCCTATACACTTAAAAATACAAACAACACAAATAAATGGGCAATTGTTTTCCATGGATATTCATCTGATGGCTCACAAATGACAAAGTATGCTAAGCATTTTTATGATACAGGCTACAATGTTATCGTACCTGATGCAAGGGCTCATGGAAAAAGTGAGGGTGACTATATCGGTATGGGTTGGCATGATCGACTTGATGTAGTCTCTTGGATTAATAATGTTATCAGTTCTGATAAAAACGCTGAAATTGTTTTGTATGGTGTTTCCATGGGAGGTGCTACAGTGATGATGGCCTCAGGAGAGGATCTACCTGGCAATGTTAAGGCTATTATTGAGGATTGTGGTTATTCCTCAGTTTGGGATGAATTCTCCTATCAATTGCAAGCAATCTTTAATTTACCTGAATTTCCCATTATGCAGTTTTCTTCAATTGTAACGAAGTTAAAAGCTGACTATACGCTTGGTGAAGCTAATAGCGTCAAGCAAGTAGCGAAATCGAAAACACCGATGCTATTCATTCACGGAAGTAATGATACATTTGTTCCATCTGATATGCTAGATGAAGTATATGAGGCTGCCAATGTACCGAAGGAGAAATTTATAGTTGAAGGTGCCGGACATAGCGGTGCAGAAAGCGTTGCTGGAGACGCTTATTGGAAAACTATTAATAACTTTTTAGCAAAATATATAGACTAAATGTCTTTTTTTCTACCGTTCAGGTGCCAGCCATAAAGCACCTGAACGTTTTTTGTCTACCTGAGCAGTTTTCACCTGGCCCGAGCGATTCTTAAGTCCACCTGAACAGTCTTCGAATAAAAAAACTCCTTTTTGAAAAAGTGTTAATCAAAACGGAGTAAACTCTCTAAATGTGAAATTTGTATCCATTCCCCTGCAACTTTTAGAAATAAATGCTTTGGAAACCTTGAAGTATTTGTAAATCAATTTTATCTGCTTTTGTCCTCTGAATGATAAAATCAAATCCTTTTTTGGTGTTATCTGCAAATTTAGGCAATGCTTCCAGAGTATCTGTTAAAGGTTTGTTGAAATTGTCCCAATGTATTGGAATAATAAGTTTAGGTTGTACTTTCCGCACGGTTTGCTCATAATACATGTTTTGAAAATCTTGATCCTGAGCCCCTAATACTCCAATTCCTAAAAATAATACATCAGCTCGAATGTCATCTAATGCCCCATCTATATAGTTAGCACTTGGCTTAACAAAGAACGTTTTATTATGATGCGTAATTACGAAATCGTATGAAGAATCTTCATGATAATCTAGAGCTTTTGCTGGTTGTTTAAGTGGTTCTTTAATTTTTTCTCCTTCGTCAAAGGTTGGTGAATGTTTTGATCGAAGGACAGTGACACTAAAATCACCAAACTGCATAGCCTTATTTACTTCATATACAGACATCTGTTTCATATTTATACCATTACCAAGTCCTATATTAATTGCTGATTCTGAACCATATACATGTGTACCAGTTTGTTTAGCGATATAAGCTAAATCTAACGCATGATCATAATGTGTGTGAGCAATAAATAATCCCTGAAGCTTATTATTATCAATTCCTATTTTTTCTAAGGCTTTATTTACAGCATCTGCATCAGTTTTTACAGTACTGAAAGGCAATATTTTTAATAAGGGCGGTCTAGAAATAAAACCATCAATCAATAATTGTGTGTTGCCATCATCAAATAATAAAGATGATGTTCCTAAAAACGTGACCTTTATCTGACCTTGATTTAATGCTTTTTGCTTTGTTTTCGAAGCGTAATATTCCTTGTATTGTTGAACATCTGCTGAAGGTGTTAAAAACTTATAATAAACAAAAGTAGAAGCGATTATCTTAAATACTAATCCTACAATAATCTTGCGTCTTTTACTTATTATGTATTTCAAACAATACTCTCCTCTCAAAACATAATGTTTTATTGACGTTTCATCCACTCGCAAAGTGCATGTACTGTTTCTCTATTTTTGGCCGGTGGATACTGATGAGCATAACGAAGATCATACCATGTATCATATCTTTTATTAGCATCCTTTAAATAAAATTCTAATTGTCTCGCATGTTCAATATCTACATTTTCATCACGATAGCCATGAATAATAAGTACTGGAGCCGTAATGTGCTCTATCTCGAAAAGTGGTGTTCGAGCATCATAAGCATCTGGTACACGATTAGGCGTCCCTCCAATAACCCGCTTCATCATCCTGCGCATATCTGTCCGCTCCCAATATGTAGCTGTTGCATCAGATACTCCTGCCCATGTCACAACAGATGTAATATCTCTACGTAAGATAGCAGTCCAAAGCGCCATAATACCACCACGTGAAAAACCAAAGACATGAATATTATCATTACAAAACTGTTTTAGCACGTCTACTGCGTATACAGCATCATAACGATCCGCTCCTGCAAACTCATCTCGTCCTTCTCCACCTCGATTGCCACGGTAATATGGAGCAAAAACGATAAAGCCTTGAGCTGCAAACTGTGCGACACGCGAAGGTCTAACCATGCCAATGCTTTGCATGCCTCCCCGTAAATATAAAAAGCCATCATATGTACCTTCTGCCTTAGGCTCCGCTAGTAATCCCTTCACACATAGACCCTGTGACATATACGTGATTTCCGTTAAACGAATAGCTGGATTAGGCGAAGGATAAGGACGTTTTCTAACGATCTTACCATTGGTCATAATGCTTCAACTCCTCCAGCATTTTCTGCATTCCTGCATCCTTCATATGAAAGCTTAAATTTGGATGATGAGCAAATTCTTCATCCGTAAGCCAAGTCATCCCTGAAGTTTCTAAATCAAATTCAATGTCCTCCTGCCCCGCAAACTGCGCAGTAAAGACCGTTTTACAAAATAAGATGTCATCATGAACGGCGTATTCTGCAAACCATCTAAGGTTTTTTACATGAACACCAGTCTCCTCGAATACTTCCCTAATTGCTGCCTGCTCCAATGTTTCCCCAGGTTCTTGCTTTCCACCTGGAACCTCGACACCACGTCGTTTATGAATCGTACATAACCATTTATTTTCATGTTTTAATAAAACAAGTACATGCTTAGGCTCAGTGTCCAATTCGCCTCTTTTAAAACTTAAATCCACTTGAAAACCATTTAAATCTGTAAATGTAAACATGCTCTTCAACTCCTTTTTCTATATTTCATACACTGAGTCGAATCAGCGTTACGGTGATGATCTTTTATTTCACTATAGAGTATTCATGTATCTATAATCAACAGATAAAATCACTAATATAAACTTCTATTAAGCGGTGCGATAGGTGTTTTTTTACAAGAAGTAATACCACATCCAATACTCTGTTCATTCGATTGCGAACAATAATAGCGTCCTGTATTGGATTTTTTTACTGTCTACTAATAAACACGAGCTCTTCTCTTAAGACCCATGAGAAATTAGCTTTCATTCATATAAAAAAGAGTCACTGATGTTTTTCAGTGACCCTCTACCTTTAGACACGTTTATTGAAATATGGAAGTTGTTCAACAAATACCTTCGTATCCGCATCCCCATACTCATGAACTAATGCATAGATTTTTTTTAAGCGCAAATCAATTTCATCATTTTCTCTATCAAGATGATACTGTATATATGGCAATTGCGCACGCCACGCATTCGCGATTTCCAACATTTGCATTTGCTGAAAAATCTTTTCAAAGACATCTAATGCTTGGCGATCTACGTTGAGTTCAAAGTTCCACTGTCCTGCATATGGATTTGTATAATACGTTCTATTGGCTAGTGAAAAATATACACGCTGACGCTCCATCACAAAACACTCCTTTTACCATAGTATGGTGGTAAAAGGACTGTTTTATTCGCTGGAATGTCAAACTTCCTTCACAACTAAGTAGGATTATCTAATTTATAATAGGAAGTATGAATAAGGAACGGAGTGAATGCCATGAGTTTAATCACACTCTTAGTTGTAGCAGCAATCATCGTAGTATTAGTAACGATTGCGACTATTTTAAGTGTCAATCGTGCGTATGCTTTTAAACATACAGTCGATGAAAAACCACAGCAAAGCTTTCATAAAGATGATGACTAGTTCAATTTGTACATTTTTTTAAGACATTCTTTTATAATATTATTAAAAATAGAATTTGGAGTGAACACAATGGGAGTACCATTACCAATAATCATTATGATCGCAATGATGATGCTTATGTTTGGCGTTTCTGTCATTGTCTTGTTGAAGAAAAAAGGCAATTTCTTTACACAAACTATCGATGCTAAGCCTAAGCAAATTAACGCTCAACAAGAGGACAAGAAAATATGAAATATCCCTTTATATGGCTCATTAAGTTTTACAGAAAATTTATATCACCCATGACACCGCCATCCTGTCGCTTCCATCCTACATGCTCCTCCTATGGACTTGAAGCTTTTCAAAAACACGGTGCCATTAAAGGATTCTATTTAACGATTAAACGTATATCAAAATGCCAGCCATTCCATCCAGGTGGCTTTGATCCAGTACCTGAAAAATGGCCTTCGAAAAAGAATTAATTTTCGAGGGTCATTTTTTTCTTGTGCTTTTATCAGATGTGCGTTATTATAGGAACTGTTCTAAAAAATAAATCGTAATGATTACTATTTGAAAGAGGTATGCTATAAGATGAAAAAAGTATTTTTGTTATTTTTAGTTACAGTCCTTGCCCTATTCACTGCTGCCTGTGGGAATAAATCAGCTACATCCAAACAGTCAGAGACAAAGGATAAATTAACAATTTACACAACTGTCTATCCATTAAGTTATTTTGCACAACGAATTGGTGGCGATTTTGTAGAGGTTTCTTCTATTTATCCTGCTGGCGCCAATGAGCACACATTTGAGCCAACACAAAAAGATATGATGAAATTAGCAGATGCCGATATATTTTTCTATATAGGCTTAGGACTCGAAGGCTTTGTTGAAAATGCCAAAAAGACTCTAGCTAATGAAGATGTAACAATGGTAGCAACTGCAGATCAGGTTACAGATGAAAAATTAGCTATGAGTACAGGTCACTCACATGATGATGAAGAGGAAGCACATCATGATCACGAAGATGAAGACGGACACGGACATGATGACCATGATCACGGTAATGTAGATCCACATGTTTGGCTATCTCCAACTATCAGTCAAGACTTAGCACTTTCCATAAAAAACACTCTAGTTGAAAAAATGCCAGAACAAGAAGCTACATTTACAGCTAACTACGAGGCATTGGTAAAAGAACTACAAGATTTAGACAATGAATTTAAAGCTATGGCTGATAAAGCGCAAGAGAAAACGTTCTTCGTATCTCATGCAGCATTTGGCTATATCGCAGGACAATACGGCTTAAAGCAAGTTCCAATAGCCGGTTTAAACTCACAAAATGAGCCTTCTCAAAAAGAACTTACGGCGATTGTTGATAAAGCAAATAAATTGCATATTCACTACATTTTATTCGAGCAAAATGTCTCTTCTAAATTAGCTGAAGTTATCCAAAAAGAGGTTGGAGCAGAGTCTCTCGTCTTGCATAATTTAAGTGTTTTAACAGCAGATGATGTAAAGAATAATGAAACATACTTCACCCTTATGAAGAGAAATATTAAAACTTTAAATACTGCAATCAATTATTCCTCGGAATAATTGCGTCCGGAATCGGCTTTGTGCTTGCACAAAGAGCTCCTTTCCGATTCCGTGACATCCGCCGGAGGCTTTAACTTCTTTCAGTGGGTGTTTGGACACCCGCTGAAAGAAGTTAAACGAACACAAATAAATGAGTAAGGAGGTGCCCCGAACATAGTATGGGGCACCTCCTTTATTATGACGTACTTTTCTTGTGGCATTCGTTTTCCCGCTCTATAAATACTAATTAGCCCTTTTTTCTTATGGATAGCGTTTTGTTTTATCTTTCCATTATCCTTTATTTGGGCTATTATACTTTCTAAAATAATTGGTTCCCATTCATTTAAATACACCCGAACAGAATTATCGCTTTTATTACCTTTTAAAAGCAATCTAGGCTGTTCTATTAATTGTTTTACTGTTTGTTTATTTTTACTTAAAATGGAAAGCCCTTTATCAAAGGTAAATTGACCATCCAGTATTGGTTTTGTAAGAACTTCAACCTTATCCGTTTTTTGCAAATCAAAATAGGCTTCACTTGTAGCGGCTGGGAAACTCGTGTAGTCCCAAGAGTGATCCTGAGCTAATTGGCGATCAGACACTAAAAAATAATTATAACGGACCTCACCCTTACGATCAGGCAATGGATCATCCCATGTAACATCGATATGATACCATTCATCATCAAGCTTCACTAAGACCCAGGCGTGTAGTTGTTCCCCTACTTTTCCTGGTACATATTGTACCTCAAAGCCTAGCTTCTCTAGCATTCGATAAAGCACTAGAGCATATGCCTGACAAACTCCCTTGTTCTCAGTAAGCAATGTGTAGGGAGAATACTGACTTCCTTTCGTTTCCTTCGAATATTCAGCAGTTAGAACGATAAAATCATGTGCAGCCTGTATTTTCTGCAATTCACTTAATCCATGCATAGGTGTAATAATATTCGTCAAAGTCTGTTCTACAAATGCCTCCTCTTCCTGTGAAATATGATAGGTAAACTCAAAACTAATGACAATATTATTGGCATAGCCATCATATTTCCATTTAAAACTAGAAATATTGGCGTAAATATATGGATCTTGAATAGCATGTTTAATAAGCTCTGATAGTTCATCTTTTATTTCCGACGTATTACCAGTATAACGAATATCAAATTCAGTAGATAATTGCATGACTTGTTTTTGAATTAGATGTTGTAGTGTTTCTATTGTATTGGCCGTTGCGATATTCTTTTGTTCATAGTTTGCGAATACTTGCACATGACTCATTTGTAGAACAAATAATATAATGACAACATTATATATATATTTTCTCATATGAGTCTTTCTCCTTTATTAACTAGTTTATGCCTGTCATTTCTTATTATGTTAATGAATGATTAATTTAATCCTAAAAGTTTACTCTTAAAACGAATAAAGAAGGCTTCTTTGAAACGAAATATATAAGGACAATTAGAAAGCCTGTATCGTTGATTACAAAGTAATCATTGATACAGGCTTTTTATAATACTTATTCAATTAATGCCCTGTTAGTTTAAGTGAATTTTCTCACAAATTGTATGATATTATACAGTTGAATAGAAAGACAAATTAGAATTTGGAGGTTCAATATGAAAAGTGAAGATAAACAATATGCTTTAACTGTTATTACTAATATATTAAAAGTAATGCACAGTAAAGAATATGAAAACATTTTAAATTATGTGGATGAATCTGAAGTGGATGATATTGGTGAGTTATTCTATTATGTCCAAGAAACATTAAACTTAAATAGATTTGATTCATTTGATGAATTTGGCGCTCCATGTAATTTCCACCCAAAATACGAATATTCACAAATCAACTTCTATGAATTCAATGATAACAGTGGATTTGCTGTTGATTATGATTTAACTTCAAATTCAAAATTGGCAGATATGTGTTTACAAATGGAGTTTTTATATACGGATGATGGATTAAAAAGTGTTTTTATCACAGTTGACCCACAGTAAAACAAGATTCAGAAGTTCGACTTTTGGTTGAATTAGCGAATAAAATCAAGAATTAACAACTTATAAATCTAAATATGAAAAGGAGAACATATGGAAATATACAACATTAATTTGAATATTCATTATTCTGCCCCACAAGAAGTTTGGGATAAGTTGGAGTGTTTATATAGAGAAATGCCTAACTGGAACAACTTTGTAAACGGCTTTCCACAGTGGTATGGTTCAGATGGTAAATTGATAGAAGTAAGTATTGAATCAAGTGGATTACAATTCTATGCTAAATTACCATCAGAAGAATGGAATGAATGGATTGCATTATTTAAGAATAGAGCTACAAAATTATTGGGATATGAAATTGGCGAACCAGAAGACGGTTTTGAATTTCACTATTATGATTAACCCTTCAAATTCCAAGTTGTCCATAAGCTTAATTTGAAAATACATAAGACACTTCGGTGTCTTTTTTATATCATCGACAATTCTTCCAATCACACCTAATTGCTATTCAACTAACCTGCACCGTTAGTTGAATAAGAACAAGGTGAAACCTCTGTGGAATCCCATCTTATCTTGAAGTAAAGCACCCGTTCGCCATCCATGTAGCGCAAAAACCAGCGCTACACCACAGAAAATGAAAGATGATTAAATTCTTTCATGGGAGTTTAAAAAGAACTTTAGTTTCTAAATAAAGCGATATTTACGTGAAAATTGCGTGATGACCAAAATAATCGTTAACCCAACAACGAGATACCACATTATATGAAAAGGAACTATGAACATTAATACACCAAATAAAATAGCTGTTAAAGTGCTAACTGTAATTAATTGTATACTCGTAAATTTATCTTTAATAAAATAATATAAAGTGAGTGGTATCGCTAAAGTAAATATCGGAATATAAATTGTTATAATAGATATTTTAATAAGGGATATTGAAAGTACTGCTATTACGAAGCCTATTGACGTAGCAAGAGTTCTTCCTACAAATGCTTTACCTGAAAAATAGCCGTATAGCAGAATAAACATAATCGTTAAACTGGCACAAATTCCCGTTATTAAAACAAATGAATGGCCTATGACGAAAGCAGCCATTGAGAAACAAACTAAAGAAACGAATGGCAACAGCAATATTGAAAGATTTTGCACTTTTTCTATATTCATTACATTTGTAAAACCTACAAGACATAATAACGTAAACGGAATCGTCAAATATCCTAATTCAAAGTGATTACCTAGATTAATATCACTAACCTCAAGTTTGCCGACCATTATTATTACAAGTGATGCACAAATTTGACCAATCATCCCCCAAATGCTTGATAATTTAAAAGCTTGCGTAAGCTTATCTGTAATTACAATTGAAACGATGCCAATTAATAAAGCTAAATATAACAAGTTTTACCTCCCGAAATAATTTATTAAAAATACTAAAAGTTAAATATTACTACCCAAATTATACAACATATGGAAAAATAACTAAATACAATAGTGATGCTTATTGAACTAAACTGCTTCGTTAGTTCAATAAAGAAAAAAAGAGCTGCATATGCAACTCAATGATCTTCAAGTAAAACCCCCGTTACTTTAAGTGCAAACTTTCACAATCATATTTAATAACACAACAGTTGTTAAGCCAACTCTTGTTTACTTAAATTTCCAAAGCAGGTTTTAATGCTTCCCATTCTTCTCTTAAAATGCCCATACGAATAGAATCATAATAATTGTCTTCATAAAAGCGTACTTTTCTGATACGAGCTTCCATTTGCATACCTAATTTCTCTCCAACCCGGATCATTCTATCATTCCCTGACCAAGTAGTTAAACCTACTCTGACAAGTGGTAATGAATTAAATATATGATTAAGCCAAAGTTTTAGAGAACGAGTCCCTATTCCTTTATTCCAATTTTGACCTTCGTGTATAACAATACCTAATTCCAACCAGACAGATTGTTCATCTTCAAAATAATAAGAAACAATCCCACATACGACTTCATCTACTGTGATAACCCACATATTCTCTTTACCAACCCATGTTGGTGCAGTTTCCATGAATTTTTCAAACGGAATGGATTTATGCGGAAAGTAAGGTGCATCCCATTTCTTCCATTCTGGTGCATCTTCTTTATAAATTAACTCCCATAGTTTCGATAAGTCTTGTTCCTCAATTGGACGGATTATTAATTCGTTATCTTTGTACATACAATTCCTCTTTTCAATAATTTTTAAATTCATTGATTGAAAAGAAGATTCCCTCTACTTTTCAATCACCTTGTTGAAATTAATGTGTTTCATCTTTATCACACCTTTCCTTGTAATGTTATTATTGTATCATTTAACCAATTTCGATTAAATAAATTTTGTTAACCTGATCAAAATTCAATAAAAGAGAGCATTAATCTTTCTTGGTCAACGCCCTTGCTAGTTAGAAATATAGAAGCAAACTAAAAGAGCAAACGCAGATTCAAGGAAAGATATTATTGCACTCATTCTTGGATTTACTTTTAATTCAGAAATACCTATCACTAACCCCATTGACGCTACTCGCTATTCTGCGTTGGAGAGCATCAAGCAAATTCCTCCATTTATATTGCCTGCTGCTACGTCAGCACCAAAGCGCTCAATCGGTACGGAAATCAACCACTCGTTTTGCCGAAGATCCATACTTTATAATTTTTTCACCAACACGAAAAGAAGCCATCTTATCAACGAAGGCTTCTTTTTGTTATTAATTCATTAATTTTCTACGAAGTAATTTGTTGGCACCGTTTCGAGGGAGCTCGTCCGTAACAATAATTTCTTTTGGTATTTTATATTTAGCAAGCTTCTTTTGACAAAATGCTAGTATTTGCTCTGCCTGTACTTCTTCTTTTAATACAACAAAGGCGATTGGTACTTGCCCCCACGCATCATCATCGATTCCACATACTCCCGCTTCCTTAACAGCAGGGTGTGTAAGTAGTACATTTTCGATTTCAGCAGGATAAATATTTTCGCCACCTGAAATAATTAAATCAGCCCGACGATCAATGACAAATAAATAACCATCTTCATCTATATAACCAATATCCCCCGTATGGAGCCAACCATCAATCGTTGCATCTTTTTGAGCAAAACGACCAATGTACCCTGGTGTAACATGTGGGCCACGTATGCAAATTTCTCCTTCACCGTTGTCATTCGGCTCAGCAATGCGAATTTGATTAAAAAATAATGGTTTTCCCGCAGAACCAATTTTTTGCATCGCATCTTCATTTGCTAATGTTGCAGTTTGTGACGAGGTTTCAGTCATACCATATGTTTGAGCTACAGCTAAATTTAATGCATGCGCTCTCTTTAAATAATCTTCTGGCACTGGTCCACCACCTGCTAGCATCATTTTAAACTTCGGTGAGGCTTGTGCGTTTTTCTGTTCAAGGGTATGTAAAATCCTTTCCAATGTGACAGCGACTACCGACATATGTGTAACCTCGCCATCCATTATATTTTTGGAAATGGCTTCTGCATCAAATTGATCATATAAATGCACTTTATTGCCGTACAATAGTGAGCGCACTAAAATAGAAAATCCACTAATATGAAAAAGTGGTACCGCACATAACCAAGTATCCTCTGCATGTAAACCAATATTTAAAACGGAGGCCGTTGCACTTGCCTGATGATTTCCGACAGTTTGACAAACGCCCTTTGGAAAACCAGTCGTACCAGATGTATACATAATCGATGTTGTTTGGTTTAAAGACCATTCTTTCGTAATATCAATAGCCGCTTCTGTACTTTTTTCTATAGTAGAAAATAAATAATAAGACGTATGTGATGGTAATTTTTCTATATCCTCATCGGCAATTAATATCGCCATAGCCTCTGAATCCTCTAGCTGATAGGCAATTTCATCCTGTGTTAGCCTACGATTTAGCATAACCATTTCGCATTGTAAATGCATACACGCGTACATCATAATGACAAGGGAAGGCTTACTCGGACCCATTATTGCAATACGGTCCCCTTGTTTTATATCCAGTGCTGTAAGTTGACGAGCACGTTTCAACGATAAATCATTTAATTCTTGAAACGTCCAAGTCTGCCCATTATATGTTAAACCGTTTCGTAAAGGTGTTAAATACGCTCGCTGTAAAATCCAATTTAAATACATCTCATTATTCCTCCAATCAGCCTTAATCTTACCGCTTTATCGCATCATCCGTCTATTCGGTGCTCTGACATAGGGTTTTTGCCGCTTTGGCGTGCGGTTCCACTGCAAAGCATGGTGTTCCGACGCTTATGCATGGGTTCCGTCGCTTATGCATGGGTTCCGCTGCTAATGCACGGGGTTCCGCCGCTAACGCACCCTCTTCCGCTGCTAATGCATCCCGTTCCGCCGCTAACGCACCCTCTTCCGCCGCTAACGCACCCTCTTCCGCCACTAACGCACCCTCTTCCGCCGCTAATGCACCCTCTTCCGCCGCTAATGCACTCTGTTCCGCCGCTAAATGCACTCTGTTCCGTCGCTAAATGCACTCTGTTCCGTCGCTAACGCACCCTCTTCCGCCGCTAACGCACCCTCTTCCGCCGCTAACGCACGCCTTTCCGCCGCTAACGCACGCCTTTCCGCCGCTAACGCACGCCTTTCCGCCGCTAACGCACGCCTTTCCGCCGCTAACGCACCCTCTTCCGCCGCTAACGCACCCTCTTCCGCCGCTAACGCACGCCTTTCCGCCGCTAACGCACCTTGTGCCGTCGCTCTAGCAAGTCTATCCGTCTCGGCCCTTTAGATATACAAAAAGCTCGTATCTCATTAAGATACGAGCCGTTTAAACGTTTCAGGTAATCAAGGGAATCTTGGGAATTGACCGAAATCTGGTTGACGTTTTTCTTTGAATGCGTCACGACCTTCTTTAGCTTCATCTGTTGTGTAGTAAAGAAGAGTAGCGTCGCCAGCCATTTGTTGAAGACCAGCTAAACCGTCTGTATCTGCATTCATTGCTGCTTTTAAGAAGCGTAGAGCAGTTGGAGACATTTGTAGCATTTCTTCACACCATTGTACAGTTTCATCTTCTAATTGCTCATAAGGAACAACTGTGTTAACTAATCCCATATCAAGTGCTTGTTGTGCATCGTATTGACGGCAAAGGAACCAAATTTCACGCGCCTTTTTATGACCGATAATACGTGCAAGATAGCCTGAGCCATAACCAGCATCGAATGAACCAACTTTTGGTCCAGTTTGTCCAAAGCGAGCGTTATCAGCAGCAATTGTTAAGTCACAGACAACGTGTAATACGTGTCCTCCACCGATTGCATAGCCTGCAACCATCGCTACTACAGGTTTTGGAATAACACGGATTAAACGTTGTAAATCAAGAACGTTTAGACGTGGGATCTCATCTTCACCAACGTAGCCGCCATGACCGCGTACTTTTTGGTCTCCACCTGAACAGAAGGCATGCTCACCTTCACCAGTTAAAATGATAGCTCCAACATTTTTATCATCACGTGCACGTGAAAAAGCATCGATCATTTCCATTACCGTTTTTGGTCGGAATGCGTTGCGCACTTCTGGACGGTTAATCGTAATTTTTGCGATACCGTTATAGAACTCATACTTAATGTCTTCATAAGTATGTAAACTTGTCCATTGACGTGTCATTGAATTGCCTCCTAATAATTAAATTCGTCTCGTTCAAAATCGAGACGATAACGTAAAAATTATATTACGTTAAATACTCCTCTACTATTGTAGCAAACTCAGCGGGATTTTCCACATGAATTGCATGTCCAGCGTCATTTACTGTCGTATGTTTGGCATTTTTTAATAACGCTTTCATTTCTAGTGCAATTTTACAAAATTTATCATCTAGTGAGCCTGTCATTAAAAGTACAGGAAATTCAAGCTTCTCCAATGCCATCCAATTTGATGGTTGACTTCCTGTACCAATGCCTCGTAAACTACCTGCCAAGCCTTCTTCCTTCTGAGAAAGTCGTTCGAACCTAATCGCTTCTTGCACATTGTGTGATAAACACTTTTGAGATTCAAACAAAGGAATGTTTTCCCATGCATTGACAAATGATAACAATCCATTACTAATTATTTTTTCAGCAAGAGCGTTATCCCTCTCACAACGTTCAGAACGTTCCTTTGCAGTTCGTAAACCTGGTGAAGCACTTTCTAAAATCAGCTTTTCAATTCGTTCAGGATAGGAGATTGCATACGATAATGCAACTCTCCCTCCCATTGAATAGCCTAGCAGCATAAATTTTTTGAGCTGTAGCTGGCCAAAAACTTCCTCTAAATCTTGGATTTGTTCTTGCATAGAGAAACGACTAATTTGTTGAGGTATAACGGTTTGGCCATGCCCAATTAAATCGATGGCAATAACTCGTACACGAGGTAGAGCCTTCGCTAAATTTCGCCATGTAGCCGTACTACCTGTAAAACCATGCAATGCCACGAGCGTTTGCTCCGCTTCTTCATTCCAGATTTCTACGTATGTTTCAAGCCCTCGAATCATTAGCTTTGCCATGCTTTTAACCCTACGTTAATGCGATTCCATAGTGCTCGATGCGCATACACATTTTCCTCTCGATTCGTGAAAATTTCAATTAAGCGCATTGGTCGTTTTTTCATCGTAGTGAACTTTACTGATAGCTCTGAAATATCATCTACTCGTATATAATCCATATCGTACATATTGGCAATATCATGGAATTTAAGGGCAGTTGGCGTACCAAATAAATCTTCATAATGTGCCTCAACTGTAGATTGTGGTAAATAAGAGAAAATACCGCCGCCATCATTATTCATAACGATCATTGTCAAATTGCATTCCTGGTATCTTGAAGCAATGAGACCGTTGACATCATGTAAAAAGGCTAAATCGCCAATAAGCAAGTAGGTTTCACGGTTATTTCCTTGACTAAAGCCCATTGCAGTTGATACGACACCATCAATACCATTCGTTCCACGATTCGCAACAATTCGAATATCCTTCTGTGTCGCCATTAAAAACGTATCAATATCACGCACTGGCATACTGCTACTAACAAAAATATCACTGCCATTAGGAATCATTTTTAGTAATCGACTTACCATTGCTCCCTCATCAATCGCACCGTCAGCATAATGTTCAATATACTCAAGTGCAATATCATTAGCATCTTGCCACTCAGCTAAATACTCTGTCTCAAGTGCTGTTTCAGAGATTTCTAATTGCGTGAGCCACTCACCAATACTTGCATGAACAAAATGAGTAGACACACCTGTAGAATCACGGAACATCGGATCTTCATCGACAACAATATACGTATTAGGCTGAGATTTAGTAATAAATTGCATGATAAATTTAGAAACAGGCTGTGCTCCTAAACGTAGCACCGTATCTGGTTCAACTAATGCTTTAAAATCTTCACTTTTCATAATGGCATCATACGTCGTGATCATATAAGGCAGACAATCTTCTGGTACAGATGACCGCATCTTAGATAAACTCTCGACAATGACCGGCCATTTTAATTGGCGAATAAACTCCCACATAGTTGTTAAATCTGTACCGAGTGCTAGCTCACCAATAATAATAAAGCCTCTTTTGCTTGCACGTAAAATCTCCGATAGCTCTTGTTGAGTCTCCTTTGAAGGTACTAACTGACCCATACTGCTATGCTTAAATGTCACTTCTGGAAGTTCCTCTCGAAAATCAATCAACAACGGTTCTCTGAACGGTACATTAATATGCACTGGTCCAAATGGTGCGCTCATCGCCACCGCTACCGCACGTGCAATATGACGCTCAATAAACGGCAATGTTGGTGCAGCACCATCTGCCAAAGGGAAATCCACGCTCCATTTGACATTTGTACCATATAAATTCGGCTGATGAATAGCCTGTGGTGCACCCACCTCTCGCAATTCATGTGGACGATCAGCTGTAATGATGATTAACGGTACACGAGCATAGCTTGCTTCAACAATGGCAGGAAAATAGTTTGCCGCAGCTGTTCCCGATGTACATAAAAGAACAACAGGTTTTGCTGTAGCCTTTGCAATTCCTAGCGCAAAAAAGGCAGCCGATCGTTCATCAACTTGACGATACATTTGGAGCTGTTTCGTTGAAGCAAATGCATAAGCTAAAGGTGTCGAACGTGAACCAGGGCTGACAACAACGTTCTCAACACCAGCTTGCACTAGTGATGCTACCATTTTATAAACATAATCCGTTAAAATTTTCCGTTCACTCATGTAATTGTCCTCCTAGCGCACGAAGCATTGGACGGAATTTCACTAATGTTTCCTCATATTCAGATTGTGGCTCTGAATCTGCTACAATACCGCCACCAGCATATAAATAAGCTTTGTCCTTAAGTAAAGCAGCCGAACGAATGGCCACTGCAAATTCCCCATTGCCATCAGCATCTACCCAACCAATTGGAGCAGCGTAAAGCCCACGATTCATAGGCTCATACTTACGTATAGCTGCCATTGCCTCTTTCCTTGGCACACCGCCTAAAGCTGGCGTTGGATGTAAAGATTTTGTCAGTTGTAATATTGTTGCTTCATTATTTAACTGACCTTCAACAGGTGTATATAAATGTTGTATATCTCTAATTTTTAGTAAGCGTGGGCCATCCGGTATTGTCATCTCTACACAATTTTTACGGAATGTTTCCGCAATCATATCGACAACATATTGATGTTCGCCACCATTTTTCGAATCATTTAATAAGCTTTGTCCATAGGCTTCATCTTCCTCTGCTGTCTTACCACGTTTAATAGAACCTGCAACACAAGATGAAAAGGCTCGGCCCTCTTCTACTTTTACAAGACGTTCAGGGGACGCACCAAAGAACAATAATTCTTGACGTTCTAAACCAAATAAATAGCTTTCTGGCTGCTCATGAATAATTTGTGAGAGTACCTGTGGTGAAGAAACTTGTTCTTTAAATTGCAATGCTAGTGAGCGTGCAATAACGACTTTATCTGCCTTCTTCTGCTTAATCAATGCAGTTACTTGGTCAATCGAAGCTAAATACGGCTCCTTATATGGCTCAAAGTAACTTGTGATTTCAGGCTTTGCATACGTTTTCACTTCTTTTACTTGAGCAGCATGAATTAAATGATCTCGCTCTTTACGTAGCGCTTCGAGTTGGGACTCTGCCTGCTCATTTTTTGAAATAAGGTGAATACTTACAAACGCTTTGTCATCTCGGATAACAAGCTGGTATGTTGCGAGTGCAAAATAAGCCTCTGGAAAGTCTGTCCACTCCCCAGTCACTTCATTTTGTGGATCGAATGTAAATCCACCAAACAAAATTGGTTGTAGCTCGCTTTGTCCCTTCACACAGTTTTTCGTTAAATTTTTCCACTCTGCTTCTACTGCATCGAAGCGATTATTTTTGGCGTTATTTTGAATCGTATAGGCATGTCCTAGCCCTACTAATGTCATTGTTTTTTCTCTATTTTGCCAATAAAATCGTTCACCTTTATAATGCTCCTCGCCCGCTGCATAAAATGCGAGCGCCGATAAGCGACTAACTTCAATTGTTTCCATATAAAAATGAAGGCTTTGGCCCAAAGAGTCCACTTCTACCTCTGTGGCTTGGTACCACTTCTGTTGCATGAAAATTACCTCCGTTGTTGCAATGTACATAATGAATGACACACGGTATATTTTGTACTCGTTCTACACTTTCAGTCATAAATACTGCTTTGGCTTTTCTTTAGCACAATTGACCAAAACTTTGCATCATGAAATGAACGTTTGTACTTTTACCACATCATATTTTTCTGTTAAAATAGGGGTCATTTTTTATTTGCTAGCCTATTCTTCGTACTGTTGCTATTATCTTAATTATTGTTTTCAGTTCATAAATGCATGTTCTATTGTATCATTTTTTTTAACTTCTTTCAGCAGAAGACTCCCTCCTCTATAGGTGGTGAAATGAATGCGGATTTAAGCTACTTTTCAGCGGGTGTCCAAACAGCCGCTGAAAGAAGTTAAAAGCCTCCGGCGGATGTCACGTAATCGGAAAGGAGTTCAATATAGGATGTTAGCCTAAAATCATCGCATCCATGCGATAACGGCTAACTGACCTGCATCACGCAGGCCTAAGCACAAAGCCGATTCCGGACGCAATTATGCCAAGGCATAATTGATCTGAACTGTATATAATAAGCTGTGAACCTATCCATTTTCTCATTCTTCGTATAAAATAAGAATAGTCTACAACATTTGAAGGAGAGAAAGACCTTATGACCAAAGTCATTGAAGCTGATAGGGGTATTAAAGTTTGGTGGCATTTAACACGTCCTCACACTTTAACCGCTTCATTCGTTCCAGTATTTTTAGGAACAGCTATTGCTTTAGCAATTGAAAAACAAACAATTGATTTTGGACTATTTTTTGCTATGCTCATTGCAAGTATGCTTATACAAGCAGCAACAAATATGTTCAATGAATATTACGATTACAAACTAGGATTAGACAATGAAAATTCTGTCGGCATCGGCGGAACGATTGTGCGTCACGGTGTTCAACCAAAAACAATTATGATGATTGCCTTAAGCTTCTATGCAATCGCTATGTTGCTTGGCATTTACATATGTGCCTCAACTTCTTGGTGGCTTGCTGCTGTCGGGCTTGTTTGTATGCTTATTGGTTTTTTATACACTGGCGGACCTTATCCAATAGCCTATTCACCATTTGGAGAAATTGTATCTGGCGCTGTTATGGGAATGGGGATTGTCTTAATCGCCTTTTATATTCAAACGCTTACTGTGACATTAGACGCTGTTTTGCTTTCAGTACCAAGTATGATTTTAGTTGGAGCTATCATGCTGTCCAACAATATCCGTGATATCGTAGGAGATACAGAGGGTGGTCGACGAACGCTTGCTATTTTAGTAGGTCGAGATAATGCCATTTCTGTGCTATCTGGCTTTTTTATCGTTTCGTATTTATGGGTAATTGCTCTTGTAGCCATTGATGGTATTACTTTTTGGGCTCTAATCATTTTCTTAAGCGTTCCAAAGCCACTTCGTGCGACTCAAATTTTCCGCGATAAAAAAGAAGCGAAAGAAGTTATGCCTGCGATGAAATTTACAGCGCAAACAAATACATTCTTCGGCTTCCTCTTAGGAATCGGTTTATTAATTCAATATTTCTTTTATTAAAAATGTAGCAGCCTTAACGGGCTGCTACATTTTTTACATAGCATCTAAAATTCTCACTTGCAATACCACGAATTTCTTCGGTTGAAAAATGTTCACGTAACGCCTCTAACAAATTTTGTGCCTCTCCTGCGTGTGCTAATCCTTTTACAGTAGCATCTATTCCATCGAAATCTGAACCTAGTCCAAGGTGCTCTACCCCTACTATATTCGCTAGATGCTTCACATGCGCTACTAAATCCTCCATCGTAGCATTGTCATGGATAAAAGGCGGATAGTAAACGACATGAATATGCCCTCCATGCTCGATAAGTGCTTTTGCCTGAGCGTCCGTTAAATTTCTTGGATGATCGCAAAGTGCACGTGCATTACTATGGCTCGCAATGATATGCTTCGCTAGTGGTAAGACATCCCAGAAACTCTGTTCATTTAAATGCGAGACATCGATAATAATATCTCGCTTATTTAGCAAGTCTATAACCTCTTTACCAAATGGTTTTAAACCAAGGTTTGCATCCTGTTCAGCACCGTGGGCCACAGCATTTTCCTCATTCCACGTTAAGCCAACTAACTTCACACCTGCATCTAATATTGCAGCAAGCTTTGCTAAATCTTCGCCGATTGGACCACAGCCCTCTAAGCTTAAAATTGCACCAATTTCATGCGGAGCTAAAGTATCTAATTGCGACCAATCCGTAATATGCACCATGCCCTCAGTTTGTAATACATGTGTATGGAAGGCTTCAATTTGCCGCACTGCCTCTAAAAATCGCATGCTTTGCGGAATTTTAGGATTAATAAAAATAGCAAATACTTGTGCCTTAACCTGCCCTAATTGTACTCTCTGTCGATTGGCTTGCAAACGTACATCATCTTCAAATTTTGCCGCTTCTAAAGTTGTTAATTTCGATAGAGCATCGCAATGTAAATCAATTATGTCCATATCCTCACCCCATACAGCTATTATAATACCTGTGAGTGAAAATGCTTACTAACTTTTATCTTGAGGAGTGTCAGAAGAGCCGAATTCCTCAAGTTCTATGAAATCATCCGATCTTGGCGTAGAAGACAACACATCTTCCTCTACTGGTCTTAAATTTTCTTCTTTGTGCTCAGCATGTTCAACACATGTCAATGCTTTCGGCATAGCTTCTAAGCGACCTATAGGAATCTCTTCACCACATACAGCGCATTTACCATACGTACCATCCTCCATCGCTTTTAGTGCAGCCTTTATTTCCTCAGCATCATCACCCCTGTGCTCATCAATCGCCATTTCCGTTAGCTGATCCGTTAAGTCACTCGCATTGTCAGCTGGATGATTATCATAATTAGACAGCTCTGTAGCTTGTGGACGCTCTGATTCCTCAAGTTGCTGTTCTATTTCCTGTAGTTCCTGCTCTAATTGCTTTCTTAATTTTTCCATTACTTGTGGGTTCAAAAAAATCTCCTCCTCATGCCTTCATTTTTTCCTAAATTAATATTTCTAAAACACTAAAGCATAAAGAGGAGTTATTTATTTTGTTTAATTAAAAATCGTCACTTCCTGCGACAACAGCTAACTAACCTGCATCATGCAGACCTAAGCACAATTCAAAATCCTGACGCATTGTTTTCTGTAGCGAAAGCACAGCGACAGCTACAAAATGTTTTCTGTAGCGAAAGCAAAGTGTCAGCTACAATTACGCCAAGGTGAAACTGATGATGGCATCATGTAAAAATTGTGCTGCTCCTTTAGAAACGCGCTCATCGTAATATGCAGAAAAGCGTTCATCCGCTATATACATCTGAGCTATACCTGCATGTGCCTCTTTAGAATATTGTGACCATGTAAAACTAAGCCAGCGCTTATGAAGCTCTGCAACCTCCATTGCCACATCATTGTTTGTATCGCCGATTTCCATCGCTTCTTTTAAACGATTAAATAATTGCTGTTCTAGCTGTTGCATTGCTTCATACTGTTCCTCTGTCATATTCATTACCTTTGCATTCGATGTATCAACCGTTTTGTCACCATATTTTGCACGAATTTCTTGACCATATTGCTTTTCATTTTCCGCGATTAGCTTCTCTTTTAGTCCATTAAATTTTTCTTCATTTGCCATTGGTTGTTCCTCCTCAATAGATTGAATGGTTTTTTCTACTGTTTGTAATATCTTTTCCAGCTGCTCCTTGCGTTTCAGTAAAGCAGTACGATGGGTTTTCAGTGCCTCTGTATGTTGAAAAT
The DNA here is from genome assembly GCF_044763105.1 of Lysinibacillus sp. NPDC096212. Taxonomy (NCBI): domain Bacteria; kingdom Bacillati; phylum Bacillota; class Bacilli; order Caryophanales; family Bacillaceae; genus Lysinibacillus; species Lysinibacillus sp. NPDC096212. The sequence goes on along the minus strand of NZ_JBIWFQ010000002.1, from coordinate 5,763 downwards.
CAGGCGCTTGAATAATTTCCTTAATTGTTGCTAGCTTCATATCTAATGCTCTATAAAATAAAATTTGCTGGAGCATATCAACTTCAAACTGTTCGTAAAATCGATAGCCCGCCTCATTCGTTCTTGCAGGCTTTAGTAATCCAATTTCATCATAATAACGCAGTGTTCTTGTGCTAACCCCAGATAATTGAGCAAGCTCTTGAATTGTATATTCCACATTTTTCACCTCCACTAATGCTACTGTAAATGTTTACGCAACGTTAAGGTCAAGAAAAAAATCAAGAAAAATTGGCTCATTACCATAACGTCGGGTTGATTTCCGTTCCGACTAGTCGCGTCGTAAATGAAAAAAGCAAACTAGAACATTTTATTATCACTAGTTTGCTACTTTAATTAAATTTCGGAATACTTGCCATGCCACACAATATTTCTGTAGTTTTCTACATCTGTGTCACCTTCAGTGTTAATAAACAATACCCGAGAATCTTCATCTAATTGTAATGTTTCCTTCAGTTCTGTATATTGCTTATTCGTCATCAACTCATAAAAACATCCAACCGGGGCAGCTCCCGATTCTCCAGCAATAATTCGTGCATCTGTCGCTAGCGGATTCCCTAGAATGCGCATACCTGTTGCAGCAACTTCCTCATCACAGCAAATACTTACTTTCGTATAAGTCTTTAACAGGCCCCAAGCAAGCGGATTCGGCTCACCACAAGCAAGACCTGCCATAATTGTTTGCATCTCTCCACCAACCGTTACAAACTGTTCATCTCCTGCTTTAAAGCTTTCATAATAGCAATTCGCTACAAAAGGCTCCACTAAGACAAATGTAATCTTTTGCTCATAATATTGTTGTAAGAAAGCTACAACTGCCCCTGCAAAAGATCCAACCCCAGCTTGTAAAAATACATGGGTAGGTGCTTTTTCCAACTGCTCAACGGCTTCTTTTATTAGTGTTGTATAGCCTTGCATAATCCATAACGGAATTTCCTCATAGCCTTCCCACATCGTATCTTGAATAATGATCCATCCATTTTCTATTGCTAGTTGTGACGTATAACGAACGGTATCATCATAATTCATTGTCGTTATTTCAGCATATGCACCTTCATTTTTAATATTTTGGAGACGTTCCTCTGCACTACCAGCTGGCATGTAAATACGGGCTTTCAAACCTAGTTCTCTAGCAGCCCATGCCACTCCACGACCATGATTGCCATCTGTCGTTGAAATAAACGTTAAATCCCAAAGCTGCTCCTTTACTTCAGGTGATTTAAGTTGCTCAAACGATAGCTCATCAATATTTCTATCTAACTTTTTGGCAACGTACTGCCCAATTGCATACACGCCACCTAATACTTTAAATGCATTTAAGCCAAATCGATAAGATTCATCTTTTACAACAATTTTTTGTACCCCAACGAATGATGCAAAAGCATTTAAACAACGCAATGGCGTGCTTTCAAACTTCTCATATGTACGCTGAAATTTACCAACACGATTTACTTGTTCCGATGAAAAATGACGTAGAAAAGGTTCTACTTGTTCTACATTCTTCTGTAACAAATATTGTTGGTTGTTAGTCCACAATAATTTCCTCATTCATATCCCCCTAGTGCTTGTTCTATTTTCATCTTAGCTTATAGATTCGCAAAACAAAACCATATTACATACTTTATTAAAAAAAGAAAAATTTGAATCCTTTTGATAAGGTTTATCGTATATCTACTAATATATTCAACAGGAGGGATATAATGGGTAATGTTTATAAGATAGCGATAATTGGGGGAACAGGGAAAGTAGGAAGGCATATAGCAACTCAAGCAATACAAAAAGGATATCATGTTCGGATGCTTGTTAGAAATCCTGAAAAGTTACAGTATAAAAATGATGCTATTGAAATAGTAAAAGGGCAGGTACAGGATATAGAAAACATCCGAGAACTTCTTAAAGATTGTCAAGTTGTTATTAATACATTTGGTCAACCAACTAAAGAGGAACCTATATATAGCGAAGTTACAAATAATATTTTTAATGTGATGAAAGAATTAAACATTAGTCGTTATATAGGTGTTTCAGGTGGTTCTCTAACGATTAAAGAGGACAAAAAAAGCATGATGAATCGTTTAGGAGCAAAGATATTTGAAGTATTCCTTTCAAAAATGATGCAAGATAAAAAATTAGAATGGAAATTTTTATCAAATAATAAACAGATCAAATGGACACTAATTAGATTACCGTTTGTAAAAGATAGTTTAACATCCAATCAGATAAAGGAAAACCTGACGGATATGCCTGGTACAAAAATTACGAATCAAGATATAGCCACTTTTATCATTGATCATATTGATAATACAAAATACGTACATAAAGCACCGTTTATCTCCCATTAGATATAAGAAAATAGCATGCTGAGTATATATCCAGCATGCTATTCTTTATAGTTAAAGACAAATATTATTTCATAGGAAATTCTTGCTTAATCCCTTTTTATTTATCTTTGTACTGTAATTGTTTGGGAAGTGAAATCTAATTTATTCCCATTAAAATCCATAATTTCATTACGCGGTGAAGTTTGAATCGTAACACTTCTGCCGTTTTCAAATAAATAGCCATTCTGAGGTATTGTAATTAATACTCTATCATTACCTTGTGAATAGGTAGTTGCTGCTACCGAAGAACCATTCACTGTAATATTAAAATCCAAATTATTAACGTTTGTTACTGGTTCACTGAAAACAAGCTCTAATGTTTGTGAATTGCTGACATTAACATTCACAACCTTTGGTGCAATATTTTCTTTAAGGTTAATGGATGTTCGCACCTCGTCAAATGATTCCATAGAGTTTGCTGCTCTTAAGCCTTTAATCGTAAAGTTTCGTGCGCCATTAAAATAATTTGAATCCTTTTTTAATGTGAGCTTAATACGATTTAAATTGGATCCTTCTACAACAGCACTTTCTATCTGAGCATTATCAATACTATAATTTTGAACATTTTGAGCAAGTGCAGGATCAACAGGATAATTGAAATTTAAATAAACAATATTATTATCTTTAATAGAATAATCTGTTGCAGATGTTTGAATTGCATTGTATTGTGATAAAGCTAATTTATTGCCATTTATATTTAAATCACCATTACGTGTAAATTTAACATTTTGCACTTCAGTGGCTGGCACACCGTATAAATTGGTAACATTAAATAAATTTAATTTGCCATCGTAAAGAGCTCCTTTTGTATCATACATGCCTAGCAGTCCTGCCATTTTAACACGTAATTTCGTAGGTTGATCTTTTACGGTCTGAATATCACTTTGGGGTCCTCTTGATACCTCATATAAAATGTAATTATTCGTGAATTTCCCAGTAAATGACGCTTTTGCGTTAACGCCTAACTGTACTGGCTTATCGAAAGTTAATTGTAAATATTCTACACTATCCTCGTAAACAATTTCAGAATTCGTTAGGGCCGGCGCTTTATCATCTCTTATAAAGTTATACGCTGTTGAGAATGTTGCCGTTTCACCTGATAAGTCAGTAATTACTCGACCAGAAGCTGTACCGATCGTTGTAATTCCTTGAAGCGAGCTTTTTGAATCTACCGTAACATTAAATAAACGACCATTTTTAGGATCTTTCTCTACTGAATTCACAGAAATTGAAGTCTGACCGCTTTTGACTGAAAGATCATATGGATAAAGTGGTTGAATCTCCTCTGAGAACAATAGCTGGAACGTATTCGGTCCAGTTTGTGTAACAGAAGAAAACGTCGGTGGAACACCATCCTTATCTCCCTTTTTCACTGTTACAGTAGAAGGGTTTGGTGAAATTATGTTCCCTGCCATATCTGTTGCCGCTACGAATGTAATTTGAACAGCTGTACCAGGGTCTAAATACTTACCATTCATGGTTGCAGCTGATAAGTCAAATGTCGCTTCAGTTGAGTTTTGCTCAATGCTTCCAACTACATTCGATACCTTTGTACCATTTGCTAATGTAAATTGAATGCGTTCATTTGGAAATGCTGCCATTGGCTTAGAAAACTGCACTTTAACGATTGAAGAATTTTTTCCTTGCGTTGTTCCTAAAATCGTAGGCGCTTGTGTATCTCCAGCAATAACAAAATTCGCATCTGCATTTTGAAGCACTGTGCCCTTTTCAGATTTAATGTTGCTGAACACATAACGATGTGTACCTTTTAATGGTTCATTCATTGTAAAAGTGATTGATTTTTTATCAGCGCTGATTTCTGTTTTTACAACTGATAGAGCTCTTAAAGTATCCACATTAGAGAAAGCTACAACATTATCCTGTAATTTCCCATCTGCTTTTAACACAGAAAGTGGGTCAATTGCTTGGTTGAAGACAACTTTAATCTGAGAAGCATTAATTCCCTCAATTGATTGTACATTTAACTCATTCACTTCATATGTAACAACAGCGGAATATGGTTTGTCATTAATTTTGAAATCTACCTTCGTTTCCACATTTTCAGTAAGTGGAGTCGCTAATGTTACCTTATGGCTTGTCCCATCTGTTAATGTTACCTGTAGTGTTTTTGCATCTATAACTTTAACTGTTTGGATGGCCACTTCAGGACCCCTTACCATTTCACCGATATTCGTCATTGAACGATGTAAAAACGATGAAAATTGACCACGTGTTAGTGTGTTTTTCGGATTAAATGTCTTTACATTTGTAATTTTGGCATATTCTAATGCGATGATGGCCTCATGATTTTCTGGTGAAGCTACTTTTAAATCTGTAATAGAAGATTTAAAGTTTTCTTTTTTATACATCGCAATTAAATCGATATCGTAAACTTTCTCAATTGCACGTACTAAAATAGAAGCCATTTGTTCGCGAGAGATATACTCGGAAGGTAATAACTTGTTGTTAGTCCCTTTGAAAATACCAGTATCATTTATAAGCGCTGCATATTGTAGTAATTCTTGATCTTTTGAAGATGTAGGCATGTCTGTAAAACGTACTTTTTTATTGTAGTCTGCTGGCACTTGGAAGTGTTCTAATTCAAGCCATTTTCCTAAAAATTTTGTTACATTACCTTTCGTAAGGACCCCAGTTGGCTTAAACGTACCATCTGGATATCCAGCTACAATTTTTGCATCTGCTAGTGCCAAAATGGCCTCTTTATGGTCATTTTTTGCAATATCTGTAAAGTTAGCCGCATTTGCAGTAGGAACAACAGCTGCAGCAATCAAAGCAGCAGACGCTGCACTCATAATCCATTTACTCTGTTTTTTTTTCATAATTATTACCTCCTATTAATTCTATTCATTCCCATTATAAAAGAAAGATAGATATATTCCAAAGGATATACCAATATTACGGCTATTTTCCATGGATTATTTGTCCAATTAATAGTGGTCACAAAGCAAATACTAATTATATTTAATTTTTTCTATATGCATTGCATAGTTTTAATGTTTTATTTTGAGAGAGACGCGGATCTTAAGGTTGATTTTTAGTGGCTTTTTAGATAGTTTATAGCCAAGGCTAAATGAAGGTTATATACGATTGTCTCTAAGCGTGATAAGAGGAAGAATTTGATCGTATGAATTAGCAAACTCGATGGAACGGGCTATTCTAACTGTACAGCGGTTCGGCGGAAAGGAATTTTCGATGTTTGATAAAGTACCATAAAAAAAATGCAGTAGATGTAAATTACATCTACTGCATTTCAGTATGACCCGTACGGGATTCGAACCCGTGTTACCGCCGTGAAAGGGCGGTGTCT